>NZ_DATBQF010000059.1:0-142731 GCF_036560965.1 Methylosinus sp. | reverse complement strand
GCCTGATCCGGGATCGCCGCGGAGCGCGAGCCGGGGCTCGAGCGATCCGTCGCCGGCGAGGAGAACAGGCCGCCGGAGGCCGCCTCCCAAAGCGTGATCTGCAAAGTGTCGCCGACGCCGATCGGCTGCGCGGCGGGCGGGCGATAGTCGCCGAAGGAGCCGCGCAGGCCGGGCGCCCCTCTTTTGGCCAGCGCCGCGGTCACCTGGCCGTCGATCTCGACGAGGGCGAAGGCTGTCTCCGGCTGCGATTCGGTCGGCGTGCCGGCGCTGATCACCGCATCGCCGGAGGGGCCGCTGCCCGGAAGCAGGCTGCAGCCCGAAAGCAGGGCGGCGACTGCACAAGCGCTGAAAGCACGACGAGCGCCGAAAATACGACCAGCGCCGAGAATACGAGATGTCTTCAAAACCACGCCGCCCCCGACCAACGCCCCAGGCCGCTCCCGAAGCTTCGCCGCACGCCCAAATGACCCCGTCTCTTTGGCGAAGACAAGGCCTGCCGCGCTGCGAGCGTCGTTTATCTGGCCGCTGTGACCTACGCGCTACAGCCTATGGTTAACAAAAAGGACGCGCCGGAGACCGGAGCGTCCTTTGCAAGTCGCGCCGCGATCAGAGCGCAGAGATCAGCTTTTGCCGCGCGCCTGCTCGGCGGCGAGCGACATGCGCACGAGCTCGGAGAGGCTGCCGGCGTTCATCTTCAGCATCACATTGGCGCGGTGGACCTCCACTGTGCGGACGCTGATGCCGAGCTCGCGGCCGATGACCTTGTTCGGCATGCCATGCAACAGGCGCTCGAGCACCTCGCTCTCGCGCGCCGTCAATGTCTGCAGCCGCGCCTCGATCGTCTGCGTCTCCGCGGCGCGGAACTGCTCTTCCCGCTCATAGGCGAGCGCGAGACGCACGCAGGCGATCAACGCCTCATTGTCGAAGGGCTTCTCCAGAAAGTCGAAGGCGCCCTGCTTCATCGCCTGCACGGCGAGCGACACATCGGCATAGGCGGTGATGACGACGACCGGCAGCGACAGGCGCCGCGCCTTCATCGCCTCCAAGAGCTCGATGCCGGTCATCTCCGGCATGCGCGCATCGGTCACCACGCAGCCCATGTCCCCTGAATCGACCGATGCGAGGAAATGGCTGGCGCTCTCATGCGACCTGACCCGAAAGCCGTCGGTCGACAACAGAAGGTGCAGAGAGTCGCGAACGGCGTCATCGTCGTCGACGATGTGAATCGTGGCGTCTCTACTCGTCCTCTCTTGCGGAATGGAACAAATCCGACGAGACGACTCGTCGACGAGCGGACTCGTCAGCGGAGGCGGCTGAATCATGGGCGTCCTTCGTCTCGAGAGGAAAATGCGACGCGTCGAACGGATTCGCGCGCCGACGCAGGGAACGCGATGCGATCGAGCGCATCGCGCGGCGACAGACAGATCATCATCGAAAGCCCCGGAATAACCATGCGCGGCGATCGACGTTTGCGCCGACTGTCGATCGACGTGACCCGCGCCATAATCTTTATTCGGGCGCGACGGAGATTGACAAACTGGGGAATACACGTAGCCAGGAATCGCGCTCGTGCGAATCACGTACGATTGTTCGATCGCTATTCGCGCGACGCGACGCAACGCGTTTCGTTCTCACGCCATGACGATCACGAGACTCGTTTTCTGCATTGGGCTTTCGGCGATGGCGCTGCATGGCGCCGCGGCCGAAGAAACCGCGCGCGTCGATGATGGGCGCGTCGAATGGCTGCGGCGCATCGACGAAGCGCGTGAGCGATACGACGCCTTCGCATCGCGCGTCGCCGCCGATCTCGACCGCGCCGTCGAGGCGCGCGCGGCCCGCGAGGACGCTGGGCTCGACGATCCGACCTTGCGCAGGGGCGACATCGTCGTCACGGCGACGGGCCTGCTGATGTTCAAGGGCTCGAGCAAATTCATCTATGACCGCTCCGATTTCGAGCCCGTCGGCGAAGCGGGCGCGCGACGCTCGGACCATTGCGCGGCGCTGCTCGGCATATTGCGCGCCCGGCCCCGCGCCGGCCGCTGACCCCGCCCCTTTCCGTGGGCGCGCGTTTTGCTGCGACGCCGCTGATTTCGTGCTAGACAAGCCTCGAAACATCGCCCGGCCTTGAACCGGACGCTGCGGAGAAGACCCCCATGTTCATCCAGACCGAGACCACGCCCAACCCCTCCACGCTGAAGTTCCTGCCCGGCCGCCCCGTCCTCGCCGAGGGCGCGCGCGAGTTCCGCACCCGAGAGGCCGCCTCCGCCGCCTCGCCGCTCGCCGGCGCGCTGCTGTCGATCGACGGCGTCGAGGCGGTGATGTTCGGCCCCGATTTCGTCTCCGTCACCAAGACCGAGGCCGAATGGGCGCATCTGAAGCCCGCCATCCTCGGCACGATCATGGAGCATTTCAGCTCCGGCCAGCCGATCGTCATCGACAACGCCGAGGCCGCTCCGGCGGAGTTCTTCGATCCCGCCGACGCCGACACTGTGGCTCAGATCAAGGAGCTGATCGTGACCCGCGTGCGCCCGGCGGTCGCCAATGACGGCGGCGACATCACCTTTCGCGGCTTTCGCGACGGAATCGTCTATGTGGCGATGAAGGGCTCCTGCTCCGGCTGCCCCTCCTCCACCGCGACGCTCAAGAACGGCATCGAAAATATGCTGCGTCATTTCGTGCCGCAGGTCGCCTCCGTGCAGCAGGTTTGAGAGGCCGCTTTGAAAGCCGCGAGAAACCCGTCATAATCCGCCGGCAATGAGAATCCTCGCCATCGACACGGCGCTGCCCGCCGTTTCCGCCTGCGTGCTCGATCTGGGCGCCGCCGACCCAATCGCCAGCGAGACGGCTCCGATGGAGCGCGGCCACGCCGAGGAGCTGCTGCCGCTCGTCGAGCGCGTCGTCGCCGCGGCCGGCGGCGGCTTCGCGTCGATCGGGCGGGTCGCGGTCACCGTCGGGCCGGGCTCTTTCACCGGCATCCGAATCGGTCTCGCGGCGGGTCAGGCCATCGCCCTCGCCGTGAAGGCGCCCATCGTCGGCGTCTCGACGCTGGCGGCGCTGGCGGCGCCTTATGTGCTCGTCCCCTTCGACGGCGTGGTGGCGGCGGCGATCGACGCGCGCCACGGCCATGTCTATGTGACCGCCTATGGGCCGGACGGCCGCACGCTGCTCTCGCCCCGCCGCGTCGGCGCCCATGAGGCGCTGCGGGCGCTCGGCTCCGGCCCGTTGCGGCTCATCGGCTCAGGCGCGCCGCTGCTGGCGGAGGAGGCCCGTCTCGCCGGCCTCGAGGCGGAGATCGCCAGCCGGGCGGCGGCTCCCGACATCGCCTTTGTCGCGCGGCTCGGCCTGGTCGCCGATCCGGCGACCGCGCCCGCCCGCCCGCTCTATCTGAAGGCGCCGGACGCCAAGCCTTCGGAGCGCCCGCTTCAAGACGCCCCGGCCGGAGCGTGAGCGGCGGCGTCATGAGCTTGTTTTCGACATTCTTCCCCAAGCCGCATTATGTGATCCGGCCCATCGGCGCCGATCACGCCTATGATTGCGCCAAGATTCACGCGGCCTCTTTCGCCTTCCCCTGGTCGAAGATCGACTTCGAGAGCCTTTTGACCGACCGCATCGTGCTGGCCGACGGCGCGATGAACGAGCGCCTGCTCAAGGACGAGATGGGCGGCATGGCGCTGTCGCGCCTGCTGCCGCCCGATGGCGAGATTTTGACCTTCGCCGTCGATCCGGCGCGTCGCGGGAGCGGGCTCGGACGGGCGCTGCTCGCCGCGCATCTCACCAATCTCGAGCGCGGCGGGGCGCGGCTCGTCTTCCTCGAGGTGGCGGCGGACAATGTGGCGGCGCTGAAAGTCTATGAGCGGCTGGGCTTCAAGACGATCGGCCGCCGCGAGAATTACTACCAGCGCCCCGATGGCGAGCGTCAGGCGGCGTTGACGATGCGATGCGAGCTGTGACCTCGCAGTCTTTCCCTATTTAGCGGCATGACATCAGGCATGACCTCGGACGACGACGCAGAGACCGTCACGAAACTGTCGCTCGCGCGTTAGAAAGAGGGCTATGCCCTATCTGCGCGCGATCGCTTTCGCCCTGGCGATGACCGGGGCCTTCGTCTTCTTCGTCCCGGTCCAATGGCTGGCGCGCCGGCGGCGCTGGGAGCTGCGCCACAGCATCCAGACCGGCTTCTGCCGCGTGATGTGCGCCATCATCGGCATAGAGGTGCGCGAGCAAGGCCGGCTCGCCGGCTCGAGCCCGCGATTCGTCGTCGCCAATCATGTCTCCTGGACCGACATCATCGTTCTGGCGAGCCGCTATCCGCTGGTCTTTCTGGCGAAATCCGAGGTCGCCTCCTGGCCCGTGCTCGGCTTTCTCGCGCGGCTCCAGGGCACGATCTTCGTCGAGCGCGGCAACAGGCGGTCGATCCCCATCGTCAACGCCGCGCTGGCCGAACGGCTCAAACGGGGCGAGGATATCGTCGTCTTCGCCGAAGGAACCTCCAGCGACGGCGCCGGCGTGCTGAAATTCAACGCCTCGCATTTCGCGATGCTGAGCGAGCTGGCCGCCACCGCAGCCGCCGCGCCGACGCTCGCGCCGGCCGCCATTCTCTATACGGAGCGGAAAAGCGCTCTTGTCGGCGGCAGGTTCGACGTCGGCTGGTACGGCGATATGACTTTTCTCCCACATTTATGGAGCCTGATGAAGCGCGGCGGCGCAAAATGTCATATATTGTGGGGCGAGGCGGTGGACCCCGGCTCCGGCGACCGCAAGGCTCTCGCCGCGGCGACCGAGGCCAAGGTCCGCGATCTGCTGGCTCGCGACCTTTTGGCGCGCGATCCGGCGACAGACGTTGCGGGCCGGGAAAGCGCAGGTAATATCGCCTCGACGCGAGACCCCGCCGCCCGTTGAGGAGACACAGAGATTTCCGACGCCGCATCGAAGCCCGCGCCCGCCTCGCACGCCGAGGAAGCGCCTGGAATAGCGAAAGCCTATGTGAAATCATATGGCTGCCAGATGAACGTCTATGATGCGACGCGCATGACGGATCTGCTCGCGGCGAGAGGCTATGCCGAGGCCGCGAATGAGGACGAGGCCGATCTCGTCGTGCTCAACACCTGCCATATTCGCGAGAAAGCGACCGAAAAGGTCTATTCGGAGCTCGGCCGGCTCGCCAAGGTCAAGGCCGAGCGCGGCGCGCAGGGGCGCGATTATCGAATCGTCGTCGCCGGCTGCGTCGCCCAGGCCGAGGGCGAGGAGGTGCTGCGCCGCCAGCGCGCGGTCGATCTCGTCGTCGGGCCGCAGAGCTATCATCGCCTCTCCGATCTTCTGACCCGCGCCGAGGCGGGCGAGCGGGTGGCGGAGACGGATTTCGCCGTCGAGGACAAGTTTCGCGCGCTGCGCCGGGCGGCGGCCGAGGGCAAGCGCCTGCGCGGCGTGGCGGCCTTCATCACCGCGCAGGAGGGATGCGACAAATTCTGCTCCTTCTGCGTCGTTCCCTACACCCGCGGCGCCGAGGTCTCGCGCAAGCCGCTCGAGATCGTCGAGGAGGCGGAGGCGCTCGCCGCCGCCGGCGTGCGCGAGCTCACGATCATCGGCCAGAACGTCAACGCCTATAAGGGCATGGGCGAGGATGGCTCGCTCTGGTCCCTGCCCCGCCTGTTCGAGCGCCTCGAGCGTATCGAAGGCGTCACGCGGCTGCGCTACACAACGAGCCATCCGATCGACATGACGCAGGAGCTGATCGACGCCCACGCCGAGCTGCCGACGCTGGCGCCCTTCATGCATCTGCCCGTGCAATCCGGGTCGGATCGCATATTGAAAGCGATGAATCGACGCCATGACGCGCGCTTTTATCTGGACATCGTCGCGCGGCTGCGCACGGCGCGGCCGGATATTGCGCTCTCCTCGGACTTCATCGTCGGATTTCCCGGCGAGACAGATGCGGATTTCGAGGCGACGCTGGCGCTCATTCGCGCGGTCGGCTTCGCCTCGACCTTCTCCTTCAAATATTCGCCGCGCCCCGGCACGCCGGGCGCCGAGCGCGAGGATCAGATCGACGAGAGCGTCAAATCCGAGCGGCTCGCCGTGCTCCAGGCGCTGGTCGAGGAGCAGCGGCAGGCGTTCAACGCGGCTGCTGTCGGCCGCACGGTCGAGGTGCTGTTCGAGAAGCCCGGCCGGCACGAGGGTCAGATCGCCGGCAAGAGCCCCTATATGCAGCCCGTGCATGCGATGGGCGGCGAGGAGCTGATCGGGAAGACGCTGCCGGTGACGATCGTCGCCGCCGGCTCCAATTCGCTCGCCGGACGCATCGCCGGCCGAACGATCCCGGACGATGCGAGGGAGGCCGCGCTGTGACGCTCGACCGCGAGAGACGGGTCTTCGAACAACCGGACGCGCCGCGCGCAGGCGAGCCGGAAGCGGATGTGACGCTCGCCTTCGAGGACAATCGCTACGCCTCGCTCGTCTTCGGCCTCTATGACCAGCATCTCGCCAAGATCGAGCGGCGCCTCGGCGTCGCCTGTTTCGCCAATGGCAATCATGTCACGCTCAAAGGCCGGCCCGACGCCTGCGACCAGGCCCGCCGCGTGCTGGAGATTCTCTATGGCCGCGTGCAGCTCGGCCAGAATGTGGGGCTAGGCGACGTGGATGGCGCGATTCAAGAATCGGCCCGTCAGGGCAGCCTCTTTCCGGAAGCGGACGCTGGCCGCGCGGTCTTCGAGCAGATTTCGACGCGCCGGCGCGGGCCGGTGCGCGCCAGAAACCTCGCCCAGGACCTCTATCTGCGGGAGCTGAAGCGCCATGAGCTGGTCTTCGCCGAAGGGCCGGCCGGCACGGGCAAGACCTGGCTCGCCGTCGGCCATGCGGTGTCGCTGCTCGAGCAGGGCGCGGTCGAGCGCATCGTTCTCTCGCGCCCGGCGGTGGAGGCCGGCGAGCGTCTGGGCTTCCTGCCCGGCGACATGCGCGAGAAGGTCGACCCCTATCTGCGGCCCATCTATGACGGCCTCCATGATTTCATGGACCCGCGCATGGTGGAGCGCGGCATGCAGACCGGCATGATCGAGGTCGCGCCGCTCGCCTTCATGCGCGGACGCACGCTCACCAAGGCCTGCGTGCTGCTGGACGAGGCGCAGAACGCCACCTCCGTGCAAATGAAAATGTTTCTCACCCGACTCGGCGACGGATCGCGTATGATCGTCAATGGCGATCCCTCGCAGACCGATCTGCCGCCCGGCCAGAAATCCGGATTGAGCGAGGCGATCGGCCTGCTCTCGGGACTAGAGGGCGTCGGCTGGGTGAAATTCGCCGAGGGCGATGTCGTTCGTCACGACCTCGTGCGGCAGATCGTCGGCGCCTATGAGGCGGCCGGGCGGGAGAAGGCGAAGCCTCGAGAGCCATGAGCGTCGCGATCGACATCATCGTCACTGCGCCGTGCTGGGAACAGCAGGCCGGGCTCGACGAGCTGACTGAGAGTACCGTGCGCGAGTGCGTCGCCCAGACGGCGGCGCCGCTCGCGCAGGACTGCGAGTTGAGCGTCAATTTCACCGATGACGCGACGATCCGCGAATTGAACGCGCAATGGCGCGGGATCGACAAGCCCACCAATGTCCTCTCCTTCGAGACGCCGGGCCCGCTCGCGCGCCGGATGGCGCTCGGCGACATCGTCATCGCGCATGAGACGGTCGCGCGCGAGGCCGCCGAGCAGGACAAGAGCTTCGACGCGCATCTGACGCATTTGCTCATTCATGGATTTCTGCATCTGATCGGCTACGACCATCAATCTCCACGGGAGGCCGAAGAGATGGAGGCGCTGGAACGCCGCATAGCGGCCGCTCTCGGCCTCCGCGATCCTTACGAAGGTTCCGACCCCGTGGCGGAGCTTTCGTCGACAGGAAAATCGAACGGCGATGTCTAGGACGGATAATGGCGACCATTCGGCCTCGCGGCGCGAGCAGCGGAGCGGCATCGTCGATCGGCTGCGCGCTCTCATCGGACTGGGCTCGCCCTCGGTGCGCGAGGACATAGAGGAGGCGCTGGAAGGCGCCGCCGGCGATGTGACGCCGCATGAGCGCGTGCTGCTGAAGAATGTGCTGGCGCTGCATGATCTGCGTGTCGCCGACGCGATGATTCCGCGCGCCGACATCGTCGCCGTCGCGCAGGACGCCACGCTCGGCGAGACTCTGGCGCTGTTCCGCAACGCCGGCCATTCGCGCCTGCCCGTCTATGGCGACACGCTGGACGATCCGCGCGGCATGATCCACATCCGCGACTTCGTCGACTATCTCGCCTCGCTCGCCGAACGCGCCGAGCCGGTGACGGCGGGAGCGCCCGACGCGCCGCCGAGCGAGCATGCGCCGACCGTCTCGCTGGCCGCGATCGATTTTTCGGCGGCGCTCGCCGCCGCCACCCCGCTGAAGCCGGTGCTCTATGTGCCGCCCTCGATGCCGGCGCTCGATCTGCTGGTGAAGATGCAGGCGACGCACACCCATCTCGCGCTCGTCATCGACGAATATGGCGGCACGCATGGGCTGGTGACGATGGAGGACATCGTCGAGATGATCGTCGGCGATATCGAGGACGAGCATGACGTCGACGAGGAGCCGCGCATCGAGACCGTGTCCGACGGCGTCTTCCTCGTCGACGCCAAAGCCGATCTCGAGGAGGTCTCGCAGCGGCTCGGCGTCGATTTCACACCCGATGAAGACGGCGCCGAGGTCACGACGCTCGGCGGCCTCGTCGCCTCGCTCGCCGGCCATGTGCCGATGCGCGGCGAGATCGTGCCCGCGCCGATCGAAGGCTGGGAGTTCGAGATCGTCGAAGCCGATCCGCGCCGCGTCGGGCGTCTGCTGGTGCATGCGCCGAAATAGGCGCCGTCGCGTCGACATTACGAAACCGTAACTCGACCATAGGCCGCGAAAGACTTATCCAACACGCAGGAACGCTGATCGCGCTGCGTGGAGGAGTCGAGGACGATGCGTCGCAACGCGCTGGCGGCTGCACTGTCGGCCGCGATGATCGCCGGCGCCGCGGCGAGCCCCGCCATCACGACGCGATCGACGAGCATGCGCGCCGAGCCGACGAGCCGCGCCAAAATCGTTCAATCCATTCCTCGCGATGCGCAGATCGACGTGCAGCGCTGCGAGGGATCGTGGTGCTATGCGGCATGGCGCGATCTCTTCGGCTTCGTCGCGGCGACGTCGATCGCGCCCCTGCCCACGCCGCCGCCGCCGACCTATGCCGCGCCGATTTATGATTATGGTCCCTATGGCTATGGCGCGCCCTATTACGCCGGCGCGGGATATGGCTGGGGCTATTACGGCGGTCATCGCGCCTATCGACGCTTCCGTTAGAGCGCTACCGATCTCAATGGATCGGTAGCGTCTGACATTCCTTCTTCGGAGCGCATTCCGATCGAGCGGAAAGCGCTCTAAGCGCGCCGCAGATCGAATGAGCGACACACCAGAAATAGCGCTGAAATAAAAACCGTCGACGCTTCACGGGCGCGACGATGGGGTCGCGCGCGCGTCGAGGCGCACAATGCGCAAGAGGATCATCTTTCATATCGGCCTCGAGAAGACGGGAACGACATCGTTCCAGCGCTTCTGCTTCGATAATCGCAGCATCCTCGCGGCGCGCGGAATTCTCTATCCGACGCAGAGCCTCGCCTTCGAGCGACGCAACGCCAATCATGCGCCGCTCGTCGCCTGCTATATCGGCGAGGGCGGATGGGTCGATTACGACCTCTCGCGCCATTGGCGCCGACGGGAAGATGTCGTCGCTTCGTTGAAGTCGGAATTTCGTCGCGCCGAAGCGCCGACCCTTCTTCTCAGCGCCGAACATTTCTCCTCACGCTTTTTCCCGCGCCATATAGAACGCCTCGCCGAGGATTTCGGCGAATTCGACTGCCGCATCGCCATTGTGCTGCGCGCCCATGAAGCGCGCATCCATTCCGCCTATTCGAGCACGATCCGTTCCGGCCGCGACGTCACGCTCGAGCAATTCGTCGACGAGCTGCTGCTCCCGGACAATTGGTATTGCCGTTACGCCGAGACGATCCGGCGTTGGCGCGCCGTGTTCGGCGACGATGCGGTGTCGGCGCTGCCCTTTCGAGAATCTCAGAATGTCATCGGCGCGCTGTGGAGCGACCTGCTTCATTTCGACGGCGCGCCGCCCTCGGCGAAACGCTATTTCGCCAACACGGATTTCGGCGCCTCGGTGCTGGAGACTTTGCGCCGCGTCAATGAGGCGGCGCCGAGTCCCGGCGTCCGATCGCGCGGCGAGCTGTTCAAGCATGCGAGCCTATCGCTCGCGCGATCGGCGCTGCTCCGCGCTCTCGCCATCTCCGCGCCGCCGCGCGAGCAGGATCGCGCGCGCATAGAGGGCGCGCAACGCGCGCCGCTGAAGGCGCTCGTCGACGAGGATTGCGCCTGGCTCGAGACGCATGCCGCGCTCCGCCTTCCGCGAATGGCGGACGCGTCCGTCGTCAGCGGGCCAGAGAGGCCCGCGCGCGGGTCTCTCTCTTTCGCCACGCGCTTCGCCACATCGCTACGCCTGTGGCTGACGCATTGATGAAGAAAATGCGCGCCACGCTGGCGAGCGCATAATGCGAGACGTCGACAATATGACGCTCGCGCCCGACGTGCATGCGCTCGGCACGCCGAACCGCGACGGCTGAGCGCCTCACATATTGCCGAGGCAGACATATTTGATCTCGAGATAGCTCTCTATGCCGTATTTGGAGCCCTCGCGTCCCATGCCCGACTGTTTCACGCCGCCGAAAGGCGCAGCCTCGCTCGACATCAGCGATTCGTTGACGCCGACCATGCCGAATTCGAGCTGCTCGGCGACGCGAAACACGCGCGCTATGTCGCGGCTGTAGAAATAGGCGGCGAGGCCGTAATGCGTCGAATTGGCGAGGCGGATCGCCTCCTCCTCATCCGCGAACGGCGTGATCGCGGCGACCGGGCCGAAAATTTCCTCCTCGAAAATCTGCATGTCCGGGCGCACGTCGAAGAGCACGGTCGGCGAGAAGAATGTTCCGCCGAGCGCATGGCGCGCGCCGCCGGTCAGCACTTTGGCGCCGCGCGCGCGGGCGTCGGCGACGAGACGCTCCACTTTCTCGGCGGCCGCCTCCTCGATCAGCGGGCCGATGACGACGCCGGGATCGACGCCGCGCCCGACCTTCAGCTTCGACGCCGCCTCGGCGAGCTTGGCGGCGAAGGCCTCGGCGACGTCGCGCTGCACGAGAAAGCGATTGGCGCAGACACAGGTCTGGCCGCTGTTGCGATATTTGGTCGCCAGCGCGCCCTTCACCGCGAGATCGATATCGGCGTCCGCGAAGACGATGAAGGGGGCGTTGCCGCCGAGCTCCATCGAGCATTTCTGCACAGTCTCCGCCGCCTGACGCAGAAGAATTTTCCCCACTTCGGTCGAGCCGGTGAAGGTGATCTTGCGCACGGCGGAGTTGGAGGTCAGCTCGGCGCCGACGCTGGCGGGGTCATTGGTCGTCACCACATTGAGCACACCGTCCGGCACGCCGGCGCGCTGGGCGATCTCGGCGAGCGCGATCGCCGAGAGCGGCGTCAGCTCGGCGGGCTTCACCACCATCGTGCAGCCGGCGGCCAGCGCCGCGCCGGCCTTGCGGGCGATCATGGCGGAGGGGAAGTTCCAGGGCGTGATCGCGGCGGTGACGCCGATCGCCTGCTTGAACACGAGAATGCGCTTCTCGCGCGCCTGCTGCGGGATCACGTCGCCATAGACGCGGCGGCCCTCTTCCGCGAACCAGTCGAAATAGGCCGCGCCATAGGCGATCTCGCCGCGCGCCTCGGCCAAGGGCTTGCCCTGCTCGGCCGTGATGATCTGCGCGAGGCGCTCCTGATCGGCGAGCAGGAGATCATGCAGGCGCCGCAGAATTTGCGCGCGCTCCTTGGCGAGCTTGCCGCGCCAGGCGGGCAGCGCGCGCTCTGCGGCCTCGATCGCTCTGCGCGTCTCGGCGGCGCCCATGTCCGGGACCTCCGCCAATACCGCGCCCGTAGCCGGATCGCGAACGGCGAAGGTCGCGCCATTGTCGGCGCCGACGAAGGCGCCGTCGATGAAGGCTCGGCTACGAAACGGGCGGGGCTCTCTGGTCATCTTGGCTGCGCTCCCGACGCGATACGAAAGAGGCCATCGAATACGGCGCCTGGGCCGGGGGACACAATATCCGCGTCGCGCAAATTGCTCCGGGCCCCGCCGGCAGCGGTCGCGCTGCCCGAAAACCGGCGCTTTCCCCGCGTATCCGGCGCGGTCCCACAAAGGGCGGAACCGCGGCCCCGGCTTGCGCGTCATAGGGGAAGCGGCCGCAATCTCATATGGCTTCGTCCCGAAAATCCGACATAATCGCGGGATTCGCGGCGCCGCTGCGCTCGCGTCCGAAACGCCGCTCCGAAAGCGAGAGACCCCTTTGGCCGAAACCCGAAATTTTCTTCCCGTGACGCGCCGCCGGGCGCTCGCCGCCCTCTCGAGCCTCGCCAGCCTCGCGGCGCCCGGATGGGCGATCCGCCCCGCCTTCGCCGAGGCGGAGCCGGGCGAGACCGAGAGCCATGGCCTCTCCATCTTCGGCGAGCTCGCCGAACAGCCGGATTTTCCGCATTTCGCCTATGTGAACCCCAACGCGCCCAAGGGCGGAACGCTGGTGATGGAGCCGCCGCCGCCGGAAAAGAACAGCTACGACTCGCTCAACCCTTATATTTTGCGCGGCAATCCGGCGGCGGGCGTCGGCCTCGTCTACGACACGCTGATGGCCGGCAGCCTCGACGAGCGCGACGCGCTCTATGGCCTGGTGGCGAAGACGGTTCGTGTCTCCGCCGACAAGCTCACCTATACGTTCCTCCTGCGCAAGGAGGCGCGCTTTCACGACGGCTCGCCGCTCACCGCGCATGACGTCGCCTTCTCCCTCGATATTCTGAAGGCCGAGGGCCATCCGATGATCTCGCAATCGCTGCGCGATCTCGTCAGCGCCACGGCGCAGGCGGATGATGTGCTGGTGGTGAAGCTCGCGCCCGGGCGCGCCCGCGATCTGCCGATCATCGTCGCGAGCCAGCCGATCTTCTCGAAAGCCTATTACAGCAAGCATAAATTCAACGAGACGACGCTGGAGCCGCCGCTCGGCTCCTCCGCCTATAAAGTCGGACCGATCGATCCCGGGCGCTATATCTCCTTCCAGCGCGTGGCGGATTATTGGGCCAAGGATCTGCCCGTCAATGTCGGCCAGGCCAATTTCGAGGTGATCCGCTTCGACTATTACGGCGACCGCAATGTCGCCTTCGAAGCCTTCAAGGCGGGCGCCTTCACCGTGCATGAGGAGTTCACCTCGGCCATTTGGGCGACCGGCTACGACTTCCCCGCCTTTCGCGACGGGCGCGTGAAGCGCGAGGAAATTCCCGATTACAACATATCGGGAACGCAAGGCTGGTTCCTGAACATTCGCCGGCCGGTGTTCGCCGATCCGCGCGTGCGCAAGGCGCTCGGCTACGCATTCGATTTCGAATGGACGAACCGCAATCTGATGTACGACTCGTATAAGCGCACGAGCTCCTATTTCGAGAATTCCGATCTCGAGGCCGTCGGCGTTCCGACGCCGGCCGAGCTCGCTCTGCTGGAGCCGTTCCGCGATCGCCTGCCGAAAGACGTGTTCGAGGCGCCGTTCCAGCCGCCCGTGTCGGACGGCTCGGGACAGGATCGCACTCTCCTGCGCAAGGCCGTCGATCTCTTGACCGAGGCCGGCTGCACGCGCAAGGACGGCCTGCTGCGCCTGCCCGACGGCAAGCCGCTCGAATTCGAGTTTCTCTACAACTCGAGCATGTTCGAGCGGCACACGCAGCCCTTCATCAAGAATCTGAAGCTGATCGGCGTCAACGCACACATGCGCATCGTCGACGCCGCGCAATATAAGGCCCGCCTCGACGATCATGATTACGACGTCGTCATGGAGCGCGTGCGCATCGCCTATTCGCCCGGCGAGGAGCTGCGCATCATGTTCGGCTCCGAGGCGGCGCGCACCAAGGGCTCGCAGAATGTCATCGGCGTCGCCGATCCGGTCGTCGACACGCTGATCGAGAAGGCGCTGGTCGCGACCTCACGCGAGGAGCTCGCCGCCATCTGCCGCGCGCTCGACCGCGTGCTGATCGCCAGCCAATATTGGATTCCGCATTATTATAAGCCGACGCATTGGATCGCCCATTGGGACGTGTTCGGCCGCCCCGAGCGCTATCCGCGCTTCGACACGGGCGTCGCCGCGACATGGTGGTGGGACGACGCCAAGGCGCGCAAGATCAATTATGCGGGACGCTGAACCAGATGGCAGCCTATATTCTACGACGCCTCCTGCTGATGATCCCGACGATCCTCGGCATCATGCTCATCTCCTTCGCCATCGTGCAATTCGCGCCGGGCGGTCCTGTCGAGCGCGTCATCGCGCAGCTGCAGGGCTATGACATGGGCGCGACCTCGCGCTTCTCGGGCGGCGGCGGCGACGTCGGCCGCGGCGGCGCGGCGACGCTGGGCGCAGGCGCGGACGCCGCGTCCAAATATCGCGGCGCGCAGGGGCTCGATCCCAAATTCATCGCCGAGCTGGAAAAACAGTTCGGCTTCGACAAGCCGGCCTGGGAACGCTTCCTGCTGATGGTGAAGAATTACGCCGTCTTCGATTTCGGCCGCAGCTATTTCCGCGACGAGAGCGTGCTGAAGCTCATCGGCGAGAAGCTTCCCGTCTCCATGTCGCTCGGCCTATGGATGACGCTGATCTCCTATTCGGTCTCCATTCCGCTCGGCATCGCCAAAGCGGTGCGCGACGGCGAACGTTTCGACTCCTGGACGTCCAATCTCGTCATCATCGGCTATGCGATCCCGAGCTTTCTCTTCGCCATGCTGCTGATCGTGCTCTTCGCCGGCGGCTCCTTCTGGCAGATATTCCCATTGCGCGGCCTCGTCTCCGAGAATTTCTCCGAGCTCTCGCTCATCGGCAAAGTGGGCGATTACCTCTGGCACATCTGCCTGCCCGTGCTCGCCATGACGCTCGGCGCCTTGGCGACGCAGACGTTTCTGACCAAGAATTCCTTCCTCGACGAGATCCGCAAGCAATATGTGCAGACGGCGCGCATGAAGGGCCTCACCGAGAATCGCGTGCTCTACGGCCATGTGTTCCGCAACGCCATGCTGATCGTGGTCTCCGGCTTTCCCGGCGCCTTCGTGCACGCCTTTCTCACCGGCTCCGTGCTGATCGAGACGATCTTCTCGCTCGACGGGCTCGGCTATCTCTCCTACGAATCCATCGTCAATCGCGATTATCCGGTGGTGTTCGCCAATCTCTATATTTTCGCGCTGCTCGGCCTCGTGGTGAATCTGCTGTCCGACCTGACCTACACATGGATTGATCCGCGCATCGATTTCGAGACACGCGAGGTTTAGCAGAATCATGGACGAGACGAGCGCTCCCGCCTCGACGACCAAGCTCGCGCCGGCGATTCCCGGCGGCGGCGTGTTGCGGCTGCGGCCGA
The DNA here is from genome assembly GCF_036560965.1 of Methylosinus sp. Classification (NCBI taxonomy): domain Bacteria; kingdom Pseudomonadati; phylum Pseudomonadota; class Alphaproteobacteria; order Hyphomicrobiales; family Methylocystaceae; genus Methylosinus; species Methylosinus sp. The sequence continues at coordinate 127,207 of NZ_DATBQF010000059.1, read as the reverse complement.
TCGACCGGCGCCGGCTGCAGAGCTTCAAGGCCAACGGCCGCGGCTATTGGTCCTTCTTCGTGTTCATGGCCCTGTTCCTGCTGTCGCTGGCGTCGAATTTCATCGCCAATGACAAGCCCGTTCTCGCCTATTACAAGGGCGAGCTGCTGTTCCCCATCTTCAAGGACTATCCGGAGGAGAAGTTCGGCGGCTTTCTGGCGCGCACCGACTATCGCGATCCGACGATCGAGAAGGAGATCGAGGCGAATGGCTGGATGATCTGGCCGCCTGTCCGCTACTCCTACGACACGCATAATCTCGATCTGCCGACGCCTGCGCCCTCGCCGCCGACATGGCTGCTCTCCAAGGCGCAATGCGAGGCCGCCGCGGCCAAGAAGCTCGGGCCGGAGAAGGCGCATCTCGGCTGCTCGGCGATCGAATGGAACTGGCTCGGCACCGACGACCAAGGTCGCGACGTCGTCGCGCGTCTGCTCTATGGCTTCCGCGTCTCGGTGCTGTTCGGCCTCATTCTGGCGAGCGTCTCCTCGGTCGTCGGCGTCGCCGCGGGCGCTGTGCAGGGCTTTTTCGGCGGGCGCGTCGATCTCGTCTTCCAGCGCTTCATCGAAGTATGGTCGTCGCTGCCGCAGCTCTATCTGCTCATCATCATCTCCTCCTTTCTCGCGCCGGGCTTTTTCGTGCTGCTCGGCATATTGCTGCTGTTCTCCTGGGTGTCGCTGGTGCATGTGGTGCGCGCAGAATTTCTGCGGGCGCGCAATTTCGAATATGTGAATGCGGCGCGCGCGCTCGGCCTCTCCAATTTCCGCATCATCACGCGCCATCTCCTGCCCAACGCCACGGTCGCGACCTTGACCTTCCTGCCCTTCGTGCTCAATTCCTCGATCACGACGCTGACCTCGCTGGACTTCTTAGGCTTCGGCCTGCCGCCGGGCTCGCCGTCGCTCGGCGAATTGCTGCTGCAAGGCAAATCCAATCTCCAGGCGCCCTGGCTCGGCCTCACCGGCTTCGTCATCATCGCGCTGATGCTCTCGCTTCTGGTGTTCATCGGCGAAGCCGTGCGCGACGCCTTCGACCCGCGGAAGACGTTCCGGTGAGGCTGTGGTATGGTGAAGAGGACTGGAGCCGAAGCATGAATAAAATCTTTCGCGAGCACTATCCGGCCTCGCGTCTGCCCGCCGACCTGCGTGAGGAGATCGGCGAGAACGCGAAGGTCACGGTGACCATTATCGTCGAAGAATCGCCCGACACAGCCGCCGTTTCTGACGGCCGGAGCTGGTTCGACCGGCACAAGCACATCCAGCGCGACAATTTCAAGTCGACGGAAGAGGTCAACGAATATGTCAGGGCGCTGCGTGACGAGTGGAGTCATCGCGAGCGATGACGATCAAGATCTATCTCGACGCCAATGTATTCATTTTGGCTTTCGAGCGGCGAGGGCCTGCTTCTGATCACGCCCGAGCGGTCCTCGACCTGATCGACGCCAAGGTGGCGGTGGCGGTCGTCAGCGAGCTTCTCGTCGCCGAGCTTCTCGTCCATCCTCTCAGGACCAACGATGATCGGCTCGCCGAAGTCTACGGCGAACTCCTCCAATCGCCAGAAGGTTTCGAGAGTCGGCCGATCGACAAGGATGTGATCGTCGAAGCCGCGAGGCAACGAGCGATCCGCAGCAAGACAAAGCTCCCAGACGCCATCCACGTCGCGACAGCTCGTCTGCACGGCTGCCGCGCTTTCGTCACGACGGATCGCAAACTAGAGCTTCCGACCGGGCTCGAGTCGATCGATCTCGACCATATGACCCTCGATATGATCCGCGCCCTCGCATGACTCCTCCCCCCCTCCTCGCCGCCCCCCTCCTCGACGTCCGCGACCTCTCCATCGCCTTCGCGCAAGGCGGCGGCAAGGAGACGCTCGCCGTCGACAAGGTCTCCTTCTCGCTCGAGCGCGGGCGCACGCTGGCGCTCGTCGGCGAGTCGGGCTCCGGCAAGTCGATCACCGCGCTCTCCATCGTGCGGCTGCTGCCGCCGTCGGCGATTCATCCGTCGGGAAGCATCGACTTCGCCGGCGACGATATTCTGAAGCTCTCCGACGCGCGGCTGCGCGCCATTCGCGGCGCCAAGATCACCATGGTGTTTCAGGAGCCGATGACCTCGCTCAATCCGCTGCAGACGATCGAGCAGCAGATCGGCGAGATTCTCGAGCTGCATGGCGCGCGCGGCGCGGAAAAGATCCGCGCCCGCGTCGTCGAATTGCTCGGCGAGGTCGGCATTCCGAACCCTTCCGAACGCCTCGCCGCTTTTCCGCATCAATTGTCGGGCGGCCAGCGCCAGCGCGTGATGATCGCCATGGCGCTCGCCAACCGCCCGGACCTGCTCATCGCCGACGAGCCGACCACGGCGCTCGACGTCACCGTGCAGGCGCAGATTCTCGCTCTACTGGAGCGCGTGCAGAAGACCTATGGCATGGCCATGCTGTTCATCACCCATGATCTCGGGCTCGTGCGGCGCTTCGCCGACGATGTCTGCGTCATGCAGCATGGGCGCATCGTCGAGACGGGCGATGTCGAGAAAGTCTTCGCCACGCCCGAGCACCCCTACACCAAGGCGCTGCTCGCCGCCGAGCCCAAGGGCGCGCCGCCGGTGGAGGACGAGAGCGAGCCCGTGCTCGTCGCCGCCAATGATCTCAAGGTCTGGTTTCCGATCAAGCGCGGCTTCCTGCGCCGCACCGTCGGCCATATCAAGGCGGTGGACGGCGTCACGCTCGCGGTGCGCCGCGGCTCGACGGTCGGCGTCGTCGGCGAATCGGGCTCCGGCAAGACGACGCTCGGCCTCGCTCTGCTGCGCCTCATCCGCTCCGAGGGGCCGATCCTCTATCTCGGCGAGCGCATCGACGCCAAAAGCGTGAAAGAGATGCGCCCGCTGCGCCGCGACATGCAGATCGTCTTCCAGGACCCCTATGGCTCGCTGTCGCCGCGCATGTCGGTCGCCGAGATCGTCGCGGAAGGATTGGGCGTGCAGATGCGCGGCCTCTCCTTCGAGGAAACGCGCGAGATCGTCGCCAATGCGCTGGCCGAGACCGGGCTCGACCCCGCCATGATGGATCGCTATCCGCACGAATTCTCGGGCGGCCAGCGCCAGCGCGTCGCCATCGCCCGCGCCATTGTGCTGAAGCCGAAATTCATCGTGCTCGACGAGCCCACATCGGCGCTCGACATGTCGGTGCAGGCGCAGATCGTCGATCTCTTGCGCGAATTGCAGGCCAAGCACAGCCTCGCCTATCTCTTCATCAGCCACGACCTCAAAGTGGTGAAATCGCTGGCGGCGCATCTCATCGTGATGCGCTACGGCAAGGTGGTGGAGGAAGGCCCGGCGGCCGATGTGTTCGCCGCGCCCAAGAGCGACTACACGCGCGCCCTCTTCGCCGCGGCCTTTCGCATCGAGGCCGAGCCGCATCCGGGCGACAAGGCCGGCTGAGGGAATGAAAGCGGCGCGCGCTCTGCTGCTCGCTCTTGCGGCGAAGCCGCCGCTTCGTCACACTCGCCGGCAACGATTCGAATCACTTCGAGGCGATTCATGACCACGCGCGCGCAGGCCGCGGCCGAAATCATCGGCGCACGCAACCCGCTGGGGCCGATAGAGACCGCCGTCGTGCTCGGACGCGAATTTCTCGCGGCCGCCGACATAGGCGAGCAAGCCGTCGCCATTCCCTATTCCGATCTTCCCGGATTTCCGGAGGTCGAGGGCGGCGAGCTGCTGATCGGCCTCGTCGAGGGCGCGCCCATGCTGTTCCTCAAAGGGCGCTCGGAATTCTACGACAGCGGCGATCCGAGCCTGATGTCCTCGCCGGTCGAGACATTGACGCATTTGAACGTGCGGGCGCTGTTGTCCGCCGGCCTCGCCGTCTCGACCAACGCCGATTTGCAGCCCTCCTCCATTCTCGGCGTGACGGACCACATTAACTTCAGCGGCATGAATCCGCTCATCGGCGCCCCGGGCCTGAATTTCGTGAATATGAACGGCGCCTATGACAAAAGGCTGCTGCGGCGGCTCAAGCAGGCCAGCGCCGGCGCCGGCGTGACGCTGCATGACGGCATTCTCATGTGGTTCTCCGGTCCGAGCTTCGAGACGCCGGCGGAAGTGAAGATGGCCCGCCTGCTCGGCGCCGACGCGCTCGGCATGGCGCTCGCGCCCGAGGCGATCCTCGCCAAGCGCTTCGCCTTGCCCTTTGCCGCCGTCGCCGTCATCTCGGATTATGCGACCGGCTTTTCCGGCGGCAATCCGAGCTATGACCCTAGCCGGGCCTCGGGCCTCATCGCCTTGCGGCGGCTACTGCGCGCCTTTCAGAAGGTCAAATAGAGTCCCACGAATGTCGAGCTTCCGGTGACGCTCCCCGCCGCACGAAAAATATTGATCATGGGCCTGCCCGGCGCCGGAAAGACGACGCTCGCGACCCTTCTCGCTCCCCGATTGAACGCTGTTCTGTTCAACGCCGACGAGGTCCGCGCCAATCTCGAGCGCGATCTCGGCTTCTCGCTCGCGGACCGGATCGAGCATGCGCGACGCATGGGCTGGCTGTGCGACTGCGTCGTCAGATCCGGCCACGCCGCCGTCGCCGATTTCATCTGCCCGACGCCGGAAACCAGGGCCGCCTTCGGCGAGGCTTTCACGATTTTCGTCGACAGGATCGCCAAAGGCCGCTTCGAGGATACCAATAAGCTCTTCATGCCGCCGCAGCGCTACGACCTGCGCGTGACGCCGGACGGAGCGCCTCTGGAATGGGCGGAAAAGATCGTCGCTATGCTGGCGCGCGAGCGCTGAGCGTGGCGTTCAGGGGCTCGCCGGCCGTCGAAAGGCGAGCACATCGGCGTCCAGCCGCTGCACGGATTCGCCATGCTGATTGGCGGTGACGACGCGCATTTTGACCATTGCGCGATCGTGCCGCGATTTCGATGGCGCAATGCGCAGGATCGTCGCCTCGACGCTCAGACGATCGCCCGGCCGCACGGGCCGCATCCACTCGACCTTGCCGCCGACCCCGATCAGCCCGCCGGCGAAGGAGGCGCATTGCGTCAACAGCCGCATGGTGAGCGAGGCCGTGTGCCAGCCGCTCGCCGCCAATCCGCCGAACAGGCTGCTCGTCGCCGCATCCTCGTCGAGATGAAAGGGCTGCGGATCGAATTTCGTCGCGAAAGCTTTGATCTCTTCGGTCGTGACCTCGAGCGGCCCGGCGCGAAAGCGCTGGTCGACGAAGAGATCCTCGAGATAGAGCGGCTCGGGCATGGGCGATTCTCGTGACGGCCTAAGACAGGAGGCGAACCTTCTCGCCTCGCTCTCTCAACAGTTTCGTCGCCTTCTCGTCGAATGTCGAGAAGAGCTCGGCCCCGAGCCGACGCCCCTCATATGCTCGACGCCGTCGACGAAATCGCCGCCGGCGTCGAGCATGGCGAGCCCCGCTTCGACGGCTGGTCGGTTCACGACCACAGTCGCCGTGTTCACCAGGCGTCCGCCGCGATCTTCATCTCTTTCCGGCCCAGTCGCGCGCGGCGATTTCGTTCATCTCCTCGATCGACGAGGAGGGAGCGGTCTCGCGCTTCAGCAGGTCGAAGACGTCCGCCATCTTGCCGCCAGGACGCGCTGCGCGAATCTCGACGCGCCCGTCCGGAAGCGTCTCGGCCTCGATCTGCTCGCCGGGCCGAACGCCGAGATGTTTCAACAAGTCTTTGCGCAGCGTGACTTGTCCTTTGGCGGTGACGGCAAGCGCGCCCATGGAAGGTCTTCCCAGCCGAAAGGTCAAAAAGGAAGGCGAAATGACCTTACTGTCAATTCTCGAGCCGCCGCACGCTCGTCACCGCCGAGCCCGAAGCCAGAATACGCGCGCGCGCCGGCAAGAAGGGCTCGCTCGCGACCTGCAAATGAAAGGCGTTGGCGTGCAGCAGGCGCGCCTCGTCCTGCATGACGCCGACATGCCCTTTCCAGAAGACGAGATCGCCGCGCCGTAGCGGCTCGTCTTCCGCGAGCGCGCGGCCGAGCGATTTCTCCTGTAGATCGGTGTCGCGCGGCGCCGCGACGCCGGCCATTGCGAGCGATGTCTGCACGAGCCCCGAGCAATCGACGCCGAGCCAGCTCTTGCCGCCCCATAGATAGGGCGCGCCGATCAGGCTCTCGGCGACAGAGACGAAATCCGCGACGCGCGCCGCGCACGGCGTCAGATGCGGCCGATAGAGGAAGCCGCCGCCGGCCTCGATCAAAAATTTGTCGCGCTCGCCGACGATCTCCACCTCCGCGCCGAGCGGCAGCGCCAGCAAGGGCGGGTCCTTGATCTCCGGTCGCGGAAAAACAAAGGTGCGGGGGACACAGACGCGATGCGACGGCGTCTCGATCCGGCTCCACAGCAGATTGGCGGCGATCCAGCCGACATAGGAATCGCGCTCGAGCTGGACCCAGGACCAGCCCTCCTCATCGTCATAGACGATGACCGTCTCGCCATAGAGCGCCTGCGTGTCGAGCCGCGCATCCGGCCGCGGCTCGCGCTTCAAATCGGCGACGCCTTCCTTCACCTGCATGCGGCGGCCGTCGACGAAGCGCGCCGCCTCGACCTTGCCCTCGAGATGACGCGCGGCGAGATCGGGCCGCGCCGGCGTCAGCCGCTTGTCGAAACTGTCGCTCATGTCTTCACGCCCCAACGCGCGGCGCGCTCCACGATCAACTCGGCGAGGAGCCGCGCCGTCTGAATCTCGCCGCCCTCTGGCCGCCCGGGCTTGGCCGAGGGATTCCAGGCGAAGAGATCGAAATGCGCCCATTTCTCGGGATTGGCGACGAAGCGACGCAGGAATAGCGCCGCGGTGATCGAGCCCGCATGGGCGCTCGACGACACATTCACGATGTTCGACGCTCTGCCGTCGAGCTGCGAATCATAAGGGTCCCACAAAGGCAGGCGCCAGACCGGATCGCCGAGCTTGCGGCCATAGGTCTCGATCTCCAGCGCCAGAGCGTCGTCTCCGGTGTAGAAAGCCGGCAGCTCGGGCCCGAGCGCGACGCGGGCGGCGCCGGTCAGCGTGGCGAAATCCACGAGCAGATCCGGCTCCTCCTCGGCGGCGAGCGCCAGAGCGTCGGCGAGAATGAGGCGCCCTTCGGCATCCGTATTGCCGATCTCGACGGAGAGGCCCTTGCGGCTCGGATAAATGTCGCCGGGCCGCATGGCGTCCGCGGAAATGGCGTTCTCGACGATCGGCACGAGCACGCGCAGACGCATGGGAGCGCCGGACCCCATCAGAATATCGGCGAGCGCCAGCGCCGTGGCGGCGCCGCCCATATCCTTCTTCATCAGCAGCATGCCGCTGCTCGGCTTGATGTCGAGGCCGCCGCTGTCGAAACAGACGCCCTTGCCGACGAGCGTCACTTTCATCGCCTCTTCCGGCCCGAAGCGGATGTCGACGAGCCGGGGCGCCTGCGCCGCCGCGCGGCCGACCGCATGGATGAGCGGGAAGTTTTCCGAAAGCAGCGCGTCGCCGACGATGACGCGCGCTTGCGCCCCGTGCCGCGCGGCGAGCGCCAGCGCCGCCTCCGCGAGCGCCTCGGGGCCCAGATCATTGGCGGGCATGTTGACGAGATCGCGGCCGAAGGAGAGAGCCGCGGCGACGCGCTCTATGCGCGCGCGATCGACGTCCTGGGGCGCGCAGAGCCGCGGACGCTCCTTTTTCGGCGCGAGATAGCGTGAGAAGGAATAGCCGCCGAGCAGAAAGGCGAGCGCCGCCGCATGCGAGTCGGAGACGCCTTCGCGCAGGCGATAGAGTCCGGGCGGCAGCAGCGTCGCGAGCTTGCCGGCGAGGAAGGCGTCGCGATGGCGCGCACCCGACGCTTCCACGCCGAACAGAACGATCGCCAACGCCCCATCCGGCCCCGGCGCGAGCAAATGAGCGCCGGACTTGCCGTCGAAGCCGCAGGCGCGCGCAAAGGCGGCGATCGCCGGCGGCAGCGTCTCGGCGAGTATCGGCCAGCTTTCCTTGTCGACGAAATCGATCGGCGTCGCTTCCGCCGTCCAATCCTCCAATCGGCTCATCGTCACCCTCTTTTCGAGTTCCTTCGTGTCTTTGTGACATTTCTACCACTAAGACACGAAGGACACACGAAGACGTTATAGGAGACCGCATGGAAATCGGCTCGCCCTCCCGCTATCGCGCCCAGCTCGCGCTCGGCGCGCGAATCACGATCGCCGCGGTGGCGACGCTCGGAATCGGGCGCCTCCTCGGCACGCCCATGATTCTGTGGGCCGTGCTGACGGCCGTCATCCTCACGCAGATGAGCGTCGGCCGCTCGGTCAAGGCGACGATCGACTATTCCATGGGCACGCTGGGCGGCGCGATCTACGCCGGACTCGTCTCCAACTTCGTTCCCGGCGCCGATCAGCTCGCGCTGCTCGGCCTACTCGGCCTCGCCATAGCGCCGCTCGCTCTGCTCTCGGCGCTGAGCCCGCGCTTCTCCGTTGCGCCGGCGACCGGCGTCATCGTCGTGCTGGCGCCGACGATCACCCATGCCACCGCGTTTCACTCGGCCTATGACCGCGTGCTCGAGGTGGCGCTCGGCGGCGCGGTCGCGCTGATCGTGTCGCATCTCGTCTTCCCCGCCCGCGCGCGCCTTCTGGCGCTTGAGGCGGCCGCCGACATGCTGGGGACGATGGCCAGGGCCCTCCCCCCGCTCTTTTCGAGCTGCGCGCAACCGCAGGACCCGGAGGCGATCCGGGAGCTGCAGCGCGGCGTCGGCGACGCCTTCGCCCGCCTCGATAAAATGGAGCAGGAAGCGCGCCACGAGCGGATCGCCTTTCTCAACGCCGAGCCCGATCTCGCCCCTCTGCTGCGCGCCTTGCTGCGCATGCGGCACGATCTCGTGATGATCGGCCGCGCCGCGGTCATTCCGCTGCCCGAGACGCTGCGGCCGCGCCTCGAGGCGCCGCTCACGACGATCGCCGAAGCCGCCGCCGCGCATCTTCTCGACTGCGGCGCAGCGCTGACGGCCGGCCGCGCGCCCGCCGCGAGCGCCGCGCAGGGGGCCGCCTTCGACTCCTATTCGCAGGAGATCTCTACCCTGCGCGAGGAAGGAATCCTGCGCGGCCTGCCGGTCGAGCGGGTCGAGCATGTCTTCGCTCTCGGCTTCGCGCTCGAGCAATGGCGCGGCGATCTCGACGAGCTCGACCGAAGGATCGCCGAGCGCGCGCGTTAAGGAAGCGGCAAGGTTAACGATTTATTGCTCGACCCAGACGGTTCAAACCGCAGCAGAAGGGTCGTCCGATGTTCCCGCCATATTTCGTCGCGACGCGCCGCCCCGGCGCGCCCCGAGCCATCGCGATCTGCGCCCTGCTCGCCCTCTGCGGCTGCGCGCAGCCGCTCTCCGACGTCACCGGCTCGATCGGCGCGACGAGACGCGTGGAAATGCCGACCGACGACGCCCAGCTTCGACGCTTCGCCGAAGAATGGGGACATCGCTATGACGCCGACCCCAAGAACAAATCCGTCGCGCTGACCTATGCGCGGGCGCTGCATGCGCTGGACCGCAATGCGCAGGCCGTCGCCGTGCTGCAGGGCCAGGCCATCCGCTATCCCGAGGACCTCGCCATTCTCGGCGCCTATGGCAAATCGCTCGCCGACGCCGGCCGTCTGCGCGAGGCCGCCGACGTGCTGTCGCGCGCGCATACGCCGGAGCGTCCGGACTGGTCGGTGCTCTCCGCGCAGGGCTCGATCGCCGATCAGCTCGGCAATCACAAAGAGGCGCGCGACTATTATCAGACGGCTTTGAAGATCAAGCCCAATGATCCGAAGGTTCTCTCCAATCTCGGACTCTCCTACGCGCTCTCCAAGCAGCTGCCGCAGGCCGAGAGCACATTGCTGACCGCCGCCTCGCAGCCCGCCGCCGACATGCGCGTGCGCCAAAATCTCGCGCTCGTGCTCGCGCTCCAAGGCAAGTTCGAGGAGGCGGAGAGCTGGTCGCGCCACGATCTCTCGCCGATCGACGCGGCGGCCAATGTCGCCACGATCCGCCAGATGATCGCGCAATCGAACAGCTGGCGCGAGATTCAGAGCTACAGCGCGCGCGACAAGCAGAAGAGCGCCGCGACGCCGCCGCGCGCCAAGCTCGGCGCGCTCACCAGCTCTGCGACATCACCTGAATAATGGCCGGCGCCATAACGACGACCATCAGCACCGGCAGGAAGAAGACGATCATCGGGACTGTGAGCTTGGGCGGCAGCGCGGCCGCCTTGCGCTCGGCCTCGGCCATGCGCATGTCGCGGCTCTCCTGCGCCGTCACGCGCAACGCGCGGCCGAGCGGCGTGCCGTATTTCTCGGCCTGAATGAGCACGGTGGAAATCTGCTTCACGCTATCGAGGCCTGTGCGCGCCGTCAGATTTTGATAGGCTTGCCGGCGATCCGGCAGATAGGACAGCTCGGCCGTCGCCAGCGCGAACTCCTCGGCCAGCGCCGCCGAGCGCACGCCGATCTCCTGCCCCACCTTGCGAAAGGCGTGATCCACCGACATGCCGGACTCGACGCAGATCAGCATCAGATCGAGCGCATCCGGAAAGGCGATGCGCATGCTCTGCTGCCGCTTGGCGATCGTGTTGCCGATGAACAGCTCCGGCGCCTTCACGCCGAGATAGGTCGCGAAGATCACGATGCCCCCTTTGGTGAGCATCGGCCAATCGGAATCGTCGAGCACGACGAGATAAAAAACGGCGAACAGCGCGAAAGCGATCGGCGCCACCAGGCGGAAGAAGAGAAAGGTCACCTCCGCCTGCGGTCCGCGATAGCCCGCGGAAGCCAGACGCAGCTTGGCGTCGTCGGTGTTCAGCCATGTCGACAAAGAAAAGCGGTCGACGACATTCTTCATATATCGCTTGGGCTGGTGCCGAAGACCGCCGCCATCCGCCTTGGCGGCCGCGCGCTCGCGCGCCCTGATGCGCTCGCGCTCATTGGCGACGCTCTTCATGCGCTTGGCCAATGTGTCGCTCTGGAGGAATGTCGCCCCCAGCGACCAGATGGTGGCGATGACCGACATTGCGACGAGAACGCTAAACGCCAGCCGTCCATTGGTCGCGAATTTGACGATCTCCTCCATAGAACCCGACCTCTCGCTCGCCTCGTTCGTCCTGCTCAAATATCGAAGTCGATCATCTTCTGCATGATGAAGACTCCGATCGCCATCCAGAGCAGGCTCGCACCTATGATGAAATTGCCGACCGTCGTATTGAAGAGCACGCTGATATACGCAGGATTCGTGAACCAGACGACCATGCCCACGAGAAACGGCAGGCTGCCGATGATGCCGGCCGAAGCCTTGGCTTCCGCCGACATCGCTCTCACCTTCGCCTTCATCTTTTTTCGCTCGCGCAGCACGCCGGCGAGATTGGTGAGCGCCTCTGAGAGATTGCCGCCGGCCTTTTGCTGAAGGCTGATGACGATCGAGAAGAAAGAAGCCTCCGCCACCGGAACGCGCTCGGCGAAGCGCTCGGTCGCCTCGGCGATCGAAAGCCCGATCGTCTGCGATTCGACGATCTGTCGAAACTCGCTGCGCACCGGCTCCGGCGCCTCGCCGGCGATCATGCGAAAGCAATCGGCGACCGGCAAGCCGGCCTTGACGCCGCGAATGATGATGTCGACGGCGCCGGGAAACTCCGCGATGAATTTCCCGATGCGCCGCCGCGCCAGAAAGCCCAGCAGCCAATGCGGAACGCCGACGCCGGCGACCACGCCCGCGCCGACAGCGACGAGAGGGTCCGAATTGAACACGAAGACCACGAAAGCGATGACGAGGCCGAACGCCGCCGCGGAGAAAAGAAAGATCGGGCGCGTCGTCGAGAGCCCCGCCTGAACGATGCGCTGCTCGAGCGTCACCCTGGCCTTCTTCTTCGTCTCGACGTCCTTGAGACTATCTTGAATCAGCTTGCGCCGCTTCGCGGGATCGCCGCCCCGGGCGTCGCGACGACGCTCGGACGACGACATCAGCGCCGCGGTCCGCTTCTGCGCATGGATCTCGCCGGAGAGATAGGGATACACGAATGCGTACATCACTCCGCCGACGGCGATCATGACGAGAGCTGCGGAAAACAGTGACTGACGATCCATGGCCGGCCCCGCGCCTATTTTCCGTCGTCGATGACAGTGGCGGCGTCGAGCGCCGCGGCGAGCCGATTCTCCTCGCCATAATAGCGCGCGCGCTCCCAGAAGCGCGGCCGGCCGACGCCGGTCGAGCGATGCCGGCCGATGATCCGCCCATTGGCGTCCTCGCCGACGATCTCATAGACGAAAAGATCCTGCAGCGTGACCACATCCGCCTCCTGGCCGAGCACCTCGGTGATGTGGGTGATGCGACGCGAGCCGTCGCGCAGACGCGCCGCCTGCACGATGATGTCGATCGAAGAGACGATCATGTCGCGGATCGTCTTCGCCGGCAGCGAGAATCCGCCCATCGTGATCATCGACTCGAGACGGCCGAGCGCCTCGCGCGGCGAGTTGGCGTGGAGCGTGCCCATCGAGCCGTCATGGCCCGTGTTCATCGCCTGCAGAAGATCGAAGGCTTCCGGTCCGCGCACCTCGCCGACGATGATGCGCTCGGGACGCATGCGCAGGCAGTTCTTGACGAGATCGCGCATCGTCACCGCGCCCTGCCCCTCGAGGTTGGGCGGCCGCGTCTCCAGGCGCACCACATGCGGCTGCTGCAGCTGCAATTCCGCCGCGTCCTCGCAGGTGATCACGCGCTCGTCGATGTCGATAGAATTGGTGAGGCAGTTGAGCAGCGTCGTCTTGCCCGAGCCCGTGCCGCCGGAGATCAGGACGTTGCAGCGCACGCGGCCGATGATCTTCAACACCTCGCCGCCCTCCGGCGAGATCGAGGCGTAGCGGATGAGCTGATCGAGAGTGAGCTTGTCCTTGCGGAATTTACGAATGGTGAGCGCAGGGCCGTCGATGGCCAATGGCGGCGCGATCACGTTGACGCGCGAGCCGTCGAGCAGGCGCGCGTCGCAGATCGGCGAGGATTCGTCGACGCGGCGCCCGACCTGACTGACGATGCGCTGGCAAATATTCATCAGCTGCGAATTGTCGCGAAACCTGATGTTGGTCAGCTGAATCTTGCCGCCCACCTCGATATAGGTCTTCGCCGCGCCATTGACCATGATGTCGGCGATGTCGTCGCGCATGAGCAGCGGCTCGAGCGGGCCATAGCCGAGCACATCGTTGCAGATATCCTCGAGCAGCTCCTCCTGCTCGGCTATCGACATCACGACATTCTTGATCGCGACGATCTCGTTGACGATGTCCCTGATCTCGTCGCGGGCGCTCTCCGGCTCCAATTTGGAAAGCTGCGCGAGATCGATCGCCTCGATGAGCGCGCCGAAGATCATGCTCTTCGTGACGTAATATTGCTCCGAGCGCTTCTGCTCGGGAGCCGCCGCCACGACCGTGGTCGAGGGTTCGGACGCTGAGACAGACGCCGCAGCCTTGCTCGCCGCCGACGGTTGCTGCGCAGGCCGGCCGGTTCCCGTCTGCGCCGTTCCGACGTTCGTCCGCTTTCCGAACATGCGATCTCCCCGTAACGCCTATCCGCCGCGCGTCAGCCGGCGAGCTTTCGAGACAAACGACCGAGCAATGGCGCGAGCAGCCCGCTCTTGACCTTGCGGCTCACGGCGCGCCCGGTCAATTCACGGCCGAGCGCGTCGAATTGCTCGATCAGCTTCGCGCCGGGATCGACCTCGGCGATCATCTGCCCATTGTTGGACGCCGCTCCGAACAGCTTCGGCTCGAAGGGAAAGATCGCCGACGGCTCCATCTCGATCGCCTTGGCGAAATCCGCCACCGCGATTTCCGGCCGCCGCGGAACGCCGACGAAATTCAAGACGAGCTTGGGCGGCGAGTCGTTCTGGCGGGCGACGCGCAGCGCATCGATGAGCGTCTTGGCGTTGCGCAGATTGGCGAGATCGGGCGACGCGACGATCGCCACCTCGTCGGCGCCGATCAGCACACGCTTCGTCCAGGCGGACCATTGATGCGGAACGTCGAGCACGGTGCAGGGCGCGGTCGCGCGCAGCGTGTCGATGATCGCGTCGAAAGCGGTCTCCGGCAGATCATAGAGACGATCGACGGTCGCGGGCGCGGCGAGCAGGCTGAGCTGATCGCTGCATTTCGATAGCAGTCGGTCGATCAGATTGGCGTCGACGCGATCGGGCGCGAACACCGCCTCGGCGACGCCCTGCGGCGGGTCCTGATTGAAATCGAGCCCGGCGGTGCCGAACGGAAGATCGAGATCGGCGACGACGGTCTGCATCTGCAGCGCGCGCGCGATCGACCAGGCGAGATTATGCGCGATGCAGGAGGCGCCGACGCCGCCTTTCGCGCCGGCGATCGCGATGATGCGTCCGAGCGACTCGGCGCTATTGTTGTAGAGATCGGAGATGCGGGCGATGAAGCCGAGCACGTCGATCGGCGCGACGATATAGTCGCTGACGCCGCGCGCCATCAGCGCGCGATAGAGCGCGATGTCGTTGACATGGCCGAGCACGACGACCTTGGTGCCGGGATCGCAGGACTCCGACAGCGCCTCGAGCTGCGAGACGAGAGTCTGGCGCTCGCCGATCGCCTCGAGCACGATCAGATTGGGCGTCGGCGCGGAGCGAAACGCCTCGATCGCCGCAGCGACGCCGCCCATATGGACTTTGACATGCGCCTTGTCCATGCGGCGATCCACGGCGGCCGAATTCACCACCGCCACGGCGTCCGGCGTCTCGCAGAACGCCTGCACGGAAATGCGCGGCAAGGGAGCGATCTGCGTCGCCGCATCGCTCTCCGTCATTGCCGATTGCTCTTTCATCAACCGCCTCCAACCGAGCTGATATTCGTTCCCTTGACGTTCCATTGCGTCGCCGGATCGGAGCCTTTGCGCACATTGCCGATCGCGCGCATGCGGGATTCGATATCGGCCGGCGATTCGCCGCGCGGCGCGACGAGGTCGCGAGGATCGTCGATCTGCGCCGCCAATGTCGTCTGGCTCGCGCAGCCGTAATTCCAATAAGTGGTGTTGTCCCAGCCCTCGAGCGAGCTCGCCGAGGCGAGATCGGTCGGCCATTCGCCGCAGCGCCCCGCGACTTTCGCGCGCACGCCCTGGAAGGACAGCCGCACCGGAGCGGCGAGATTGGGATCGCTCACCGGATACGTGCCGACATAGACCGCGCCGGACACGCCGCTTTCGGCGAGAAGACGCTTCACCGCATCGACGCCGCCGCGCACGCCGAGCTGGTCTTTCGCGCCGGTCGGCGCGAGAAGCGTGATCTGGCCATGGCCGAAGCGCTGATATCGCACCACGAAATCGCGAATGCGTCCGCTCGTCGTATTGTCGAGACGATGCGACGGAAACAGATCGATCGAGGTCGTCGCGTCGGCGAGCACGACCGGATGACGGTCGCGGTAATCCTGCGCGACGACGCGCGGCGGCAGCGTCCTGTTCACGCCGCAGCCGGCGAGCGGCGCCATTGCGGCGAGGCAGGCGAGCCGCGCGGCGAGGCCTTTGAATTTCTCGCTGTTCAGTCGGATAGACATGGTTGACCGCTCCTCGCCCGCGCTCAGTCCTGAATGAAGCCGATGCGGCCCTTCAGGCGCGGAACCGCTTGCGGATGTTGGGGATTGGCATAGAGCCGATTGACGCGCCCGAGCAGCCAGGCCTGCGGATCGGTAGCGTCCGCGAAGCCGTCGTCTGGGCGCGCGATATCGCGCGCCTGAACCGATCGCGCGATATAGGGCGTGACGATGATGAGCAGCTCGGTCTCGTTGCGCAGATAATCGCGCGAGCGAAACAGCGCCCCGAGCACCGGAAGATTGATCAGGCCCGGCAGCCCGTTGATGGCTTGATCGGACTTCTGCTGCAAGAGACCCGCGGTGGCGATAGAGCCGCCGGAGGGGAGCTCGACGCTGGTTTCGTTCTTGCGCGTCTTGAAGCCCGGAACGGTGACGCTATTGTAGGTCTGCGCGCCTTGGTAATCGACCTCCGTCACCTCTGTGGCGAGATGCAGCAGGATGCGCCCCTCGGCGAGAACCACAGGCGTGAAGTTCAGCGACACGCCATATTGCTTGAACACGATGCCGACGTTGCAGAGAACCGCGCCATTGATGCAATTGCCATTGCCGGGCACCGCGACCTCGCCGCCGACGATGAACTTGGCCGACTCTCCGGAGACCGCCGTGACGGTGGGCTCGGCGAGGATGCGCGAGACGCCGTAGCGTTCATAGGCCTGCAGCGTCGCGGTGGTGCTGTTGGGTCCATTCAGGCTCAGCGCGCTCGAGGTGAGCGCCGAATTGATCGCGAAGGGATTTTGCTGAACGAGCTTGCCCCAGCCGCCGCTGAGGATCGCCTCGCCGCCGCTCTGCGCCGAAACGCCCAGCTGCTTGATCACACGCCGCTGCACTTCGGCGACGGTGACCTTCAGCATCACCTGATCCCGCGTGCTGATCGTGAGCGCATTGACGACGAGCCCATCGCCGCCCGCGCCATTGCCCTGGGCCGAGGCCGATCGCGCCGCGAAGCCTTTGGCGATATCGACGGCGCGTTGACCCTCGGCCGCGGATTCGACGGAGCCGGTCAGGATGATCGTGTCATTGACCGTCCGCGCCGTTATGCTCGACTTGGGAAGCGCGGCGCGCAGCAGCGGACCGAGCTCGCCGACGTCGCGGCCGATGCTGATCTCGAGATTGGCGATTTGCCGGCCGGCGCGATCGAGCGCGAAAATCGTCGTTTGCCCCGTCTCGGCGCCCATTATGTAGAGCTTGCGCGCCGAGCGAGCGATGGCGTTGGCGACTTTCGGATTGCCGACCACGATCTCCGATGCTTCCCCCGGCAGATCGACGATGATCGATTTGCCGACGCCCATCGCGATGCGCCGCGACAAGAGCGCGTCGGAGCCCGATTCGATTCCCCATTTCTCCTGGGCCGACGCCGGAGCGGCTCCGAGGCCAGCTCCCGCGACCGCGAGGATCGCGAGCGCCGCAGCGCAGGATAGACGCAGCGCAGATCTGTTCATGCCGATCGCTCCGCTTTCGATGTTCGCCACGTTTTTCGTCACAGGGCGCCGTCCTTCGATGAGCCGCATCGCCTCAACGCGTGCGCATGGTTGTCGGGACGCCGAAGCGCACGACCGTCAGGGAATCGTCCGCGGCCGACGCATGCTTGTCGTCTTCATGCGCATCCGCCATGGAGCGCAGCAGCAGCGCCAATTGTCCCGTGCGCTGCGCGAGGATGATGAGCTCGGCCTGCCGCGGCTCGAGATCGAGCGTCGCGGTCGCTCCGGTGACGACGGACTCGCCGTTCTTGGTCTCGACCATCGGGCCGATCGCCATGACGCGCACATTGGTGAGAATGACTTCCGAGGAGAGATCGACAGCCCCTTCACGGCCGCGGTCGGCGTCTCGATAGGTGCGCATCACATCCACATGGTCGTTGGGGAGGATGAAGCCGCCCGCGGTGGTGTTGGGCGAAATATCGATCGCGACCGCGCGATGGCCCGCCGGCAGCAGCGTCGACATCAGCCCCGCGGTCGGGCCCTTGACGAGGCGCTCGCGACGCACCGGCTCTCCGTTGGAGATCGGATTGCGGACATAGGAGCCGTGCAGATCCTCCTTGGCGTTCGGCGCTTCGCTCTTGCGCAGAACGCCCTGCGGCACGGCGCCGATCGGCCAATCGATCCAATTGGTGTCCGGCTCGCCGAGCGCGGTTCCATAGGAGAGATCGCGCGTCGCCACGAGCACCTTGTCGGTGGTCGGCTGCGCGGGGATCATCTGAACGAGCTTCGGCGCCTCGGGCGGCGAACCGTTCATCATCAGGAAGGCTCCGCCGCCCGCCACGACGGCGACGCCGAGAACCACGATCTGCGCCTTGTTCATTTGCTTCCAATCCGATCGCCCCGGCTAGAGCGGAGCAATCCGAATGAAAGCGGAAAAACGTCAAATTATGGTTAATCGTCGGTAAGAGATCGGCGCTTTTGCGCTCCGCGGCGAGGATTTTTTCCCGCGCCGCCCCGGATCACGCCGCGGTGAGCAGCGCCCAGAGCTGCGAATTGGGGTAAATCGCGATCCCGGCGATCGCCAGCGCAATGCCATAGGGCACGCCCTCGGTCCCGTCGCACAGATGCGCGAGGCGCGGCGAATCGGCGATGACGCGCGGCTCGTAGCGACGCAGAGCCAGTATGGCGATCGTCAGCGCGCCGCCGACCAACGAGGTGACGAGGGCGTAGTCGGCGAGTTGATCGAAGCCGAGCCACAACGCCGTGGCGGAGGCGAGCTTGGCGTCGCCGCCGCCCATCCAGCCGCGATTGAACATCAGGAAGGTGGCCGCGAGCACGCAGGCCCCACAGGCGACATGCGGTAGGACGCTGTCGAGCGGCATGCCGAGCCATGCGGCGAAAAGGGCGAAAAAGCCGATGAGCGCCAATGACACGCGGTTGGGAATGGTCATGGTCAGCAGATCGGCGAATGCCGAAAACGCCATCAGGGCCGGGAAGAGGATCAGCGCGGCGGCGGCAGCGATCATGTGGGTCGTTCCTGTCGCCGCGCCTCTCTTGTCTCCGACAATGGCGCCTCTCGTATTCACGTTGCGCGCTCGTTTGGAGCGCGCGATCCGCGCGTCGCGCGGCGAGGAGCCGACGCGCGCGCCCGTTCCGGAATCGCTCAGCTGAGGTTCTGAGCGATCTTGTTGAAGGTCTCGGACAGATTGCTGCCGACGAGCTTCACTGCGGTGATGATGATCACCGAAATCAGAGCGCCGATCAGACCATATTCGATTGCGGTGGCGCCCGAGTCATTGTCGAGAAATTTCATAATCGACGATTTCATCGTCCTCTCCTGATTTATGATGCGTCATGTCCGATGCTGGCGAACCGAGCCGGCCGGCTGTGTACGAGCCGGCCATCGGCGAGATTTCATGCAGCGGCCCTCGTCTCGACGCGGCGGCGACGAGACGGGCGCCGGTCCGCCCTCAGCTCAGATTCTGAGCGATCTTGTTGAAGGTCTGGGACAGGTTGCTGCCGACGAGCTTCACTGCGGTGATGATGATGACGGAGATCAGCGCGCCGATCAGGCCGTATTCGATGGCGGTCGCGCCGGACTCGTCCTTTACGAACCGCGAAATCAAGCTCTTCATACTCGTGCTCCTCGCTCTATTGACTGCGCCCCGGCGGGTTCGCTCGAACAGCTCGTTCGCGGGACAGGTCGAGACCCTACGTAGAACTTCTTGCAAACGCGTTAATCGCATCATCGACATACGAAATTCGGCTCGCGAGCGGCGCCTCCATCGCATTTTCAGCAATGATTCACTATTACGTGGTTTTCTTCGATCCGAAGTCTCGCAAAGGCGAGGATTGTTTAGAGGTGCGTGATGCGCTCGACGCGTTTCCATGGATTTCTCGCATTGTTTATCGGCGCGACCATCACCGCCGGCGGCGCGACGGCGCGTGACGTCGAGAGGCGCGGCGTCTTCGTGGATATCGACCGCGCCCGCGTCGTCCGCATGCCGGAAGGCGCGCAGACGCTGATCGTCGGCAATCCCCTCATCGCCGATGTGACGATGCTGAAGGCCAATCGCCTCATGGTGGTCACCGGAAAGAGCTTCGGATCGACCAATCTCATTCTGCTCGATCCGACCGGCAATCAGGTCGGCGAGGAAATCATCACCGTGACCCAGCCGATGGACAAGCTGGTCGTGCTGCGCGGCCCGCGACGCGAGTCCTATGCTTGCTCGCCCGATTGCGCGCCGGCCATCGACCTCGCCGACGACAAGGACTACACCGCGCGCGTTCTCGAGTCCGTCAAGCAGCACGAGGGGGCCTCCGCGCCGACGAAGCGCTGACCGGCGCGGCGTCTCGCGAGGTGACGATCGCGTCGCGCATGGGAGACCGCAGAGCGACGACAATACGCCCTTTCGGGCCACGGGTTCGAGACATGAGCCGAGAAGACATTTCGTCGCGACAGCCCCTTCGCCGCCTCGACGCGAACGTCCTTCGCTTTGGGCGCGATCGCAGCGCGGCGCTCGCGGTCGAATTCGCGATGGTGCTGGTTCCGATGCTCGGACTGCTCGGAGCGATTTTCGAGACCGGCATCGTCTATTTCAAGAGCCAGCAGCTGCAGGTCGTCACGCAGCGCGCGAGCCGCGCCGTGCTGACGCATAGCCTCGGCAATATGACCTATCAGAACTTCATCGACAGATATGTCTGCACATGGCAGGCATCGGGCGTCGTCGCCGCGGGCACGCTGAGCAAATCCTTCGATTGCTCGAAGATTCTCGTCGACATCGCCGACATCGGCAGCAATGCGGGCTGGTCGAGCGCCTCGACGTCCAACGCCTTCTATCTCAATCCCGCCGCGACGAGCTCGACGATCACAATGCCGGCCTCCGGCCATGTCGCGGTGGTGCGCATCGTCTATCCGCTGCCCGCCGTGACGGCCATTCTCACCGGCGGAGTCTTGAAGGGCATAACGCTCGGCAAGACCACCGGCGGAGAGGTCACCTACAATAATCTCTGGACGCATCTTCTGTTCGGCGTCGCCGCTTTTCGCGTGGAGCCGACATGAGCCGCAGCGCCGCTCCACGCCGCGGCCTGCGCGCGATGCTCGCGGAGGAGAGAGCTTTCGCGGCGGTCGAATTCGCGCTGACGCTGCCACTCGTCCTCGTCATCTACCTCGGCCTGGCGGAGCTGGCGCTCGGGCAGCGCGCGAGCCAGAAGCTCGATCTCGTCGCGCATACGCTCTCCGATCTCGCCGCGCAGCAATTGACCGGCGGCTCCAATTCCGGCCAGGCCGGAATGGACGAGACGACGATCCAGGCGATTTTCTCCGCCGCGACGACACTGCTGTCGCCGCTGCCGACGACCAATCTCAAAATGACGATCTCGGAAGTCGTGATCTCCGCCGATGCGACGCAGGCCAGCGGCTACAAGGCGAGCGTGAGCTGGACCATCGCCAAGAATTCCGGCACGCTGCGGCCCTGCAAGATCAATAATGTCGCCAAGCTCAACGCGGCGGACGTCGCGCCCGTCGATCCCAATTCCATGCCGACGAGCTATACGAGCGCGAAATCGGTGACGCTGGCCAACGCCGGCGGCGGCTCGACGACGACGAGCGTGACGCCCACCATCGGAGCGATCATCGTCGCCGATGTGATCTATTCCTATCAACCCTCCTTCAGCCGGTCGATCACCTGGCTGAAGACGGCGGCGCCGACGATGTCGCGCACCAGCTACTCGCCGGTGCGCAACACCTACAGCCCCAACCATGTTCAATATTACATGACGAGCGGAACCAATTGCACGCCCGGGACGCCGTGAGCCCTCAGATCGTCTGATTATAGGCGCCGACTTCCGGATTCTCGCGCAGCACCGCATCGACCGCGTGGAACATCTCGCGCATGCGGGCCTCCGAGACCGGGCTCTCGACGACGACGACGAGCTCCGGCTTGTTGGACGAGGCGCGCACCAGGCCCCAAGTGCCGTCGGCGGTCGTCACGCGCACGCCGTTCACCGTGACGAGATCGCGAATCGCCTGCCCGGTGAAGGGAAGGCCGTCGGCCTCCATCTTCTGGAAACGGGCGATGACCTTGTCGACGACGCCATATTTCGTCTCGTCGGCGCAATGCGGCGACATGGTCGGCGAGCCCCAGGTCTTGGGCAGCGCCGCATACAGGTCGGACATGGTCTTGCCCGGATTGCGGTCGAGCATCTGCAGCACATGCACAGCCGTCAGCAGGCCGTCGTCATAGCCGCGGCCGATCGGCGCGTTGAAGAAGAAATGTCCGGACTTCTCGAAGCCGGCGAGCGCCTTCAGCTCGGTCACGCGGCGCTTGATATAGGAGTGGCCGGTCTTCCAATAATCGGCCTTCACGTCGCGCGAGAGCAGCTCCGGATCGGTCGCGAACAATCCCGTCGATTTCACATCGACGACGAAGGTCGCGCCAGGATGGAGCTTGGAGAGATCGCGCGCCAGCATCACGCCGATCTTATCGGCGAAAATCTCCTCGCCGGTGTTGTCGACGACGCCGCAGCGATCGCCGTCGCCGTCGAAGCCGAGGCCGACATCGGCGCCGCTCTCGCGCACCTTGTCGGCCATGGCGTGCAGCATATGGAGGTCTTCGGGGTTCGGATTGTAATGCGGGAAATTATAGTCGAGCTCGGTGTCGAGCGGCACGACCTCGCAGCCGATGCGCTCCAGCAGCCGGGGCGCGAAGGCGCCGGCCGTGCCATTGCCGCAGGCGGCGACGACCTTCAGCTTGCGGGAGAGCGTCACGCCCGAGGCGAGATCGTCGAGATAACGGGCGCCGAAATTCTCGACATAGCGATAGGAGCCGCCGTCCGCCGAGCGGAAGGCGCCGGCGAGCACGATCTCCTTGAGGCGCGTCATCTCGACGGGACCGAAAGTGACAGGACGCTGCGCGCCCATCTTCACGCCGGTCCAGCCATTGTCATTATGCGACGCGGTGACCATGGCGACAGCGGGCACATCCAGCGCGAATTGCGCGAAATAGGCCATGGGCGAGAGCGCGAGGCCGATATCGTGCACGCGCACGCCCGCCGCCATCAGGCCGGAGATCAGCGCCAGCTTGATGGAGGCCGAATAGGCGCGATAGTCATGGCCCGTGGCGAGCTCCAGCGGCACGCCCATCTCATGAAGCAGCGTGCCGAGACCGAGGCCCAGCGCCTGCACCCCCATGAGGTTGAGCTCCTTCTCGAACAGCCAGCGCGCGTCATATTCGCGAAAGCCCGTCGGCTTCACGAGCGGCGTCGTCTCATAGGCGTAGGTGTTCGGGGCGAGATCGGAAACGGGGGTCGGAAACATCGCATCTCCTAAAGGGCGAACCTCGGTTGCCACGGACATAAGGGAAAAACGCCGCCGCGCCAAACCATGGGACGCGCCCTCCCCACGATCCTCCGCCGGCCGCCGCCGCGACGACGGGCGAGCGCAACGGCGTCGCGGCGCTTCTCGAGCATATATACGATGGATTTGATTTGAATCGCATATTCCGCTCGAATTCGACTCCGCGCGCATCGACGCCAATGACGTCAGATTATGCAGAGCAAGCAGCGGCCGATGGCCCGACGCGATAAAATATATAGATATTTTACAACGTTTTTATCGCGATAAAAAAGTGGCAGAGCCTGCATGTGACAGTTTTACGTCAACACCTTGGAAAATATCAAAAATATTTATGGTCCAATGTATCGCTCGCTCGCCGACAGCATCTCCCGGGACGCCGCCGCCGCGGAGGGGCCGCGGGGCGCCGAGACGCATGAATCCCGACGATGAATCGACCGCTCGGCGCTCGGCGCAGCGCCGCCGTCGATTGCGCATTCGCGACCTGTGGGCGATCATTGCGCCGCCGCGGCCAGCCGGAGGAATCGCATGACCGAGCGACAGACCTATTCGCCCCTCGCCAAGGCGCTGCATTGGATCATTGGCGCGCTGGTGCTGATTTCATTGCCGATCGGCATTGTGATGGCCGATCTCCACGAGGGGCCGTTGCAGGACAATCTCTTCGTGCTGCACGAATCCGCCGGCCTCATCGTGCTGGCGCTGATGCTTCCGCGCCTCGCCGTGCGGCTGCGTCGGCGGCCGGGGATGAGCGAGGGTCTCACGCCGATCCAGCGTCTCGTCGCGAAAGCGACGCATCGGACGCTCTATCTGCTACTGCTCGCGACGCCGATCGTCGGCTGGCTGGCTTTGTCGGCCTATGGGCTCGGGCCGAGCTTCTTCTGGCTCGGCCATCTTCCGACGCTCGCGCCGAAGGACGAGCCGCTGTCGAAACAGCTCTTCGAGGTCCATGAGCTGCTGGGCTGGGCGGTGCTGGCGCTGATCGCGCTGCATATCGCCGGCGTCATCCGCCACCGCATCGCCGGCGACGAGGCGGCTTGGCGCATGTTTCCCGAGTCGTGGCGAAAATAGCGAAACCGGCGGGCGGGGGACGGCCATGCGCCCCCGCCGCGCGCGTCAAGCATGGCCGGATCAAGCGTGGCCGGATCAAGCGTGGCCTTGCGTCGGAAAATACAGCCGATACACATTCTGCCCCGGCGCGACGACCGAGGTCTCTCGCCGCACGATGATCTTCGTGTCGGCGTCGGGGCCGATGGTGTCGCCGTCGCTCAGCACATCGCCGGATTCGATCAGAAAGCCCGCGAGATCGAGCAGAAAGCCGTTCAGCTCGCGCGGGTCCTCGCGGTAGCCACGCGTCTCGATCTCCATCAGGCCGAATGCGTTGAGCCCTTTGGTGATCGCCGAAACGCCGCCCTCCGGGTCGCGGCCGAGCGCGACGGCGACGCAGAAGGGAACCGGCGGCTCGTCGCCGCCTTTCGACACCACATCGGTGACGACCGCGGCGGGCCACAGCGCATCGGAGCCGGCGAAATGCACGGCGCAGGCGGCGGGCGTCGCCTCGATGACGGCGGCGACGGCGCGGCCGAGCAGGTGCGCGCGGCTCTTGGCGTCGGCGCCGCCGGTCGCGGCCACCACCACATGCGCCGCATGACCTTCGATCGCCGGCCACGCCTCCGGCCAATGCCAGGCGTAGGCGACGCAGGGATCGTCCTTGGCGATCGGCGCCGGCTCGCTGACGCCGCCGATCGCCGCAATCGCGCCATCGACCAGGAACACGGCCGCGCCGCCGGCGACGCTCGTCTCGGGCGACTGCGCCTGCGGCAAATGCCGCCGGATCGCGCCGCTGAGCGCCTCCCCCTCGGGAAGCAGCCCGTCCTTCGAGAGAACGAGCGCGAGCATTGTTTCATTGGGGGCGGCCATTCTGGGCTCCTGGTGAAAGGTGAGAGTGACCCGCCATTTGCTCGGCGAGAAACGCCATTGGGAACTGGCGATTTTCTAGCACAGACGGCGCCACGGCCGTAAATCGGAACGCGAATCGGCTCGAACGCCGGGAACTTTTCGTCCCGATGTCCGTAATTTTTTGCTCGAGCGCGACTAAATCGGCCGCGCGAGCAGATCCCAATGACCGATCTCGCATTCCGCCGCCGCCCGGCGGGCGCGGCGCCAATCCTCGATCGTTTGCGCGGAAACCGCCCCCGTCTCGGCGACGGCCGCCGCCGAGCCCTCGGCCAGCGCCGCGATCAGCGCCCGATCCCCTGCCCCGAGCCGCCAAGGACTCGGCGCCGTCTCCACGCGATAGCCCCGACCGTCGAGCGCGGCGCGCAGCAGCCCCGCGGCGCGCGGGCCGGCGGCGGGTCCAAAGCCCTTGTCACGCTCCTGATGGCGATGAAAGGCCGCCAGCATTTCGACGTCCGCGGGGTGCGGCGGCGTCCAGCGCTCCTCGCCCGAATAGCTCAAAATCGCATAGAGCGGCAGGCGGCGCGCCGCGATCTGCTCCGCGAAGCCCTCCAGCCACGGCGCCGAGACGAGATCGAAAAAAGCCGACGAGGTCACGAAGTCGATCTCGCCTTCGAGCGCCGCCGCCGCGCCCGAGGAGAGATCGGCCGTCCGGAACTCCACCTCGATGCGCCGCGCGCCCTTGGCGAGGAGGAGCGTCCCGCCCTCCTTCGCGGCGTCCGCCCAGGCGGCGAGGCGCACGCTCGCGGCGGCGAGCAGCGCGGGATCATGATCGACGAGGAGCCATTTCTGGCGCGCCGGCAAATATTCCGCGAGGCCGCGCAGATTGGAGCCGGAGCCGCAGGCGAGATCGACGATCGTCAGAGAGTCGCGATCCGCGCAGGCGCTGGCCGCCTGGTCACGCAGGGCGGCGTTGCGCGCGGCGTGATCGGCGCCTTCGCGCAGATCGAGCCATTCGGCGGAAAAACCACTCATGTGTGCGCTTTCGAGACATTGGCGATGATGCGAGCGGTCTCGTCCCAGCGCGGCAACGCCTGCCCCGCAAGCCAGGAGGCCTCCGCCAGCCGCGTCCGCAGAGCCGAATCCACGATGATCTCGCGCAAGGCGTTGCGCAGCGCTTCGATTTTGCCCGGCGGGACTTTCAGCGCCGTGGAATCGGGGATCGTCTCGCCCGCCGCGCCGCCTGTCGTAGCGACGATCGGCAAGCCGTGGGCGAGCGCTTCGGCGAGCGCCATTCCATAGCCCTCGTGGAGCGAGGACGAAACGAAGACATCGGCGCTTCGATAGGCCGCCTCGAGCGCCTCGCCCGAAAGCTCGCCGAGCAGCGCGATCCGCCCGCCGAGACCTTTCGCCTCGATGAGCCGGACGAGATCGGCGACGGTCTGCGGCGCATGGCCGGTCCCGCCCACTATGGCGAGGCGCCAGTCGAGATCGGCGAGGCCGGCGAGCGCCTCGACCAGCAGATCGAAGGCCTTGCGCGGAATGATCGAGCCGACCGCGAGAAGCGCCGGCGCGCCGCCGGCGCCCGAGGCCCGCGGCGCCGGATCGGTCCCCGGCGGGGCGATGGTCAGCTTACGCCGCGGCAGGCCGAAGTCGCGGACGAGCGTCTCGCCCGTATGCGCGCTGGTGGCGATCACATGGGCGGCGAGCGCCAGCGCCCGACGCTCGCTCTCGCGCAGCCCGCCCGCGCGGGCGGGAGAAAGACCCGCCTCGAGGCAGAGCGGATGGTGGCAGAGCGCGACGATGGGCGCGCGGATCGCTGCGATCGTCGTTTCGGCGAGCGCGCCATAGGCTAGGCCGTCGACGAGCGCGACGTCATCCGCCGTCACTGTGCGGTCGAAAATATCGCCGACGGCGGCGTCATCGGCCGCTGTCGGATGGGGAAAGCCCCGCGGCAGCGCCAGATGGACCGCCGCGACGCCCTGCCCGGCGAATTCCGCCAGAACGCGGCGGTCATAGCCATAGCCGCCGGTTCTCGCTTCTATGTCTCCGGGAATGGCGAAGACGATTCGCCTCACACCGGGCCCTCGAACCAGGCGCGGGCGACATGGGATTCGTGCAGCGTCACGCGAATGCGCGAAATCCCCTCGCCGCCCGGCCCCAGCGCGCCCGAGCGGGCGGCGCCGGCCATCGCGTCGAAAATATGCCGCGAGAGGAATTCGGTCGTCGTCTGCCGGCCTTTGAATGCTTCGATCTCATCGAGGTTTTGATAGTTCAGCGGCGCCAGCGTCGCCTTCAACGCGTCATGGGCGCGGCCGATGTCGACGACGACTTCGTCGACGGTCAGCGTCTCGCGGAAAAAGGCGACGTCGACGACGAAAGTCGCGCCGTGCAGGCGCTGCGCCGGGCCGAACAGCTCGCCCTTGAAACTATGGGCGATCATGATGTGGTCGCGGACTTCTACGGCGTACATTTTCTTGCTCTCCGTTCAATAGCGAAACAGTGTCGCGAGGCCTTTCGCCCCGGGCGCGAGGATGCGGGCGATCTCGCCCGGCGCGTCGGCGAAGGGAATTTCCTCGGTGATGAGGGCGTCGAGGCGCGGATCGGCGAGCAGCTCGAGCGCCTTGTCGAGCCGGCGCGCATAGCTCCAGCGCGGTCGCCGCGAGGGCGCCACCTGCCCGACCTGCGACGAGATCAGCCGCAGGCGATCGGCATGAAACGCGCCGCCAAGCGGCGCCGCCACCGGCCCCTCGCCATACCAGCTCAATTCGACGATCGCCGCCTCCGGCCCCGCGGCGGCGAGCGACAGCGCCAGCCCTTCCGAGGAGGCGCTGGCGTGAAACACGACATCGGCGCCGAACCCTTCCAGCGCCTCCGCGCCGACGAAGCGCGCGCCCAGCGTCTCCGCTATATCCGCGCGGGACGCCTCGCGATCGTGGATCAGCACTTCGGCGCCCGGCAGGCTCGCGGCCAGCGCGGCGACGAGCAGGCCGACGACGCCGGCGCCGATGATCGCGATGCGGTCACCGGGCCCCGCGCCCCCATCCCAGAGGCCGTTCAGCGCCGTCTCCATATTGGCGGCGAGCGCGGCGCGGCGCGCCGGCGTCGATGCTGGCACGGGCCGCACCATGCCGACGGGCGCGATGAAACGATCCTGATGCGGATAGAGGCAGAACACCGTGCGACCAATGAGATCGGCCGGCCCCTCCTCGACGCAGCCGACGGCGCAATAGCCATATTTCACCGGAAAGGCGAAAGACCCCTCCTGAAACGGCGCGCGCATGCGCTCCCATTGCGAGCGCGGCGCCCGGCCCTCGAAGACGAGCCGCTCGGTGCCGCGGCTGACGGCGCTCCAGAGCGTCCGGACCAGCGCCTCCTCCGGCCCCGGCGGCGCGAGCGGGGACGGGCGCAGCGCCGCCGCCCGCGGCGCCTCGATCCATAAAGCGCTCGCCTCTTTCATACCAAGAAAATAGGATTTGTGTGGCTCGCCCAATTTACAAACCTCGTGCTTCGCGCATATTGCTAGAGCACGGCGGCGATGCGCGCCAGCCGATTTTCCTGCGCCTCGCATAGGAAACAACGACGCGAATGTCCGCCGCCGCCCCCGCCGGTCTCCAGAGCCGCGCCGACCTCTTCCGGCGACGCCTGCTGGTCGCCGCGATCAACGCCGCCGTCTATGTCGCTCTGCTGATCTGGCTCGCCGATATTCTGGGGCAAGACGGGTGGAGCGTCATCGACGCCGCGATTCTCGCAGCCTTCGCCATCGCCGCGCCCTGGAGCGTGCTCGGCGTCTGCAATGCGGCGCTCGGCTTCTGGCTGCTGCATTGTCATCGCCGCCCGCTCGACAGCGTCGCGCCTTTCGCCCGCGCCGGGGAGACGCGGCGGCGGCTCGGCGCGCAAACGGCGATCGCGCTGACCATCCGCGACGAGGACCCCGCCCGCGCGCTGACGCGGCTCGCCGTCATGAAGGCCGATCTCGACGCCACCGGCGACGGCGCCCGCTTCGACTGGTTCGTGCTGAGCGATACGACCGATGCGCGCATCGCCGCGCAGGAGGAGCGCGAATTCGCCCGCTGGCGCGCGGAGGAAGGCGCGGACGCCCCGCGCCTCCATTATCGCCGACGCTCCGACAATATCGGCTACAAGGCCGGCAATATTCGCGACTTCTGCGAGCGCTTCGGCGGCGCTTTCGAATTCATGATTCCGCTCGACGCCGACAGTCTGATGGATGGCGAGACGATTTTACGGCTCGTGCGCATCGGCGAGGCCTATCCGCGCATCGGCATGATACAGAGCCTCGTGGTGGGCGCGCCGTCACGCTCGGCCTTCGCGCGCGTCTTCCAATTCGGCATGCGCGCGGGGATGCGCAGCTACACGATGGGCGCGGCCTGGTGGGGCGCCGATTGCGGCCCCTTCTGGGGCCATAATGCGCTGGTGCGAATCGCGCCTTTCGCGCAGCATTGCGATCTGCCGCGCCTCTCCGGCGGGCGCCATATTCTCTCGCATGACCAGATCGAGGCGGCGCTGATGCGACGCGCGGGCTATGAGGTGCGCGTGCTGCCGGTCGAAAGCGGCAGCTATGAGGAAAATCCGCCGACGCTGCTCGAATTCATGCGCCGCGATCTGCGCTGGTGCCGCGGCAACATGCAATATGTCGAGCTGCTCTTTCTGCCGGGGCTTTTGCCGATGAGCCGCTTTCAGCTCGTCTGGGCGATCAGCATGTTCATCGGCGCGCCGGCCTGGACAGCGATCATTCTGCTCGGCGCGCTGCTGCCGCTCGTGCAGGACGTCTCGACATTTCCGTCCGCCTCGGCGGCGACGCTCTATCTTCTCTTTCTCGGCTTCTATCTCGCGCCCAAGCTCGCCGGCTACGCCGATGTCGCGCTGACGCCGGGCGGCCTCGCGCGTTATGGCGGCGCGGCGCGCTACCTGATCGGCGCTGGACTCGAGATCGCGGCCTCCTTCGTCATCGGCCCGGTCACGACTTTCGCCGTCACCGTGTTCCTGCTGCGCCTGCCTTTCGACAATGGCGCCGCCTGGAACGCGCAGACGCGTGACGCGCATCGTCTCGACGCCTGGGAGACGGCGCGCGCGCTGTGGCCGCAATTCGTCTTCGGCGCCGCCGCGCTCGCTCTCGCCACAATCGCGTCGCCGCGGCTCGCGCTATGGTCGGCGCCCTTGACCTTCGGCTATCTGGCGGCCTTTCCTTTCGCGCTCGCGAGCGCCTCCCCGCGCCTCGGCGCCTGGCTCGCGCGGGTCCGCCTCTGCGCGGTCCCGGAGGAGCGCGACCCGCCGGCGATCATCGACGCTCTGCGCCAGCGCGAGCAGGACTCGCTGGTCGAAGTGCGCGAAAGAGTTGCGGAGCCGGCGTGACTCTGTCCCGCCCAGTGGCGTAAGAAGCTATCGCTCGAGGAGCATGATCGCGACATGGCCCGTTTCCGATCCGATCGTCGCAGGCACGCGGAGAGAGCGCGCCGCCATGCATGACCGCCGGCGTGACGCGCTCAGAGCCAGGCTTTTTGTGCTGCGGTCCGACATCCGCCATGAGAGCGGACAGACACTGCGCGAGCGCCGCGGTCTCGCTCCGCATCTCATCGTCGTCTCGCGCCGGTCGGACGAAGAAGAAGCGCTCTCCGCCCCGCAACGCGTCGCAATCTCGATCGCCCTCGCCCTGGCGCTGCTGACCGGCGTCTCGGCGCTCTCCGACGCGGCGGCCAATGCGATGGCGGCGATGGAGCCGCGCACCGTCGCCGCCCTATCGGAGCGAACGCGCGCTCACTTCGGCTTCGGCCAATAGCCCTGCGGCGCGCCCGGCGCCCCGACCTGCACCGTCTCCACCGGCCCTTCGCCAGTGATCTGGATGACGACCTCCTCATCGCCGGCGCCGTCCCAGTGCACGCCGCCGGCCGGATGCAGCACATAGGAGCCGGCCGTCACCGGCCGCGCCTTTTTGAAATCCAGCACGTCGCCGACGCCGTTCCACCAGACGCCCTCGACCACCACCGCATGGCGATCGCGCGAATGAAAATGCGGATTGGAATGGTGACCGGGCGGGAAGCGCACGCGCACGACATAGACGCCGGGCTTCGACGGATCGCCGGACAGCACCGCCTGCGCCGGGCCGATCCCGAGCGGGCTCTTGAATTGGACCTCGTCCGCAGCCGTATAGACGAAACTCTTCTCGGTCTCGGCGCCGATGCCGGAGGTCTGGCCGATGACGAGCGCCGCTGCGGCGCCCAAGAGGAGAAATCTGAGCTTGTTCATGGTTTGCTCTATCGACGCCGTCGAGAAATCTCATAGTGCGGCCGCGCCCCGCCGACCATGGCCACAGCATAATCGCTAAAGTCTATAAGATAAATATTCATTTATGGGTCTTCGGGCGCCGCAGCGCGCGCGTCGCTGCGACGCCGAGCCGCAGCCCGCTGAGGCCATTCGCACGCTCGCTCGACTGCGGCGATTTCCTGGCGCTATTGCGAAACCCTGCCGCAAACTCTAGTGTCGCCGGCGGTTCGAAACCCGGCGCC
Source organism: Methylosinus sp. (assembly GCF_036560965.1). Taxonomy (NCBI): domain Bacteria; kingdom Pseudomonadati; phylum Pseudomonadota; class Alphaproteobacteria; order Hyphomicrobiales; family Methylocystaceae; genus Methylosinus; species Methylosinus sp. The sequence goes on along the minus strand of NZ_DATBQF010000059.1, from coordinate 95,911 downwards.
CATGCATGGCGGGACGCGGGAAGGACAAGCGCCCGAGGCCTTCGCTTTGCCGGGCGGCGGGGAGGACACCAGAGGGAAATGAACAACAAGAACAACAAGGTCATTACAGCCGACGAAGCGATTGCCCTCATCAGCGAAAATGACGTTCTGACCACCACCGGCTTCGTTCAGAGCTGCATTCCCGAGGCGCTGCACGCTGCGCTGGAGAAGCGCTTCGTCGAGACCAGCGGTCCGCGCGGCCTCACCCTCATCATGACCGCCGGCGCCGGCGACAGCAAAGGGCTCGGCACCGGCCGTCTGCATCATGAAGGCCTGCTGCGCCGGGTCATCGCCGGCAATTTCGGCCGCATGCCCAAGGTCGCCCAGGCCGCCGCCGAGAATAAGATTCTCGGCTACAATCTTCCGCAGGGCGTGATTTCCCAGCTCTATCGCGCCTGCGCCGCCGGCCAGCCCGGCCTCTTCTCCAAGGTCGGCCTCTATACTTATGTCGATCCGCGCTTCGGCGGCGGCCGCGTCAATGACGTGACGACCGAAGAGATCGTCAAGCATGTCGTCATCGACGAGGAAGAGTGGCTGTTCTACACGGCGACGAAGATCGACGTGGCCTTCATCCGCGGCACCAGCGCCGACCCTTCCGGCAATATCAGCATGGAGAAGGAGGCGCTGACGCTGGACGTGCTCGCCCAGGCGATGGCCGCGCACAACAATGGCGGCATCGTCATCGCGCAAGTCGAGCGCATCGTCGAGGCCGGCTCGATCCGCCCGAAGGATGTGAAGGTTCCCGGCATTCTGGTCGATTGCGTCGTCGTCGCCGACCAGCCCGAGATGCACCGCATGAATTACGGCGTCATCTATAATCCGGCGCTGGCGGGCGAGATTCGCGTGCCGGTCGAGAGCATGGCGAAAATGACGCTCGACGCGCGCAAGATCATCGCGCGCCGCGCCGCCTTCGAGCTGCCGCCCAATGGCGTCGTCAATCTCGGCGTCGGCGCGCCGGAGGGCATCGCCGCCGTCGCCAATGAAGAGAAGCTCACGCCCTTCATCACGCTGACGACAGAAGCCGGCGCCATCGGCGGCGTGCTCGCCTCCGGCTCCTCCTTCGGCTCCGCCACCAACGCCGATTCGATCATCGATCAAAACACGCAATTCGACTTCTACGACGGCGGCGGCCTCGACATGACCTGCCTCGGCATGGCCGAATGCGACGAGCAGGGCAATGTGAACACCAGCCGCTTCGGCGGACGCCTCAACGGCTGCGGCGGCTTCATCAACATCAGCCAGAACGCCCGCAGCGTCGTCTTCGCGGGCACATTCACGGCCGGCGGCCTCGACGTCGCGATCGAGAACGGCGAGGTGAAAATTCTCAAAGAGGGCCGCGCGCGGAAGTTTCTGAAGTTCGTCGAGCAAGTGACCTTCAGCGGCAAATATGCGCAAAAGCGCGAGCAGCCGGTGATCTATGTCACCGAGCGTTGCGTTTTCCAGCTGACGAAGGACGGTCTCGAGCTGATCGAGGTCGCGCCGGGCATAGACATAGAGCGGGATATTCTTCCGCATATGGACTTCAAGCCCATCGTCAAGCATCCGATCCTGATGGACAAGCGCATCTTCGTCGACGAGCCGATGGGATTGATCTCCGATCTGCTCAACCTCGATCTGCAGGATCGCGTGAGCTATGACGCCGACCGCAATATCCAATTCCTCAATCTCGAGGGCTGGAGCGCTCGCTCGAAGCGCGACATCGACGATCTGCGCAAGATGCTGATCGACGCCTGCCAGACGATCGGCAAGCGCGTCAATCAGGTCGTCAATCTCGACAATTTCCGCATCAGCGAGCATCTCTATGATTATTATGCGGAGATGATCCAATACATGCTCGAGAATTATTATGTGACGACGACGCGCTACACGACCAGCGCCTTTCTGCGGCTGAAGCTGAAGGAAGCGCTGAACAAGCGGGGCATCGCGCCACATGTGTTCGAGCGCAAGGAGGACGCGCACAGCTTCCTCGAGGTGATCGGCGAAGGCTGAACGAAACAGCGAGGGGGCCGGACGCCCCCTCCCCGACTCCCGCGAGGCGGGAGAGGGAGCGGACTCCGCGCTGCATCGGAGGCTCGCGTAACGTCGCCCCCCTCTCTCCCGCAGAGCGCGGGGAGGGTGAGGGAGAGGGCCGGCCCGGCGTCGCCGCTTCCGATGCGCTTCGACATTCGGCCTAGGCGTCGAACGCACTCGATTCTGGCGCGCATTGCGCTACAATCTGCGAAATGTCACGCCCCTCCTCCGCAGATTACGCCATCACGCCGCAGATCCTGCTGCGCGCCTATTCGATCGGCCTTTTTCCGATGGCCGAGAGCGCCGAAGAGGAGCAGCTCTTCTGGGTCGACCCACAAGAGCGCGCGATTTTCCCGCTCGACGCCTTCAAGGTCTCGCGATCGCTCGCCAAAACCATTCGCTCGGATCATTTCGAGGTCAGGGTCGATACGGATTTCGACGCTGTCATCGAGGCGTGCGCCGCCTCGGCGCCCAAGCGCGAGAACACCTGGATCAACATAGAGATCAAGCGCTTATATCGCGAGCTGTTCGACATGGGCTTCGCCCATACGGTCGAGTGCTGGCGGGAGGGCCGGCTCGTCGGCGGCCTCTATGGCGTCTCGATGCGGGCGGCTTTTTTCGGCGAGAGCATGTTCCATCGCGAGACCGACGCCTCCAAAGTGGCGCTGGCGCATCTCGTCGCGCGGCTCGTCAAAGGCGGCTTCCGCCTGCTCGACACGCAATTCATGACGACGCATCTCGCCTCGCTGGGCGCGGTCGAGATCGGCCGCGACGCCTATCACGGCCTGCTGGAGGAGGCGCTCACCGTCCCGGCGCGATTTGCGGCCTGGCCGGATAATGCGCCCGTCCCCGGCCGCGAGATCGTCGCGATCCTGCGTCCCGAGCCGGAGCTCAAAACGGAAATGGCGAGGAAGGCGTAGCGGCGGCCGGAGCCGGCTGAGACGGCTGCTTCTTTTTCTTTTTCTTGGGTTTTTCGACAGGGGGCGCAGCGGCGGGCTCGGCCGCGTCCGGCGCCTTGGCGGCCTCGGGAGGGACCGAATCGCGCGGGCCGATCGGCGCGGCCTCCACCGGCACGGGCGCGACCGGCTCTACCTTGCGGGAGCGCGAGCGCTTCTTCTCGGGCGGAGCAGCGGGAGCGCCTGCCGCCGCAGCGGCAGGATCGGCCGGCGCCTGAACGATCTCCTTGCCGCCGTGGCAATCGACCAGCCAGACGTCATAGACCGGATGCTCGACGCCATGCAGGCCGGGACTCGCCGCGAACATCCAGCCGGAGAAAATGCGCTTGGCGTCGTTCTTCCCGGTGTCCTGCTCGTCGACCTCGACGAAGCTCGTCGTCTGCGGGGCCTCGGTCTGCGGCCGGGTGTTGCAGACGCGCGGCGTCACCTGCAGCGAGCCGAATTGCACGGTCTCGTCGATCGCGACGTCGAAATTGATGATTCGGCCGGTCGTCTTGTCGAGACCGGCGAAAACGGCCGTCGGATTGCGAATGGGATCGGCCGAGGCCACGCCGAGACCGGCGAGGACCGCGGCTCCGGACAAAGCGAGACGGAGGCGGAAAGGGCGGGAGATCATATCGGGTCGGTTTCCGATCTCTGGGCTCGGGCCAGCCGCCCGCGCCTCATGCGCCGTCGTTGAACACAAAGAGCGTGGCGGATCGATGGTCGCGGGCGAGGCCGCGACCTGCGCTTCTCAGGCCTCGGGGGTCCAGGCCTGATAGTCCCCGCCCGCCTGGGCGCGGCGACCCTCGGCCAGGATCGAGCCCGGCGGATGATAGGCGGCGGAGGTGCCGGTCAGATTGGGGAGATAGGGAAGCTCCCATTCCTTCGGCTGGTAGCTCTCCTGCGTGGGCGGCGTGTCGACGATGTGATGCAGCCAGCCATACCAGCCGGGCGGCGTCGCCGAGCCCTCGGCATAGCCCTTGTAGATGACCCAGCGGCGCTCGAAGCCCAGCGCCTTGTCCTTCTTGCCGCCGCGACGGCGGTAATAGACGTTGCCGAACTCATCCGCCCCGACGCGCTCGCCATAGAGCAGCGTCCACAGGCCCGTGCTGAGCGTCGCCCGGTTCCACCAAGTGAAGAAGCGAATGATGTAGGACATGTCGGAGCGTCCATCCCATGTTTGCGTGGCTCCTTATTGCGTCAAGACGGCGCAATGTCCAGTCGGGCGCGCCGCTCGCCCCCTGCGTCGATGCACGAGCTTTGCTTTTGGCGACGAGTCGTGGAAAAGGTAGTGTGTGACAGATCGACGACAGCCGCCGCGCCCTCGAAGGCGCGCCGTAGAGACCTGAAACGATTTGGTTTCAGGTCACGCGGGAGAAGAGCGTCGCGTCGAACTCCAAAGGGACGGCCGCATGATTTCCAAAGGTTCGAGACTTATTCTTCACGCCGCGCTGGCGGCGATCCTTTCCGCGGGGAGCGCGCGCGCGCTCGACATTTCCGGCGCCGGAGCGACTTTTCCCCTGCCCATCTATGCCAAATGGGCGCAGAGCTATTCGAAGGAGACCGGCAACCGCGTCAATTATCAGTCGATCGGCTCGGGCGGCGGCATCCGCCAGATCAAGGCGCGGACCGTCACTTTCGGCGCCTCCGATCAGCCGCTGTCCACCAAGGAGCTCGACGCCGCCGGGCTCATCCAATGGCCGCAGGTCGTCGGCGGCGTGACGCCGGTCGTCAATATAGAAGGCGTCGCGTCGGCCGGACTCGTTCTCGACGGGACGACTCTGGCGCGCATCTTCCTCGGCGAGATCACGCTGTGGGACGATCCGGCGATCCGCGCGCTCAATCCGCAAATCGCGCTGCCGTCGACGCCGATCGTCGTCGTGCATCGGTCGGACGGCTCGGGCACCACTTTCTGCTTCACCGATTATCTGTCCCGCGTCTCGGCGGATTGGAAGGCCAAGGTCGGCGAGAACGTCGCCGTGGAATGGCCGCTCGGCCTCGGCGCCAAGGGCAATGAGGGCGTCGCCAATAATGTCGCCAACTCCAAAGGCGCGATCGGCTATGTCGAATACGCCTACGCCAAGCAGAACAAGCTCGCCGTCGTCAGCCTGGTGAACCACGACGGCAACATTGTCGCGCCCGGCAAGGAAAGCTTCGAGGCCGCCGCCGCCGCCGCCGATTGGGAGAGCGCGCCGGGCTTTTTCCGCCTGCTCACCGAGCAACCGGGCGCGCGCTCCTGGCCGATCGCCGCCGCCACTTTCATCCTGCTGCCCAAGCAGCCGCGGGACGCCACCGCGGCGCTCGAAGCGCTGAAATTCTTCGATTGGGCCTTCTCCAAAGGCGCCGCGGCGGCCGAGGAGCTCGATTTCGAGCCGATGCCGACCTCGGTCGTGGCGCTCATCCGCAAGAGCTGGGCGGCCAATGTGAAGGATGCGAATGGAAAACCGCTGCTGAATTGACCATAAAGACGGGAGGGTCGACTCTCGGCCCTTTCATCGAGGGAGAGGACGATGGCGCAGACGATCTCCGCGAGATGCTGCGTCGTCGGCGGCGGCCCGGCGGGGCTGATGGCGGGCTTTCTGCTCGCCCGCGCCGGCGTCGAGACCATCGTCCTCGAGAAGCACGCGGATTTCCTGCGCGATTTCCGCGGCGACACGATCCATCCGTCGACGCTTCAGCTGATGTTCGAGCTCGGCCTGCTCGACGCTTTTTTGAAGCTGCCGCACCGCAAGGCGTTTCAGCTCTCCGCCTGGCTGGGAAACCGCAAATTCGTCGTCGCGGATTTCCGCCGCCTGCCGACCTTGTGCAAATTCGTCGCCTTCATGCCGCAATGGGATTTTCTGGACTTCATCGCCGGCGAGGCGAAGAAGCTGCCGAATTTCCGCCTGCTGATGAAGACTGCGGCCGAAGGACTCCTGGAGGAGGACGGCCGCGTCGCCGGCCTGCGCGCTCGCGGACCGGAAGGAGAGATCGAGATTCGCGCCGATCTCACGATCGCCGCCGATGGGCGGACGTCGCTCATGCGCGAATCGGCCGGCCTCGCGGTCGAGAATCTCGGCGCGCCGATGGATGTGCTGTGGCTCGAGCTGCGGCGCGAGGCGGACGACCCAGAGGAGAGCTTCGGCCGTGTCGCGCCCGGCCGCATGGTCGCGATGATCGAGCGCGGAGCCTATTGGCAGATCGGCTATGTGATCGCCAAGGGCGGCGCGCAGGCGCTGCGCAGCCGGAGCATCGACGAATTTCGCGACGCCATCGCCGATTGCGTTCCCTTCCTCGCCGATCGTGTCGAGGATTTGCGCGATTGGGAGGACGTCAATCTGCTCAGCGTGCAGGTGAATCGGCTGAAAGATTGGAGCCGGCCCGGCCTGCTCTGCATCGGCGACGCGGCCCATGCGATGTCGCCGATCGGCGGCGTCGGAATCAATCTCGCGATCCAGGATGCGGTGGCGACCGCCAATCTGCTCGCCGAGCCGCTCGCGGCCGGGACGTTGCGCGACGCGGATGTCGGCGCCGTGCAGAAGCGTCGCGAATTTCCGGCGCGGGTGACGCAGCGGATGCAGCTGTTCATTCAGAATCGGATGATTCGCAGCGTGCTCGCGGCGGACGCGCCGTTCGAGCCGCCGCTGGCGCTGCGTCTTCTGGACGTCTTTCCGGCGCTACGGCAGCTGCCGGCGCGGCTGATCGGCCTCGGCGTGCGGCCGGAGCATATCAATTCATCGCGCGGATGAAAGCCCCGAAGGCGCGCGGGCCGTCGCCGGTCTTGGCCTTGGCGATCACCTTCAAACTGTCGGCGGCGATCGACCAGAATTCATTGGTGAACCAATTGGCGACATAGATCGTCTTGCCGTCGCGGCTCGCCCCTATGCCTTCCGGATATTCGCCGACCTTCACCTGCGCCACCGGCGCGAAGCTCGACAGGTCGAAGACGCTCACCGCCTCGGCATATTGATCGGTGACGAAGCCCCTGCCCTGCGCCAGCGCCACGCAATAGGGCCGCTTGCCGACCTTCACCGTCGCGATCACGCGCCGCGTCGAAAGGTCGATGACGCTGACGTCGTCCGATTCGACATTGGCGGCGTAGGCGCGCTCGCCCTTGGCGTCGATGGTGACGCCGAAGGGATGGCGGCCGACGTCCAGCTCGCCGCGCTTCTCGAAGGACGCCGCATCGACGAAGGCGATCTTATTGGCGTCGCGGATCGCGACGAGGATCGTCTTGCCGTCCGGCGTCACCGCGACGCCCGAGGGGGTGACGCCGACCTTCGCCGTCGCGACGACGCCCGATTCGGGATCGACCGCGAAAAGGCGCTGCTCATACATGTCGGCGACATAGACGCGGCCGCCATCCGGCGCGACGGCGAGGCCGAGCGGGCCGCCCTCCAGCGGGATTTTGCGCAGCACGCGGCGCGCGCGCGTGTCGATGACGGAAAGATATTTGCCTTCGGGACTCGTCACATAGGCCCTGGCGCCGTCAGTGGAGACGGCGACTCCGGCCGGCTTTCCGCCGATCGGCAGAGTGGCCGCCGGCGCCATTGTCGCAAGATCGACGATGGTGAGATCGCCGCTGCCCTGATTGGTGACGAAAGCCTCGTCCGCCGCCGCCGGAGAGGCGACCGCCAGCCCGAGAAGGGCGGCGCGCGCCGCCCTCCGGCAGGAGATGGTGATAGAGATCGCCGATCGGCAGATCATTTGCCCTCGACCTTGGCCTTCAGCGAGGAGAGGCCGGCCTTGTAGAGATCGGACACCGCCTTTATCCCGGCCTCGTCCGAGAGCTCCGGCGGCGGATCATTGTTCGGATAGCCGCGATAGAAGGCGCCCTTCCATTCGACGACGCTCTTGTCGCCCTGCGGCTTCACCGTGATCGTCGAGGAATAATTGTTCACCGGCAGGATCTTCACATCGACCTTCTCGATGCGATAGGCGAGCGTGAAGTCCTTGGCGTCATATTTGGTGAGCAGCTCGTCGATCTCGCCGCCATTCTTCAGCGTGATATGGCGCGTGGCCTTGTCGGGCGTGTTGTCGCCCGTCGCTTCCGTCTTCGCGACGGGAGGCAGCCAGCTCAAATCCTGAAAATTGCCGACGATGGCCCAGATCTTCTCGGCGGGAGCCGCGATCTCGATCGTCTCCGTCACCTTCTGGCGAGAGGGTCCGTGGGCCAACGCGGCCGACGAGGCCAGAGCGGCGAGCGACAAGCCGGCCAGGAACCCCCGGCGCGCGACGACGAATGACATGACTAACCTCCTGCAGGCCTTTTTAGCGCCTATTGCCCCGGCGCCGCCGGCGCGCAACTAACTCCCCGGCGCCCCGCCACGTCAAGACGAGGAAAATCGACCGGGAGAATCATCCCGACCGCCCCATGCCGAAAATGGCGCGCTCTGTCGAGCCTCACGGTGGAGGCCGAGGCGGCTTCTCCCCATAATCCACGACTTTCGGCAACATATTGTCGCGAAATTAATTTCTCACACTATATATTGATAGCAGCTTGACGACGTTCTCGGAGTGACGCACTCTCGGAGTGTCACCTATGACGCAGCGGCGGAAGATCGAAGAGGCCCGACAGCGCGCCCCGAGCGGGCGGCGCTCGCCTCATCGTTCGCCCGCGCTGCGCGCCTTGTCGCGGCGACGGCCCTTTCATCGCGACCAGGTTGGTATCTGCGTTTCCCACGTAGAGTCCCGGACATTCAGCGGTTTCCACACGGCCGACGCCATCGGCCGCGCGCGATTTCGCGCGCATATTTTTCGAGGAATAGGACGAGATGAAGATCGACCGACGCCACACGACAGCCGGCCAGTCCCCCTATGCGGATATCGAGTTTCGTGCGGCGCGTAGCGAAATCCGCAATCCTGACGGCTCGGTGGTGTTCTCGCTCGAGAATATCGACGCGCCGGCCTCTTGGAGCCAGGTCGCGATCGACGTGCTGGCGCAGAAATATTTCCGCAAGGCCGGCGTTCCGGCGCGGCTGAAGCGCTTCGAAGAACATGAGGTTCCGAGCTTCCTGTGGCGCTCGGTTCCCGATTCGGAGGCGCTCGCTCTCCTGCCCAAGGCCGAGCGCTATGTCTCCGAGGCCTCGGCGCGCGAGGTGTTCGACCGCCTCGCCGGCGCCTGGACCTATTGGGGCTGGAAGGGCGGCGCTTTCGACACGGAGGAGGACGCCTCCGCCTTTCAGGACGAGCTGCGCTTCATGCTGGCGCGGCAAATGGCCGCGCCGAACTCGCCGCAATGGTTCAACACCGGCCTGCATTGGGCCTATGGCGTCGACGGCCCGAGCCAGGGGCATTTCTATGTCGACCACCAGACCGGCAAGCTGACCAAGTCGAAGACCGCCTACGAGCATCCGCAGCCGCACGCCTGCTTCATCCAGTCGGTGGAGGACGATCTCGTCAATGACGGCGGCATCATGGACCTGTGGGTGCGCGAGGCGCGCCTGTTCAAATACGGCTCCGGCACCGGCTCCAATTTCTCCAAGCTGCGCGGCGAGAAGGAGAAGCTCTCGGGCGGCGGCTCCTCCTCCGGCCTCATGTCCTTCCTGAAGATCGGCGACCGCGCGGCGGGCGCGATCAAATCCGGCGGCACGACGCGCAGGGCCGCGAAGATGGTCGTCGTCGACGTCGACCATCCCGACATCGAGGCCTTCATCGATTGGAAGGTGAAGGAGGAGGAGAAGGTCGCCGCGCTCGTCACCGGCTCCAAGATCGTCAAGAAGCATTTGAAAGCCGTGATGCGCGCCTGCGTCAATTGCGAGGGGCCGGGCTTCGACTGTTTCGATCCGGAAAAGAACCCGGCGCTGAAGCGCGAGATCCGCGCCGCGCGCCGCGCCGAGGTGCCGGACAATTACATCAAGCGCGTCATTCAATTCGCGCGTCAGGGCTATAAGGAAATCTCCTTCGACACCTATGACACGGATTGGGACAGCGAGGCCTATCTCACTGTCTCCGGCCAGAACTCCAACAACACGGTGCGCGTCACCGACGAGTTTCTGAGAGCCGTGGAGACCGGCGGCGACTGGACGCTGACGCGCCGCCTCGACGGCAAGCCGTCGAAGACGATGAAGGCCAGCGAGCTGTGGGAGAAGATCGGCTACGCCGCCTGGGCCTCGGCCGATCCCGGCATTCAGTTCCACACGACCATCAATGATTGGCACACCTGCCCGGCCGGCGGCGCCATACGCGCGTCGAACCCGTGCTCGGAATATATGTTCCTCGACGACACCGCCTGCAATCTCGCCTCGCTGAACCTGCTGCAGTTCCGCGACGACGAGACCAAGCGCATCGACGTCGACTCCTATGAGCACGCCGTGCGGCTGTGGACCATCGTGCTGGAGATTTCCGTGCTGATGGCGCAATTCCCCTCGCGGGAGATCGCGCAGCTGTCTTACGAATATCGCACGCTCGGCCTCGGCTACGCCAATGTCGGCGGCCTCTTGATGTCGTCCGGCATCGCCTATGACAGCGACGCCGGCCGCGCGCTGTGCGGCGCGCTCTCGGCGATCATGACCGGCGTCGCCTATCGCACCTCGGCGGAAATGGCCAAGGAGCGCGGCCCCTTCGCCGGCTTCGGCGACAATCGCGAGGCGATGCTGCGCGTCATTCGCAATCATCGCCGCGCCGCTCATGGCCAGCGCGCCGGCTACGAAGGCCTCGCCATCGCCCCCGTGCCGCTCGACCACGCCGCCTGCCCCGATTCCACGCTCGTCGCCCGCGCGGCTCGCGCCTGGGACGAGGCGCTGGCGCTCGGCGAGGAGCATGGCTTTCGCAATGCGCAGGTCTCCGTCGTCGCGCCGACCGGCACGATCGGCCTGGTGATGGATTGCGACACCACCGGCATAGAGCCGGATTTCGCTCTGGTGAAATTCAAGAAGCTCGCCGGCGGCGGCTATCTGAAGATCGTCAATCGCGCCGCGCCGGAAGCGCTGCGCGCTCTGGGCTATCGGGAAGCGGAGATCGCCGAGATCGAGGCCTACGCCGTCGGCCACGCGTCGCTCTCCAACGCCCCGGCGATCAACACGACGTCGCTGCGCGCCCGCGGCTTCACCGACGAGAAGATCGCGACGGTCGAGAAGGCGCTCGCTTCCGCCTTCGACATCAAATTCGTCTTCAACAAATGGACGCTCGGCGCGGATTTCCTCACCGGCGCGCTGAAGGTTCCGGCGGCGGCGATGGACGATGCGAGCTTCGATCTGCTCACCCATCTCGGCTTCACCCGGCAGGACATAGAGGCGGCCAATATCCATATCTGCGGCGCCATGACTCTCGAAGGCGCGCCGCATCTGAAGCCCGAGCATTATCCCGTGTTCGACTGCGCCAATCCGTGCGGGCGCACCGGCAAGCGCTATCTCTCGGTGGAGAGCCACATTCGCATGATGGCGGCGGCGCAGCCCTTCATCTCGGGCGCGATCTCCAAGACCATCAACATGCCGAATGACGCGACGGTCGAGGATTGCGAGGCCGCCTATCTCCTCTCCTGGAAGCTGGCGCTGAAGGCCAATGCGCTCTATCGCGACGGCTCCAAGCTGTCGCAGCCGCTCTCCTCCCAGCTCGTCTCCGACGCCGACGACGAGGCGGAGGACGTCGCCGACGAGATCCTCTCCGCCAATGCGCCGGCGCGCGCGGCGGCGATCGCCGAGCGCATCGTCGAGCGCGTGGTGCATCAAGTGGTGCGCGAGCGCGAGAAGCTGCCCAACCGGCGCAAGAGCTATATTCAGAAGGCGACGGTCGGCGGCCACAAGGTCTATCTGCACACGGGCGAATATGCCGACGGGCGCCTCGGCGAGATTTTCATCGACATGCACAAGGAGGGCGCGGCCTTCCGGAGCCTGATGAATAATTTCGCCATCGCCATCTCGCTCGGCCTGCAATATGGCGTGCCGCTCGAGGAATATGTCGACGCCTTCACCTTCACGCGCTTCGAGCCGGCGGGCCCGGTGCAGGGCAATGACGCGATCAAATATGCGACCTCGATCATCGACTATGTGTTTCGCGAGCTCGCCGTCTCCTATCTCGGCCGCAACGATCTCGCCCATGTGTCGCCCGAGGATCTCGGCCATGACGCGCTGGGCAAGGGCGAGCAAGAGGGCAAGGCCTCCGAGAGCGCCTCGTCGGTCGTGTCGAAGGGCCTGCTGCGCTCGAAGACGGATCGGCTGATGCTGGTGCGCGGCGGCGCGACGGCGCTACGCGAGAACGTCGCCGAAGAGGCGGAGCCGCCTTTGTCGGAGCTCGGCTGGACGACGCCGACGCGCCCGGTGGAGAACGTCGCCGAAAAGCGCGCCGAGGCCCGGATGAAAGGCTATGTCGGCGAGGCCTGCCCCGAATGCGCGAACTTCACCCTGGTGCGCAACGGGACATGCCTGAAATGCGAGACCTGTGGAAGCACGACTGGGTGTAGCTGAACATATCGGCGCTGCGCGTCGTCGCGCAGATTTTTCGATGCGGCTCGGCGGCGAATATTGCTTTCGCCGCCGAGGACACGAAGACGCTCGCTCCTCACATAGGCGCGTCGGGCACGCCATGCACATGCACGTCGCGACCCGAATGCTTTGTGAGAATATCGACAGCGCTCTTTTCATGCGCTTCGTCGCGCGTGCGCACCCACAGCAAAATCCCGCCGTGATCCAGCTGCTCTTGAAGATGTTGCGCGTGACGCTCGCCGATCAGCTTCGCGAATAGAGCTCCGACGAGCCCGCCGCCGCCGCCCGCGATCGCAGCCGCAGCGAGCGCCGCCGCCATCGTCCCTCCGCTCGCGAATATGAGCCCGGCGGCGCCGATGGCGCCGATATAGCCGAGGCCGCCGACCAGAGCGCCTTGCGCCTCGCCGATCGATTCCGGCGATATATAGGCGCCTCGGGGAACACCGGCGGCGTCCGCGACATCCGCGGCCTTCTCATAGGCGTGGCCGAGCTTTTGCTCCACCGTCTGCTCGCCGGCCATGAGGCTGATGTCCGCCCGGTCGAAGCCCGAAGTCTGCAATTCGTCGATCGCCTCCTGCAGCGTCTCGGACCTGTCGAACACGCCGACAGCTTCGCGCGCTTCACTGATCTCGTCGCCGGACGCCATGCGATCGCCTCCTCGTGGATATCGGACGCACGCTGCGACACGCCCGACGTCTCAGATATCGTCGCGCGCCGACGCTTCAATATGCGGCGTCGCAACACGCTTTTCGAGGACGCCGTCGGCGCGTAACGGCGAAGGTTCCGGCTCGCTGCGCTATCCGCGAAAAATGCCGCGGCGCGAGCCACCGCCGCGGCGGCAAACCGTCGGAACCGCGCCCCGTCCCGACAGGAGGCCCGAAGCGCCTCGACTTCTCCCGTATTTCCTGCAACGAATGCGGTCTCGATAAAATGCGGCGTGTTTCGCGGCCTCGGAACTCGGCGTCCATTTGCGTCGGAGCAGCGCGCGCGCCGTTTCTTGCATGAGCCGCCGAGAGGCGTAGGCTACGGCCGAAGACGCGCCAGAGGAGATCGACCTTGGCCGAGGAAAAGACATTCACCCGAGAGCGCCCCAAGACAGTCGGCGAGCTGATCGAAGACTTGCAGAAGCTGCCGTCGGCGGCGCGCGTCATGCTGCATGGCGGCGAAGACAGCCTTTATGATTGCAGCGCGCCGATGATCGAGCTGGTGATGATGAATCGATATCCCGACAGCAAGGAGCATCTCGGCCCGCACCGCCTGTCGAGCGGCATGGACGCCGATAAGGCCGTCGGCGTCGTGATCATAAAGGATCCGATCAGGGAATTTTGATACGGCGCGACGCGGGTCGCGGCGTCGGCGCGGCCGATTTCGCCTCGGTCCGCGCCGCCGCATGGCCGGCAAAACGCGGGCCGACGATCCCCGCGCGGCTTCGCTTCGGCTCAATAGGCGCGAGAGTCGTGAAGCACCATCATCATCGTCCGAAAGATGATGCCGATATCCAACAATAACGTCCAATTATCGATATAATAGAGATCGCAGTCCACCCGGTTCCGCAGCTTGTCCAGAGTGTCGAGCTCGCCGCGAAAGCCCTGGACCTGCGCCCAGCCGGTCATGCCCGGCTTCACTCTGTGGCGCACGGCGTAATAGTCGACGAGCTCGTCGAGGCTTCGCCCGTCGGTCTTGGTGGACAGCGCATGCGGGCGCGGCCCGACGATCGACATATCGCCCAGGATCACATTGAGCAGCTGGGGCAATTCGTCGATGCTCGAGCGGCGGATCAGACGCCCGATGCACGTGACCCTCGGATCGGCGCGGCTCGTTTGAACCGAGGCGTGCGGATCGGTCTTCTCGACGAACATCGAGCGGAATTTCTACAATGCGAATATGCGTCCATTGAAACCGACGCGTCGCTGACGAAAGAAGATCGGGCCGGGCGAGTCGATCTTGATCGCCATGGCGGTCAACGCCATCAAAGGCGCGAGAAGAACCAGGGCGCAACTCGCGAGCACAATATCTTCGAGCCGTTTGAACCAGAGGCTCCAACCATGGATCGGCTCCTCTATGCCGCAAAAGGAAATGCGGTCGCCGAATTTCGCGACATCGACCACATCCGCCAGAACGCGCCGATCCGCGGGCAGAACGAACACTCGTGTCGACAAATGCCGCAGCAGATCGAGATTGCGGAGCACGGTCGGGATTTTGTCCCATGGCGCTGCGAGATAGACGTGATCGATCTCGTCCTGGACGATGCGTTCCGACAAATCCGCGAGCTCGGCGAGATCGTCGAATTTCGCATGTCCGACGACGAACTCCTCATTATGGGTTTGGCTCTCGATCTCCCTCGGATGCAGCGGATCGCAGAACACGCCGATCGACAAGGCGCGGTGAACGAAGGCGCTCTCCGCGAGCGACTGCCGGATGCGCTTCAAGACGATCGCGCGCGCCGCGATCGCGAGCATCGTGCTGGTCCCCGCCCAAGAAAAGAACCAGAGGCGGGAATAGCTCTCCGCCGATTTCGTCGCGGCGGCGATGCAGATCATCAAGGCGAAAGTGCACAAAATGGACAGAGACGCGCGCCGCAGCACATGTCGGCGATCCAATATCGTGGGCGTTCGATAGACCTCGAAGATATGCGCCAACCCGTAATGCAGGGCGGCGGCGAAAAAGATCGCCCAGATTTGCCATTCCTGCGGCGACCACGCGGAGGCGCCGCCTGTCGCGCCCGCCAGACCGACGCATAGGAAGCCGGCCGCGACCAGAGCGAATATATCGAATGCGGCAAAGCCGGCGGCGAAATTATACAATGAAAAACGCGTCGACTTCCGCGTCGATCTGCGCGACCAGGCGACCTCGCGCGAGTCGCAAAAATCTAACCACATACTCGTCAACCCCAAAAATATCCGCAAGTAATCTACCTTAATTTTTTATGAACGCAAGCGGCGCGCTTTTAAAGGCGACAAGTCCAAACGGCGAATTCATCCGGGAAACTCGGGACAGCGTCGTCGCTCGCGGGCTTGCAGCCGGGATTGCTCGAATCAATGCCGCGCTCCGAGATCGCGCAGGATCGGTCTATTCATCCCGCCGCTCTTTCCGGAGATGACCGCCGCCGAGCAGGACCGCGTCCAGCCGGCGTTGGCGCAGGCCTGTCTCCTCCAGGAGCCGGCGCCGAGCGCTGAGCGCTCATTCCAGCAGAGATGCGGCCAGATCGCCGAGCGACAATGAGGCGGTGAGGCCCGGGCTCTCTATGCCGAACAGGCAGACCAGCCCGGACAGGCCGTGATCCGCCGGACCGCTAACGCGAAAATCGGCCGCGGGCGCGCCCGGCCCGGTCAGCTTGGGCCTTATTCCGGCATAATCCGGGCCGAGCCTTTCGGCGGGCAGCTCGGGCCAATAGCGGCGGATGCGCTCCGCGAAGGCGGCGCGGCGCTCCTCCGCGACCAGATAATTCTCTTCGTCGATCCATTCCACATCCGGGCCGAAGCGCATGCGCCCGGCAAGGTCCAGCGTGACATGCACGCCCAGCCCGCCGTCGACCGGGGCGGGATAGATCAGACGCCCGAACGGCGCTCCTCCCGAATAGACGAAATAGCTCCCCTTGGCGAGAATGAGCGGCGGGATCGAGCCGGGCTCGAGCCCTTCTATGGCGGCGACGAAGGCCTGGGCGCGCAGGCCCGCCGCCACGACGAGAAAATCGACGTCGACCGCACCCGGCTCGGCGCCGCCGAAGCGAACGCGCCAGCCCTCGCCGGCCCGCTCCGCTCCCAGCGCCGGAGTCGTTAGGGCGACCGCGCCGCCGCGATCCTCGATCTCGCCGCGCAGCGCCAGCATGAGGCCATGCGCGTCGATGATTCCGGTCTGCGGGCTGAGCACAGCGGCGGCGCAGGAGAGCGCCGGCTCGAGGCGTCGCGCCTCGGCGCCGGCCAAAGCGACGAGGCCGTCGACGCCATTGGCGATCCCATTCGCCAGCAGAGCTTCGAGCTTCGCCTCCTCGCCCGGCTCGGTGGCGACGATCAGCTTGCCGAGGCGCCGATGTGCGACGCCATGGCTCTCCGCGAAAGCATAGAGCGCGCGCCGTCCGTCGACGCAGAGCCGGTGACGCAGGCTGCCGGTGGGATAATAGAGCCCCGCATGGATCACCCCGCTATTGCGGGAGGAAACGCCGCCGCCGACGACATTGGCCGCCTCGACGACGATGACCTCATGGCCTTTCGATGCGAGGGCGCGGGCGATCGCCAATCCGACCACGCCGGCGCCGACGATCAATGCATGCGCCATCGGCCTCCTCCGCGCGTCGGCAGGATCAGCCTAGTCCTCCATGACCGAAGTTCAAGTTGCAAAGGCCATGGCCGCCATGGCCGGCCTGCTCGGCGGGTTGCCGGGGCCTGCTCCTTGGGATAGTTCATCTGCGATACGCCCCTAGAAGAGAAGAGAGCCGCCCATGCCGCCGTTCCGCTCACGCACCACCACCCATGGACGCAATATGGCGGGCGCGCGCGGCCTGTGGCGCGCCACCGGCATGAAGGACGGCGACTTCGGCAAGCCGATCATCGCCGTCGCCAATTCCTTCACGCAATTCGTGCCCGGCCATGTGCATCTGAAAGATCTGGGCCAGCTGGTCGCGCGCGAGATCGAGAAGGCAGGCGGCGTCGCCAAGGAGTTCGACACGATCGCCGTCGATGACGGCATCGCCATGGGCCATGACGGAATGCTCTATTCCCTGCCCTCGCGCGAGATCATCGCCGACAGCGTGGAGTATATGGTCAACGCCCATTGCGCCGACGCTCTCGTCTGCATCTCCAATTGCGACAAGATCACGCCCGGCATGCTGATGGCCGCGCTGCGGCTGAACATCCCCACCATCTTCGTCTCCGGCGGCCCGATGGAGGCCGGCAAGGCTACGCTGCATGGCGAAAGCCATGCGCTCGATCTCGTCGACGCCATGGTCGCCGCCGGCGACGACAAGATCAGCGACGCCGATGTCGACGTCATCGAGCGCTCGGCCTGCCCGACCTGCGGCTCCTGCTCGGGCATGTTCACCGCCAATTCCATGAACTGCCTCGCCGAGGCGCTCGGCCTCGCCCTGCCCGGCAATGGCACTGTGCTGGCGACGCACGCCGATCGCGAGCGCCTCTTCGTCGAGGCCGGTCATCTCATCGTCGATCTCGCCCGCCGCTGGTACGAGCAGGACGACGCGAGCGCGCTGCCGCGCTCCATCGCGAAATTCGAAGCCTTCGAGAATGCGATGACGCTCGACATCGCCATGGGCGGCTCAACCAACACGGTGCTGCATATTCTCGCGGCGGCCTATGAGGCGGAGGTCCCCTTCACCATGGCCGACATCGACCGCCTGTCGCGGCGCGTGCCGGTGCTCTGCAAGGTCGCGCCCAGCGTGCCGGATATTCATCTCGAGGATGTGCATCGCGCCGGCGGCATCTACGCCATTCTCGGCGAGCTCGCGCGCGCCGGCCTGCTGCATACGGAATTGCCCACCGTCCATGCGACGACGCTCGGCGAAGCGCTGGCGCGCTGGGACGTGCGCGTCTCCAATAGCGAGAGCGTTGCGACTTTCTATCGCGCCGCGCCCGGCGGCGTGCCGACGCAGGTGGCTTTCAGCCAGAGCCGGCGTTTCGACGCGCTCGATCTCGACCGCGAGAAGGGCGCCGTGCGCGACGCGGACCACGCTTTCTCCAAGGACGGCGGCCTCGCCGTGCTGACCGGCAATCTGGCGCTCGACGGCTGCATCGTGAAGACGGCGGGCGTCGACGCCTCCATTCTGAAATTCGCCGGTCCGGCGCGCCTGTTCGAGAGCCAGGACGCCGCCGTCGACGCGATCCTCACCGGCAAGATCGTCGCCGGCGACGTGGTGGTGATCCGCTATGAGGGGCCGCGCGGCGGTCCGGGCATGCAGGAAATGCTCTATCCGACGAGCTATCTGAAATCGAAGGGCCTCGGCAAGGCCTGCGCGCTCATCACCGACGGCCGCTTTTCCGGCGGCACATCGGGCCTCTCCATCGGCCATGTCTCGCCGGAGGCGGCCGAGGGCGGCCTCATCGGCCTGGTGAAGGAAGGCGATCGAATAGAGATCGACATTCCCGCGCGCTCCATCCGCCTCGCCGTTTCCGACGAGGAGCTGGCGAAGCGCCGCGCGGCGGAGGAAGCGCGCGGCAAGGACGCCTGGAAGCCTGCGGCTCGCGCGCGCAAGGTCTCGAAGGCGCTGCGCGCCTATGCGGCGATGACGACGAGCGCCGCCCGCGGCGCCGTGCGCGAAGTGCCGGAGGCGTAGAGCGCGGCATTGCGCGGCGCGGGGAAGACGCGAGCCAGCAGCCGACTCACGGCTCAGGCCCCGTCCTTCTCCCGCCGCCAGGCGATGAGTCCCGCGGTCGAGGCGTCGAGCCCATCGAGCGGCGCATTCGCATTCTCGACGATGGGCGCGAGGCGATTGGCGAGCTCCTTGCCGAGCTCCACGCCCCATTGATCGAAGGGGTTGATGTCCCAGATCACCGATTGCACGAAGACCTTGTGCTCATAGAGCGCGACGAGCCGACCGAGCGTGCGCGGATCGAGCCGCGAATAGAGCAGCACGCTGCTCGGCCGATCTCCCGAGAAGACCTTATGCGGCGCGAGCTCCTCGACGCGCGCGGCGTCGAGGCCTTGCGCCGCGAGCTGCGCCTTCGCTTCCTGTAGCGTGCGCCCGCGCATGAATGCTTCGCTCTGCGCGAGGCAATTGGCGAAGAGCAGCGCATGGTGATGCGCGTCGGCGTCGGTCGGCTCGGCCGCGATCAGGAAATCGATCGGCGTGACGTCGGTTCCCTGATGCAGCAATTGAAAGAAAGCGTGCTGGCCATTGGTTCCCGGCTCGCCGAAGACGATCGGCCCCGTCGCGAATTCGGCGACGCCGCCGTCGCGCGTCACCGATTTGCCGTTCGACTCCATGTCGAGCTGCTGCAAATAGGCGGGAAAGCGCGCGAGGCGCTGGTCATAGGGAATGACGGCCTGCGCCGCCCTGCCCTCGACGTCGCGATGGAACACGCCGATGAGGCCCATCAGAACCGGAATATTGCGCTCGAGCGGCGCGCTGCGGAAATGCTCGTCCATATCGAAGCCGCCGCGCAGAAATTCGGTGAAATTCTCCGGGCCGATGGCGATGACGAGAGCGAGTCCGATGGCCGACCAGATCGAATAGCGTCCGCCGACCCAATCCCAGAAGCCGAAGACGCGCGATGAATCGACGCCGAATTCGGCGACCTTGTCGAGCCGCGTCGATACGGCGGCGAAATGCGCGGGCACCGCCGCCTCGCCCAGCGCCGCGACGATGAAGGCGCGCGCGCGCGCGGCGTTGACCATCGTCTCCTGCGTTGTGAAAGTCTTCGACGACACGATGAACAAGGTGCGCGCCGGATCGAGGCCGGCGAGCGTGTCGCCAATGTCGGCGCCGTCGAGATTGGCGACGAAATGCGCGCGCGGCCCCGCTTTCGCGAAAGGCGCGAGCGCGCGCGCGGCCATGGCGGGACCGAGGTCGGAGCCGCCGATGCCGATATTGACGATATCGGTGAATGGCTCGCCGCGCGCCCCGCGCAGCGCGCCCGAGCGCACCGCGCGCGCGAAGGCGTAGACCTTCTCCCGCTCCGCCTCGACGGCGCCGCGCACATCCTCGCCGCCGACGATCAGCGGCCGCTCCGAGAGATCGCGCAGCGCCCAATGGGCGGCGGGGCGGCGCTCGGTGAGATTGACCGACGCGCCGGCGAACAGCGCCGCGCGCGCGCCTTCGAGATCGGCGGCGCGGGCCAGCGCGATCGAGAGCGCGATCGTCTCGTCGGTGATTCTGTGCTTGGAGAAATCGAAGAGGAAATCGTCCAGAGGGACGGAGAAACGCGCAAATCGATCGGGATCGGCGGCGAAGAGATCGACCGCGCGCAAGAAGCGCAACTGCTCGGCATGCGCTCGCAGCGCCTCGATCGCCTCGACGACTTTCGAACGGGACATTCTGGACCGCCTCAGAAAAATGACGACGTCACAGGGCCGACGACGGCCCCGCCCCCGTCCTCGGGACGAGCAAAACGCTCGATCTCCGATCCGAGGGGCGAAACATAGAGCACAAACACGCGATCCGAGCGAGTCGGCGTCGCTCACGAGAGCTTGTCGCCGACGCCCGAGCCGTATAGCCTTTGCTCGATCCTTGCAGTTTTCGTATGGCGTCGGTGAATCGTCGATGAATAGACGACGCGCACTCGCCCCTTTTTCATGCTCGTTCCGGCGACCGTCGGAGGAGACGAGACGATGTCTGATATTCGAGACAAAGCGCGTGAGATTTTAGACCGGGCCTTGCCCGCAGGGCAAATCATCACCTCGAACGGGGCCACCGCCTCGAAATACACGCAAATGACCGGACTGACGCAAAAGGCGCTCGCCGACAATTGGGCGCATGGCGGCATCATGACCGGCTGCAACGGATTCACCGGCTGGTACGGCGCCCAATTGGGGTCGAAGACCTATCTCGGCGGTTTCGATCTGCAAGGGATAGCGACAGGCGCCGGACGGCCCGAGGCCTGGATTCCCTCGACCGCCGACAATCGTCCGCAATATGGCGACATATTGCGGCACGCCTCGTTTCACGTCGATGTCTGCTGCGGCTATGACGGCGCGAAGCTGCTGCGCGCGGCGGGCGGCCAGGGCGGCCCGAAAATGGGTTGCGACGTCATCAAGCGCCTGACCGGAGCCGGACCCTACAGCCCCGCCAATCTGCTGGGCTGGATCGATATCGACGTCTATTTTTCGGAATCGGCCTGCCCTGTCGATCCCGCCCTGTCCTGGCTCTATGGGTGGTGGCAGGTCTGGGACGGCAAATACTATTATTACTGGTTCGGCCCGAGAGGCGACGTCCGTTACGTCAAGTCACGACCGGCTGCTGGCGCGGCGGGCCCATCGCGCCCGAATAATCGCGGCCGTTATCGCGTGGAGCCGCCCTGTCGGCTGATCATCGACTGGAGCCCAGTGGACGGCCAGTCGACCCGCGAGACCTTCTGGAACGCATCCGCCGGCGCGCGGTCGATGAATGCGAATTCGAGCCGCTATTCGCCGCTGGTGGCGACCAGGCTCGGCTGATAGGCGCCAGCCTTCGCCTCAGCGCGAGGCGCGCCGCCTGCGCTTTTCCAAAATCCGAACTTTTCTCGGGGCTTCGCGATTTTCCCGATCTCGCGATCGCGATTCTCCCGTCCTCACGTCACGCGCTCGCCCCCGACGGCTGCGCTCCTCGCACGCCTCACGCCCTCCACGCGAAGCGCCGCGCCGCATCGCAACGGCGAAATGCGTAGGACGCCCTATATTATGACAGTCGCATGTGAGAATTGTTTCGATTGGATGACATCGGAGGACATTCGGAATGCGGCAGATTCCCCTGCTCGATGTGCGCGAAGGCGGGCCTATCGCCCATGCGGCGGCGCGCGTCGCGGCCGCCTTGGCGCTGCGCGACGCCTGCCTCGCGCCCATGCCACGCTGGGGCCATGTCTGCCTCGCGCCGGTCGACCGTCTGGCGCGAGCCTGGCTGCGGAAATCGGCGTCCCGCTATTTCGAGGATCTGGAGCGCATCGCCGAGATTTTGGGGTTTCACGGCGCGGCGACGCTCAACATGTCCTATCTCTTCGCCTGCACCACACAGGCCTTCGTCGATCCGTTCGGCGCGCCGACGATCCGTCGCTCGCTCGACTGGCCCTTTCGCGGCCTCGGCCGTGGCGTCGAGATCGCCTGGGCCGCGGGACCGGCTGGCGGCTTCTACAATGTGACCTGGCCCGGCGCGGTCGGCGTGCTGACGGCCATGGCTCCGGGCCGCTTCTCGGCGGTCATCAATCAGGCGCCGATGCGCCGCCGCGTCGACGGCGCCGCCGGCTTTCCTTATGATTTCGCGCTCAATCTGACCAATGCGCTGAAAAACGAGACCGGCTGGCCGCCCGATCATCTGCTGCGCTACGCTTTCGAGACTTGCGCGACCTTCGAGGAGGCGGTCACGCTGCTCTCGCGCGAGCCGCTGGCGCGGCCGGCGCTGTTCACCCTCACCGGGACGAGGCCGCATGAGATCGCGCTGATCGAAAGGACGGAGCGCGACGCCGAAGTTTTGCGCGGACCGGTCATCGTCGCCAATGATTGGCAGGACCCGCGCTCCGGCTGGCGCGGACGCATGGGCCCGGAGAACAACGAAGCCCGCCGCGCGCTGATGCGGCAGACCCCGGCCGGCGCCGAATCTTTCGCCTGGGCGATTCCGCCCGTGCTCAATCACACCACGCGTCTCGTCGTCGAGATGACCTCGGCCCGCGACGACGGCTTGGCCGCTCGCGGCTATGAATGCGCGCCCTGGCGTCACCTGCCGGAGCCGGCGACCGCGGATTTCCGCCTCTGCGACGGCGCCGCGGCAATCGCCGCCTGACTATTTCGGCGCGGCGGCGCGGCGGAGCCGATCATTGATCGCTTCGCCGAGCCCGCGCGCCGGAATCGGCGCGACTGCGACCAAAGCCGCGCCGCGCGCGTCCAGCTCGCGCAGATAGAGGAAGAGATTGGCCGCCGCCTCCTCGAGATCGGCCGCCGGCGACAAATCCAGGATCGGCCCACGCCCTTCGCGGGCGCCGAAACAGCCGCCGAAGTCCAGTCCCGCCTCCCCCTGGCGCAGCTCGTCCGCCTCCAGCCGCAGCCGCGCCCGCGGCGCATAATGCGAGGCGGTCATGCCCGGCGCGACGATCGCCGCCGCGCCGCCCTCCCCCGCGCCGCCCTCGCCCGCCTCGAGCGGCGCGCGCAAAATCTCCTCGAGCGCCTCCCTCGTCAGCGCGCCGGGCCGCAGCAGCCGCGGCCGCTCGCCGAGCACGGAGACGATCGTCGATTCGACGCCCTTATCGGCGCGCCCGCCGTCGATGACGAGATCGACGCGCTCGCCGAGATCCTCCAGCACATGGCGCGCCGTCACCGGGCTGACATGGCCGGAGCGATTGGCCGAAGGCGCGGCGATCGGCCGCCCGGCGGCCAGAATCAGCGCGCGCGCCACCGGCGCGGACGGAACCCGCAAGGCGACGCTGGCGAGGCCTGCCCTCGCCGCCTCGCAGACCGAGCCGCCCGCCGCCCGCGGCGCCACCAGCGTCAGCGGCCCCGGCCAGAAGGCCTCGGCGAGCCGCAGCGCCGCCGCCGGCAGCTCCGCCTCCCGCCGCGCGGCGTCGACGTCGGCGACATGGGCGATGAGAGGATTGAAGCTCGGCCTGCCCTTGGCGGCATAGATTTTCGCGACCGCCGCCGCCGAAGCCGCATCGGCCCCGAGCCCATAGACGGTCTCTGTGGGAAAGGCGACGAGGCCGCCCTCGCGCAAGAGGCGCGCGCCCTTTTCGATCGCCTCCTCGCCGGCCGGCGCGAGCCGAGCCGCGCCGCGCGTCATCGCGCCGCGCCGTAGGGCGGCGTCGGAATAGCGATATGCGCGGCCCGGAGCGCCCGCGACCAGCTCTCGCGCAAATCACGAAAGTAAGGATCGGACCCGTCGATGCGGGTCGAGACCTCGGTGCGCAGCGCGTCGCGGCGCAACAATGCGACATCGATGGGCAGACCGACGGAGAGATTGGAGCGGATCGTCGAATCCATGGAGATGAGCCCGATCTTCAGCGCATCGAGCACATCGGTGTCGAAGCTCACCGCGCGGTCGAGAATCGGCTTGCCGTATTTGTGCTCGCCGATCTGCAGATAGGGCGTGTCCTGCGTGCATTCGATGAAATTGCCGGCGGTATAGATCATGAAGAGGCGCAGCTGGCCGGAGCCGATCTGGCCGCCGAACAGCAGCGACACGTCGAAGCTGACGCCGGAATCCTCGGCCCCCTCGCCGGCGATGGCGTGAGAGCGCCGCACGGCGCGGCCGACCAGCTGCGCGGCCTGCAGCATGCCACGCGCGTCGACGAGCCGCTCGAGCTCGTGGGTCTCGGGATTTTCGAGGCCTTCCGCGAGCAGAGTGACGGCGCCCTGAGTGACCGAGAGATTGCCCGCGGTGGCGAGCATCATAACGCGCTCGCCCGGCTGCTCGAAGACATGGAGCTTGCGAAAGGTGGAGATATTGTCGAGCCCGGCATTGGTGCGCGTGTCGCCGATCATGACGAGGCCGCCGCGAACGAGAATGCCACAACAATAGGTCATCGCCGCTCCGATGCGCTGGCCCGGCTCCGGCGCTGGGCGCATCCGGCGGGCGGGCGCGGCAACTTATCCCATCGCAAGGGATTTCGTCGCGCGAAAATCCGCCGGCGCCCAATTTTCGATCGGACGTTGCGGCGCGGCGCGAATCCGCTATAGGAACGGTGATCCCGGCCGAAACGGCGGCTGGGCCGGTAGCTCAATGGTTAGAGCCGGCCGCTCATAACGGTCTGGTTGTAGGTTCGAGTCCTACCCGGCCCACCAATGAAATCAAATGGATAAGATCGAAATTGAATTTGGTGGCCTTGATGGTCCACCGAATAGACCACCGAAACGCTCAATGGCGCCCGATCGCTAACGCCGCCTCGCCTTGATAGTCGAGCGCGAGATGACCGTAATGATTGATGATCATTTGCTCGCCCGTCCCGACGAAATCCGCGACTATGCGAGTCGGCAGTCCCTTCGCCACGAGCCAAGACGCCGCGGAGTGCCACAGCGTATAAGCCGTGACTCCCGAATCGAGCCCGGCAAGTTTCACGGCACGACCCAGAGCAACCTTGACGCTCCCGATAGGCGCGCCGTTGAAAGTAACGACACGACGGGTGGTTAGTCCTAGGACGTCAGACACAGAACCTCGACCCACACTACTTTTATCACCTGCTGGGCTCAGAAACGCTCTATGGGGAGTTCGAAAGGCTCGCGGCCGGAGCAACGGTAAAAACCTCAATATTGATCTCGTGAGAAGTGTCGAGGTCCTATACCCGCCCCTCGATGAGCAGCGGCGGATCGCGGCGATCCTCGATCAGGCGGACGACCTGCGGCGCAAGCGGCGGGAGGCGTTGGGGCGGCTCGACCTGTTGTCAGTCGCCGTTTTTCGCTCGGCATTGGGAAGCTGTGCGACCTCGTGCGCGGTAGTTCCCCGCGCCCGCAAGGGGACCCCCGATATTTTGGCGGCCCTGTACCTCGTCTCATGATCGCCGACATCACAAGAGATGGAATGCATGCGACGCCTTCGATCGATAGCCTAACGATTGAAGGGGCACGTAAAAGTCGGCCTATGGAAGCCGGTTCGGTCAATCAGACGGGTCGAAATTGAAACAGCGCGCCGAAAATGTGATCTCGATCACCAAAAGCGGCGGCGTCCTACGACATCGACGCGCGGCGCGCTCAAACCTCGCCTGCGATATCGCTCGCAACCTCGGCGATCAGAGACCGCAGCCAGCGATGGGCGGGGTCGTGGCGGTAGCGCATGTGCCACGCCATCTCGACCGGGAAGGTTCCGAGATCGACGGGCGCCGGCAGCACCTTGAGCCGTCGGTCGTCGGCGAGGCGGCGGCAGATCAGGCGCGGCAAGGTCGCGCAATAATCGGTGACCGCCACCATCTCCGCGACGGCGAAGAAATTCGTCACCGAAATGGCGACGTCGCGCCGCAGCTCCTGTCGCGCCAGCGCCTGAAACAGCCCCACGCGCAGGCGGCCGGGTGGAACCACATTGACGTGGCGCAGCGCCTCGAACTGCTTCCTCGTGATCTTGTCGCCGATTTCAGGGTGGTCCGCCCGCACCACGCAGGCCAGGCTCTCCTCCATCAGATGCTGCACGACGAGATTGTCCGGCGGGTCGACGATACGGCCGAGAACCATCGCCGTGGCGCCGGAAACGACCCCGGTCTCCGCGAGGTCCGCGCCATAAGGCGTGAGACGCAAGGTGACGCCCGGCGCGATCCGCCCGAGCCGCGCGACGATCGCCGGGGCCAGCACATATTCGACATAGCTGTTGGGCGCGATGGTGAAGAGACGCTCGGCCTTCGCCGGATCGAAATCCTGTTGGCCCAGCACGGCGTCGTCGAGCTTCGTCAGCGCATCGGCGATCACCGGAGCGAGCTCCAGCGCGATCGGAGTCGGCTGCACGCCGTAACGCCCACGGATGAAGAGCTGATCTTGCAGCATCGCCCGCAGCCGCGCCAATGCATTGGACATGGCCGGCTGGGTCATGCCGAGCCGCTCCGCCGCGCGAGTGACGCTGCGCTCCTCCATCAGGGCGACGAAGATGGGCAGCAGGTTCAGATCATAGCGCATCAGTTATAATCTCATACCTATATCTAGAATAAAAGAAATAAAGATGCAGAATGATAGGCGCAGGCGCATGTTGGCGGCGTCCAAAGGGACGCGAGCCAACGGAGGCTGCAATGACCAAAGGGAAAGTGCTGGTGATCGGCTCCAACGCCGCGTGGATCGAGATCCAGGGCGGCGGCTGGGGCGCGACCGGTCAATATCTCAACGAAACCGTCGTCCCCGCCATGGCGCTGATCGACGCCGGCTATGAGATCGTCCTCGCCACGCCCGACGGAACCAAGCCGCATATCGACGCAGCATCGGACTCGGCCGCGCATTTCGATGGCGACGAGGCCTCCCATCGGCGCGCGAAAAGCTTCTACGCCGAGCATCCCGCGATGAACGCGCCGCGCAAGCTGCGCGAGGTCATCGCGGAAGGTCTCGACCATTATGTCGGCGTCTTCGTTCCCGGCGGACACGCGCCGATCGCAGACCTCATGCAGGACCGCGATATGGGCGAGGTCCTTCGCCATTTCCATGAAAGCGCCAAGCCCACCGCCCTACTCTGCCACGGCCCGATCGCTGTGGTCGCGGCGATGCCGCACGCTCGCGAATTCCGCGCGGCTCTGATCGCCGGCGCCAACGAGACCGCCAGGAAATGGGCAGAGGGCTGGCAATATGCCGGCTATAAGATGACCGTCTTCTCGGCGAGCGAGGAGACGGTCGCCGAGAACCAAATCCTCCATGCGAAGCTCTATTTCGACATGCCCTTCGCGCTGACGACGGCGGGCGGCGAGGTTTCCGTCGGCTTGGCCGACTTCGCGCCGCATGTCGTCATCGACCGCGAGCTCATCACCGGACAGAACCCGCGTTCCGATCATCCGATCGCCGTAGCCCTCATCGCGGCCTTGGATCGCTCGCTCGCGCCGACTTGAGCAAATGCAATGAGAACGCGCATGACCGGCGGGGCGCTGCGCATGCGCGTCGCGCTCCTCGCGACAGAAGGACAGACGGCAATGACAGTGAAAATCATCGCTCTGCTCACCGCTAGACCCGACAAGAAAGAGGCGCTCGAAACGCTGCTCACCGGCATGATCGCGCCGAGCCGCGCCGAGGCGGGCAATCTGCGCTACGATCTCTGGCGCGACCAGACCGACCCCGCGCGCTTCGTGCTCGATGAGCTCTACACGAACAGCGAAGCGGTTGCGGCGCATCGCGAGACGCACCATTTCCGCGCCTATCTCGCGGCGATCAATGATCTCGCCGAACGGACGGCCTTGCTGCTCGACCCTGTCCAAGTGGGCTGACCGCCCAATCATCATCTCCGACGGCGCGAAAAGGCGGAACCGTCGGCCTCGTCTCCGGCGCAAGCCGAACACGCGCGACACATGAGGATTTGCATCATGAGCGAAGGCATCGAAGGCAAGATCGTGCTCATCACCGGCGGCGGCGTCGGACTCGGAGCCGAGACCGCGCGCCATCTCGCGGCGCGCGGCGCCCGCATCGCCGTCGCGGCGCGACGCAAGGACAAGCTCGACGCGGTGGTCGCCGAGATCACGAAAGCAGGCGGGGAGGCGCGCGCCTATCCGCTGGACGTGACCGACAAGCATCAGGTCAAGGCGGTCGTCGATGCAGTGGTCGCCGATTTCGGCCGCCTCGACGTCATCGTCAACAATGCCGGGCTGATGCCGATTCGTCCCATGATCGAGGTGAACACCGACGAATGGGACGCGATGATCGACGTCAATCTGAAGGGCGTGCTCTATGGAATCGCCGCCGCTCTGCCGATCTTCGTCGCGCAGGACAGCGGCCATATCATCAACATCAGCTCCGTCGCGGGCACGAAGGTGTTCGCGCCCGGCGGCACGGTCTACTCCGGCACCAAATTCGCCGTACGCGCGATCTCCGAAGGGCTCCGGCAGGAGATAGGCGAAAAGATCCGCGTGACATCGATCGAGCCGGGCGCCGTCGACAGCGACCTCAAATATTCGACGACGAGCGGCGCCCGCGAGAGAGTGATCGACTTCTACAAGATCGCCATTCCGGCCGCTTCCGTCGCGCGCGCCATCGCTTTCGCGATCGAGCAGCCCGCCGAGGTGGACATCAATGAAATCGTGCTGCGCCCGACCGCGCAGGAGTTCTGATCGACCTGGATCCGGCGGCAGGCGGCAAGAGCCGCCGCCAGACGAGCACAAAGGATGGAAACGATGAGCATAAAGAAGATTCTACCGAGCAAGCTCGGCTTCGGCGCCGCCCCGCTCGGCAATATGTTCCGCGACATTCCCGAGGAGGAAGCGCTCGCGACGGTAGAAGCCGCCTGGAACGACGGCGTCCGCTATTTCGACACCGCGCCCTTCTATGGCGCCGGGCTCGCGGAGCTTCGCTTGGGCGAAGCCTTGGCGGGGAAGCCGCGCGAGGATTATGTCATCAGCACCAAGGTGGGCCGAGTCATTCTCGACGAAGTCGAGGACGTCGGCGCCCGCGATCTCGGCGAGAAAAGCGGCGTCTTCGCGCATGGCCGTCCGAACCGCATCGTCAATGATTATTCGGAGAGCGCGACGCTGCGCTCGCTGGAAGACAGTCTGAAGCGCCTGAGGACCGATCATGTCGAATTCGTCTTCGTCCATGATGTGGCGCAGGACTTCTATGGCGACGAATGGCTGGCGATGTTCGAGAGCGCGCGCCGCGGAGCGTTTCGCGCGCTCGACCGTCTGCGCGAGGAGGGCGTGATCGCGGGATGGGGCCTCGGCGTCAACCGCGTCGAGCCGATCGAGATCGTGATGGAGCTCGACGAGCCGCGTCCCGACATATTTCTGCTGGCCGGCCGCTATACGCTGCTCGACCATGAAAAAGCGCTTCAGCGCGTGATGCCAATGGCGGCGGAACGCGGTCTGCGCATCGTCGTCGGCGGCCCCTATAGCTCGGGCGCGCTGGTGGGCGGACCCAATTTCGAATATGCGCCGGCGACGCCTGCCATTCTCGACAAGGTCGCGCGTTTCAAGGCGATCGCCGACGAGCACGGAGTCGGCATGAAGGCGGCCGGGCTGCAATTCTCGCTCGCCCATCCGGCGGTCGCAGCGGCAATTCCCGGCGCGAGCCGTCCGAGCCGAATTGCCGAGGATCGCGCCGCCTTGGATGAAGTCATTCCGGCGGAGTTCTGGCGCCGGCTGCGCGACGCCGGCCTCATCGATCCCGCCGCGCCCACTCCTGTTGCACGGTGACGAGGCTCGCCGGCTCGATCCGCATCGAGCCGGTCTTTCGCTCACGACCGCCACCTCTTCGACCGATCAATCGCATGGCGGCCGAGCCGACCGACCACGCACCGTCTCAAAGACAGCCGCGGCGGATCATGGATTGCGTCGCGGCGCCAGAGTGCTACAAAATCGCATGACACCACTCGGCCACTGCCGCCGGACGTGATGCGAAACCAGTGACTTGCGCCTTCTGGCGCCCGGGAGCAGTATCCTCCCGCCCCGGGCCAGAAATCGACACGTTATTGAAGTCGCGTTCTAATTTCCTTAGCTGGGGTGTAAATTTGCGCCGAAGTGGCTCCGAACGACCTCAGCGGACTGACTCAGAGAAAAAGGTCGCCCACGGAATCCGGACCGATCTGCACTTGAGCAGGCTCCTCGCCGCCATCAGTTACTGACGCCGTTTCAGGAGCTTCCGATTAGTTTCGCCGAGGGGCCGACAATGGCCAAGTTCACAGCTCGCGCGAGCGCGAGCGGCGTTGCGCGGCCGGTTACGAGGGCGATGGAGTTGTCAGAGCGCGGCGACGATCCGCGTGGGCGCTCGATCGGCGTGATGCACCTCGCCAAGGGCCTCGAGTTCAGTCCGGTGACCAAATCTTTCCCCTTCAGTCCCGAATCGCCGACGTGGTCGAGCTCGAGGACATCTATGAGCGGAACGGCAACTGCTCTACGTCGCGCGCTCCGAGCTGCGGGATCTGGTGTTCGAGCGTGGTACGGCGTCGTAGAAGCCGCACAACACGTAGGCCCGGTTGAACGCCGATTCGACGCTCGCGACCCCCAAGCCCGATTTGGACCCCTCGCGGTCGACGAAGGTCTGCGCTTCAAAGATGGCGCCGAGCAAAACAATATGTATACAAATTACATATCAACGATACTATGAGGCATGCTGCGGGCCTGATCGGCTCGAGTTCCGGAGGATGATGTGCGTTCAGTTTCGTGGTCGGTTCTCGGAGCGCCAGACGCGCGTGAAGCTCGGAAGCGCTCGGCCGACATCCGGCCTCTGAAACTCCGATGACGATTCGAGAGCTCTCCCACTCGGCGCGGGACCCTCTCGCAAGCCCCGCCCGACCGCGCGCTTCGGCCTGTATTTTGGGCCTTACGGTCGTTCTCGCGCTATTTGCGCTCTTCGCCATCTGTGTCGGCCGCTTTTCTATTTCGGTCTCGACCGTGTGCGGCATTCTCGCCAGCGACCTGCTGCCGATCTCCGAGACATGGACCCACACCGAGGCGACAGTCGTCAATGTCGTCCGCTTGCCGCGCGTGGCGATGGCGATCATCGCCGGGGCCGGGCTCGCGATCTGCGGCGCCGCATTTCAGGGATTGTTTCGCAATCCTCTCGTTGGTCCGCAGATCCTTGGAATATCCTCGGCGGCGTCCTTCGGCGGCGCGCTCGCGATCACGCTCTCGGCGTCGGTCGTAGGGATCATCGGCTCGGCCTTCGGATTCGGGCTGGTCGCCCTCATCGTCATCTTCGTCCTGTGTCGCGCAACGCCGAGAGCGAACCTTTCGATCATTCTCGCGGGCGTCGTCGTCGGCTCCTTCTTCACGGCGCTGGTCGGCGTGCTCGAATACACGTCCGATCCGCTGACGAAGCTGCCGAGCATCGTCTACTGGCTGCTCGGCAGCTTCGCGACGGCCAATCCTCAAAAGCTGATGGCGCTCGCCATTCCGACCGTCCTCGCCAGCGCAACGCTCTTGGCGATGCGTTGGCGGCTCAATATTCTCTCGCTCAATGAGACGGACGCGTCCGCCTTGGGGGGCGACGTGAAGAAATGCCGATGGCTGGTGCTGATGATGGGCGCGCTGATCGTCGCCGCTCAGGTCGCGGTCAGCGGCGGCATCGGCTGGGTCGGCCTCATCATCCCGCATTTCGGACGCATGTTGGTCGGCCCCGACCATCGCCTGCTGCTGCCGGCATCGGCGCTGCTCGGCGGGCTCTACCTCTTGGCCGTCGACACGATCGCCCGAACGGCGACAACCCAAGAAATCCCGCTCGGTCTGCTGACGGCGCTGATCGGCGCGCCGATCTTCGGCTATCTCTTGTGGCGAACACATCTGCGAGGATGGGGCGACGGCGAATGAATTGGTTTCTCCGCCTCGATGCTCAAAGAGCCGGCATCACGTCGCGCGAGAGCAGCCGAAGCGATTTCATCGTCGTCTCCAGCGGCATGAAGCCGAAGAAGGACGACTGCATGTTGATGCGGCGGATGCCATATCTTTCCCGCAGCCTCTCGAGCTTGCGGATGCAGGTGTCGACGCCGCCGATGACGGCCAGCTGCTCGTAGAGCGCTTCCGGCTCGATATCCGCCTCGCGCACGGTTCTGGCGCGCTGCGCTATGCCGATCGCCGTCAGCCGCTCCGACAAATCTCGCACCGCGCGCTCGGCTTCGTATCTCGCTTGCTCATCGGTCTCAGCCACGTGGAAAAAGCGGCCGAGGGGCACGTCTTCCACGCGTCCTCCGGCCGCGCGATAGGCGTCGAGCATGAGCTCGAGATGCCAATCGGCCTGAATGCCGCTCTGGATGATGCGATGTCCGTCGCGCGCCACTGCGGCCCCAGTCTCTGGCGTGTAGGTCGCGACATAGATCGGCGGATGGGGCGATTGCGCGGGCTTCGGCAGCACATTGTATCGGCCGCCGCCGAGCGTCGATTCCTCCTCCTGCCAATAGGACAGGATCTTGCCGAGATTGTCGTCGAAGCGCGCTCTGGTTTCGTCGACCGAAACCTCATAGGCGTCGCAGTAGCGCGGATTGGCGCCTCTGGCGACGCCGAAGTCGATGCGTCCGTGCGAGATCACATCGAGCGTCGCGATTTCTTCCGCCAGTCGCAATGGATGATGCAGAGGCAGCAGCAGCGCCGAGAAGCCGATACGGATCGTCGTCGTCGCTTGCGCGACCGCCGCCGCCATGATGACTGGGGACGGACAGATACGGCCTCCCGATGTGTGAAGGAGCCGCTGAAAATGCTCCTCGTTGAACCAGACGCTCTTTATTCCGAGCGCTTCGGCCTCGGCGATCAGCGCCGGCAATGCCGCGGCGTCGGGAGCCGCAAGTCCGGCATCGCAGCCGGCCAATCCGAATTCCATGGCGTAAGCTTCTCTTGCTTGTCAACGATCCGGAGCGCCCGCCAATATGTCGGCCGCCTCCTCGTCGTCGAGCGTGTAGGAAAAGAACCCCGAGTAGAAGCGCTTCAGCTCGCCCGCGAGATCGATGTCGCGAAAGCGATCCGGGTGCAGCAGCTTCGCGGCCCATAACAGGGTCAGCGGATGTTCGACCGTGTGATAGCCCCAACCACAGACGCCCCAGGGAATGGCATGGATGCGATTGGCGCGCACGGCGGTGAGGTCGGCGAGCCGGCGGTCCTTGCGGACCTCGTCGATCTCGCGACGTGAATTGACGATGATGATGTCCGGGTCCCAGGCGATCACCTGCTCGACGGAGAGCGCCATCAACTCCGTATGCCGATCGCGCGCGGTGACGCTCACCCCTCCCGCATGAGCGATCCACCAATCCGGCACGTAATGCTGCTGACGCATCAGGCCGTATTCGAAATAGAGAACCTTGGGCCGTTCGGCGTCGGAGAGGCCGGTCAGCCCCCTGCGCAGACGGGCGTGCGTCTCGTCGAATAATCGATCATAGGCGTCGGCCGCGCGCTCTCGGCCATACAGCTTGCCGACCGCCGCGATGATGCGGCGATCGACCGCGTCGCGATCTCCATCCGCGCCGAAGCGCGTCAGGCGGAAGGGCGTCAAGCCCAATCGCTCCAATTGCTCCGCCGACTCCTCGGCGGCGGCGCCCGAGACGAGAACGACATCCGGCCGGGCGCCGAGCAGAGCTTCGATATTGGCTCTGCCGGCAGGGTCCTGCATGGTCGGCAGCTTCGCGAGGCGTGGCGCGAGACGCGTCTGAAAGCGCCATCGCGGCGTCGTCGCGAAAGCCGGCAGGCCGGTGATGATGGTGTCGCGATCGCCTGCGAGGAATACGTAGGAATTGACGACCGGAACGCCGCCGAGGATCGCGGTCTTCGTCACTATTTGTGGAACATGGCGTTCGATTCCGCTCGCATCCACGACCGATCGCTCAGCGGCGTGAACGATCGACCCGAAGAGTGCCGATGCGATCCAGTGAGCCGCTGCGAAGCTGCGCGCCACGCAGCGGTTCCTAGGCGTCGAAGACATCATCGTCCCGCTCGCTTCGTCACATTTTGGCGGAGAGAGTGAGAGCGACGCTGAACGGCGCGCCCTGATAGAAGGTCGCCGCGCTGCTGCCGTCGATCGTGGTGTCGCTATAGCTGATCACGCCGATATATTTCGTGTTGAACAAATTCTGGATGTTGAGCGACAAGGACGCGTCCTTCACATAGGGGAGATCCTTCAGCGGATAGGCGATCGTCAGATCGACGACGCTGTAGCCGGGAATGGACTGCGTATGCAGGACGTCGGCATAGCGCTGGCCGAGAATATGCATCACCGGCGTGATATTGAAGCCGAACAGCCGTGCATTCGCTCCGAGATTGCCCTGGAACATGGGCGCATCCTGGACCTGCTTGCCTTTCGATCGCAGCGTGACATTGGTCGCGGTCTGGATGTCGTCGTCGAAGACGAAACGGTTGTACGACGCCGATGCGAAGACGTCGATCTCCGGCGTGATCCGCCAATCGCCCGAGACCTCGGCTCCATAGCTCGTCGCCTGCGCGGCGTTCATATTATAGGCGAGCCCGACGGTGGGATCGACGGCCTGCACCTGACGGTTCTGGAAATGCGCGTAATACAGCGTCCCGTCGAGCGTGAGCGCGTCGTCCTTGTAGCGCAGGCCGACGTCGATATTGTCGGAGGTCTCGATGTTCAGCCTCTGCGCGAGACGATCCATCGTCACGCCCGCCGCGACGAATTTCGCTTCGTTGTTGAGAAAGGTCTGCGAACCGAATTCCGGCCGCGCGTAATTGCGTCCATAGGACAGGCTCGCGGACACTTCTTTCGACAAGGGAAGCAACACGCCGAAATTGGGGAGCCATCCGGTGAACGTTCGCGACGACGTCGACGCGTATGGGTCGGGCGTCGCGGAGCCGAAGATGCTGACATAGTCCGTGTCCGGCAGGCCGGCCGTATTATAGAAAAGCGCGCTGCCGTAATAATAATTCAAGTAGCGCAGGCCGGCAGTGATCGTCGCGTCGCCGACATGCGTCTCGACCGTCGCATAGGGCGAGTTGAAGACGGTGTTGACGCCATCGGCGAATTTGCCGAGCGCGGTCCATCCGGCGAATTGCATTTGACCCGCCGCGTTCAGGCTATAGCCCTTCGCCGCGCTGATCGGCATGGCCTTGGCGTCGCGCTCATAGAACCAATAGCCGAGCTTCCAGGCGATATCGCCGAATTTGTCGTCATATTCCGCGACGGTCCCGAAGATCGTGGAGTCGCGATATTGCCTGACGATGCCGGCGTTTCCGCCGAGCTTCGACAAGGCGCTCGCCGAACCGCTGAGTCCATAGCCGCTCTCCACCGAATAGAATGGTTTCAGCGTGAAATGCGCCTTATTGCCGACATCGAAGACGAAGTTGCCGAAGAGGCGATTGTCGATCAATCGCTGGGTGTTGTAATTGTAATATTGATAATCCGCGCGCGCGTTTCCGCTGAGGCGCCCATTATAGTCGAGCCTGTAATTGTTGCGCAGGTCCATCGCCTGCGCGTAATTGAGCGGCCGATATCGATCCTGATCGAGATCCTTGTGGATGTAGAAGATCTCGGCCTTGCCGATGTCGCCGAGCGGCACGGTCGCTCCGAGCTCGAAATTGCCGCGCTCGGTTTCGCCGCTGCCCCGCCATTTGTTCACGGTCGTCCAGGAGCCGGAAGCGAACGCCTTGGCGCCGCCGGGAAGAAGACCCGTGTCGGCGCGCGCATAGGTGCGCAGCAGGCTGTAGTTTCCGACGGTCTGATTGACCTGAAATTCCGGCAGGTCCGAAGGTCGGCGGATGACGATATCCATGCTGCCGGAGGTGTTGAAGAAGCCGACCGCTTTGTCGGTCGGCACGGCGCCGCGATAGACGTCGATGTGGTCGACATCCTCGAGATCGAGAATATCATTGGCGGCGTCGCGGCTGGTGATCGCCAATCCTTCCACCGTGCGGCCGAAATGGCGGCTGAACTTGCCGCGGGAATTGATGTTGGTCTCGCTCTCGCCGATTCCGAAAGCCGCTGCGGATTCCACATGGATCGACGGTTGCTGGTCGATCGAGCGATAGAGATTGGTCTGGCCGGCGCCGCCGATGGCGGTGATCGCGGGGGAATCGAAACGCGTCGTCGTGGCGGGCGTGTCGATCGGTTGCACGCCCTTGGCCTCGGCGCGAGGCGCAGATCGCGTCCCACTGGCGTTCTGGGCCGTCACATCGATATCGGGCAGGCGCGTGGGCGTCTCCGCGATCGCGAGCCCCGTCGACAAGACGAGAGCGGAAAAAGACACTCCCGTGAGACTCTTCTTCGAGTCCCGAGAGGAAGCGGGGCTGCGCATAAGGCGATAAGACATGATCCCTGATTTCCTTGTCTGGTCGGCGCGCCGATGGGGAAACCCATTGCCGATCTGGAAAAACTTATCAATATGGTGTTGTATTACATAGCGTATATTTGTTGCACGCACGGCGTCACGAATGCGCAATTGAAGGCAGAGCCCCTCCGGCGCCGTTCCAATTTGCCTAGAAGTTGAGCGGGATCTGAAAAATATGCACGCTATAACAACAATATAACCAGAGGTTGCCGGCAGGCGCCGCCACCCTCGGCGAGAGCCTGCCATTCTCGCGAGAAAGAGGCTGTCCTTTGACGTGCAATCAATATAACCATATTACTTCTCGTATCGGAGGGAGCCGCATGGCCAAAATTTCAGAAGCGGCGGTCTCGATGTTCGATGCCGGCTACTTCTATCGGCCGAACCTCTGGGTGCTGCGCCACTGCGAGGTGAGGATCGCGCGCGGGAGCGTCTTCGCGCTGCTCGGCCCCAACGGGCGCGGCAAGACGACCTTGCTGCATCTGCTCGTCGGAGCTCTGAAGCCCTGCGAAGGCGGCCTGGTGGTGAGCGGGCGGGTCGCCTTTGTCCCGCAGCTGTTCGAGATGGGCTTCGATTATACTGCGCTCGACATGGCGCTGATGGGCCGCGCGCGAAAGATCGGACTGTTCTCGCAACCCTCGCGCGCCGACGAAGAGGCCGCCCTGGCCGCGCTCGATCGCTTCGGAATGGCCAATCACGCCGCACGGCCGTTTCACGAGTTGTCGGGAGGCCAGCGCCAGCTCGTGATCTTCGCGCGGGCGCTCGTGGCGGAAGCCGACATTCTCATTTTGGACGAACCGACTTCGGCGCTCGACCTCGAGAACCAGGCTCTCGTTCTCGAGCGCATCTCTTCGCTCGCGCGCGACGACGGATTGACGATTGTGATGACCACGCATCACCCCCATCACGCGCTGGCGGTGGCCGACGAGGCGCTGCTGATGCGCGGCGCCGGAGACTATCTCTGCGGCTTGGCGCGCGATATTCTATCCGAGCAAAATCTGAGATCGCTCTATCGCGCGCCGCTGAAGCGTCTCGCCTTCGAGCATGAGGGCCATGAGCTCGAGACGATCGCCCCTGTCCTGACGCCGCGTCGCGCCGCCGAAGCCGATCGGGCGTGCAATGCCGCGGTCTGAAACCCGGCCGCCGAGCGAAGGGCCACCGCAACCGCCTCCGGCAGCGCTCGACGGACGATGAATGGCCGTCTGCCCATATCCCGTCGCCATGATCCAAAAATTCGGATCGATGCGCGCACTCTCGACTGCCGTATCGCCGAGAAGCGAACAGCCGGAACGCGCCGGTCGAGCATATTGCGCTTCCAACTCGAATTGCTGGCGTTGCGCGTAACATGTGTTCGGTTTCATTCTCAGCAGCGTAAAACGATCTCTTGCAGGCGCCGCGCAAACTGCATCCGCGATGGCAGCCGATCATAGCGACCTCGTCGCGCGAAGGGTCAGGCGCGAGGTAGTCGTAGCGCCGCTCGACCGTGGCCTCGCCGTTCGTCCAGCGCTGGCGCACAAATGACGGCGCCCCTCCGCCTATATCGGAGACCTTCGCGAAAGGCGCGGGAAGCGATCGTCACGAATCCGTCAAGTCTATTCGCTATCTCCAAACATGAAGCCAGTTTGTTCGAAAATACCGAACAACCGAGGTTTCGAGACATTGATTGGAGTGGCGCACTTGCTCGGCCTTCGGCAGGCTTCGGTCACCTACCCCGGCGGACGAATGGCGCTGCGCCCGACCGACCTCCAGTTCGCCGAAGGACAAATCACGGTCCTGCTCGGCCCGTCCGGCGCTGGAAAATCATCCATCCTGCGCCTGCTCAACGGCCTCGTTCCGCCATCGGAGGGAGAAGTCGTCCGCAAAGGGATCGGCTCCTTGGACCAGCCGATCGCCATGCGCGCGCATCGCCTTTCGACGGCGACGATTTTCCAGCAGCATCATCTGATCGGACGTTTGACGGTTCTCGACAATGTGCTGCTCGGCCGGCTGGGCGCATGGAGTTGGCTGCAAACCATCTTGCCGCCGAGCCGCAGAGACCGCCTTCTGGCTCTCGCCGCGCTGGACCAGGTCGGCTTGGCGCCGCGCGCGCTCGACCGCGCCGACGGGCTCTCCGGCGGCGAGCAGCAGCGTGTCGGGATCGCCCGAGCCATGGCGCAACGGCCCTCGATCATTCTCGCCGACGAGCCCATAGCAAGCCTCGATCCCGCCTCGGCGGAGCGAATGCTGAGCGATCTGCGCCGCATTTGCCGCGACGATGGACTGACCGCCGTCGTCAGCCTGCATCAGGTCGAGTTCGCGCGCCGCTTCGCCGATCGGATCGTCGGCGTCCAGCATGGCCGCATCGTTTTCGACGGCCCCCCCGCAGCGCTCGACGATCACGCGGTCGATGAAATTTACGGAGTCGCGAGTCCGGCCGGCGCGCTCGCCGCGGAATAGATTCGCCAGAATGCAAGGGAGTTGGATAATGGATCGCAGACGCTTTCTCTCCGCCGCCGCCGGCTTCGCCCTCGTCGGCGCGGCCGCGACGCCCGCCCATGCCGTCAAGGCGAAATCTCTGCGCGTCGCGCTTCTTCCGGACGAGAACGCCGCGGCCATCATCCAGAACGCTCAACCCTTCAAGGCCTATCTCGAGCAGGCGTTGGGCAAGCCGGTCGAAATCATCGTCACGACCGATTATTCGTCCATGATCGAGGCGATGCGGTTCAATCGCATCGAAGTGGCCTATTTCGGCCCCCTCTCCTATGTGCTCGCCAAGTCGAAGGCGCCGGCGATCGAGCCTTTTGCGGTGGGTCTCAGCAAGGGTTCGCCGACCTATCGCAGCGTGATCGTCGCGCTCGCCGACGGTCCGGTGAAAACGATCGACGACGTCAAGGGCAAGACCTTCGGTTTCGGCGACGACGCCTCGACCTCGAGCCATCTCATTCCGCGCGCCTATCTCGCGCGTCACGGGCTGGCCGCCGGCGCAGACTATAAATTCGTGCATCTCGGCGCTCATGACGCTGTGGCGCGCGCCGTGCAGGGCGGACAGGTTCAGGCGGGCGGCCTGAGCAAGGCGATTTTCGACTCGCTGGTCGCCAAGGGCTCCGTCGACGGCGCCAAGATCAAGGTTCTCGCCGAGAGCGATCCCATTCCCAACTATCCGATGGTGATGCAGGGCGACCTCGACTCCAATCTGAAAGCGGCGATCAAAAAGGCCTTTCTCGATCTCAAAGACCCCGAGATCCTGAAAACATTCCGCGCGGACGGGTTTGTTCCCACCGGCGACTCTGCGTACGACATCCTGCGCGAGACCGCCAAAGTGCTGTCTCTCGACCTGACCAAGATCAAGGGATGAGCGCCAGCGTAGCCCACGACGCCATGATCGCACATGACGCCATGATCGTCCGCGACGACAGATCGCGGGCGAAACGCATGTTCCTCGTCGCCGCGCTCGCGCTCGTCGTGCTGGCCTCGATGTGGGCGACCGGCGTGCTCGACCCGGAACGTTTCGCCGACGCCTGGCCCGCGATCGTGCAGATCTCGCGCGAAATGTTTCCGCCCGATTTTCGGCGCGCCGCGCAATGGGCGCGGCCTCTGCTCGACACTTTCACAATGTCGATCTCCGGCACTGCATTGGCCGTCGCGCTCGCGGCGCCTCTGTCCCTGCTGGCGGCGCGGACGACGACGCCGAGCATGATCCATTATCGCATGGCGCGCCTGCTGCTGAATCTGCTGCGCTCGATTCCCGAGCTGATCATGGGCATTCTCTTCGTCGCCTTCGTCGGATTCGGATCGCTGCCGGGCGTGCTCGCGCTCGGCCTGCATTCGGCCGGCATGGTGGCGAAATTTTTCGCCGAGAGCATAGAGCACGCCGACCCCAAGCCGCTGGAAGTCGCGCGCGCCGCCGGCGCGACGCCGTTTCAGATCATCTGGCGCGCGCTGCTGCCGCAAATTCTGCCGCAGCTCGCCGACACCGCCATCTATCGTTGGGAATATAATTTCCGGGCCTCCACCGTGCTCGGCGCGGTGGGCGCGGGCGGCATCGGCTTCGAGCTGATCTCGTCGCTGCGCATCCTCGATTACGCGCAGGTCTCGGCCATCATCATCTGCATCTTCGTCTGCGTGACAATCGTCGACGGCGTCGGCGCGCTGCTGCGCGAGAGACTGGAATGAAAGAACGAGAAGAATGACCGAAAAGCCGTCGATCGTCGTCACAAATCGCATTTTCGCCGAAACCGCGGAGCGTCTCGCGACGGTGGGAACGGTCGTGATCAATCCGTCGGAGGAACCATGGCCGCGCGACGAGCTGCTCGCCCGCGCGTCGCAGGCGGAAGCGGTGATGGCGTTCATGACCGACCGGATAGACGCGGCGTTTCTCGCCGCCTGTCCAAAGCTGAAAATCATCGCCGCGGCGCTGAAGGGCTACGACAATATCGACATCGCCGCGGCGGAAGAGGCCGGGGTATGGGTCTCGATCGTGCCCGACCTCCTCACGGCGCCGACCGCCGAGCTCGCCATTGCGCTGATGTTGGCGCTCGGACGCAATGTCCTCGCGTCCGACAGACGGATTCGCGCGGAGGGGTTCCACGGCTGGCGCCCGACGTTCTATGGGCGCGGCCTCGCGGGCGCCACCGTCGGAATCATCGGCTATGGCGCCGTCGGCCAGGCGATCGCACGCCGCCTGTCCGGATTCGATTGCCGAATTCTCGCGACCGATCTCACGCGCTCGCATGACGAAGCGGCCGAGATCGCTCCTTTCGAGCAGATCATCGCAGTTTCGGATTATGTGGTTCTGGCGCTGCCCCTGACGTCGGCGACCAAATATATTCTCGATCGCGAGACCATCGCGCGGATGAAGCCGGGCGCG
This sequence comes from Methylosinus sp., assembly GCF_036560965.1. Lineage (NCBI taxonomy): Bacteria > Pseudomonadati > Pseudomonadota > Alphaproteobacteria > Hyphomicrobiales > Methylocystaceae > Methylosinus > Methylosinus sp. The sequence goes on along the minus strand of NZ_DATBQF010000059.1, from coordinate 54,697 downwards.
CTTCTGATCAATCCGGCGCGCGGCTCACTGGTCGATGAGGCCGCTGTGGCGGAGGCCCTCGCTTCCGGCCATCTCGCCGGCTATGCGGCGGATGTCTTTCAATGCGAAGATTGGGCGCAAGCGGATCGCCCCAGCGGCGTCGACCCGCGTCTCGTCGCGCCCGATGCGCCGACGGTGCTGACGAGCCATATAGGTTCGGCCGTCACGGAGGTGCGCCGCGCCATCGAACGCTCGGCGGCGGAGAGCATCGTCGCGGCGCTGTCCGGCCGCGCGCCGCGCGAATTGGCGAATTTTCGGCAGAAGTGACGAATGTGCTGAATTTGAATCACGTCCAGACCTTGCTGAAGGTCGTCGAGCTCGGTGGCTTTCGCGCCGCCGCGCGTCAGCTCGGACTGTCGGCCTCGACGGTCGTCGAGCATGTCGATCAGCTCGAAGCGGAATTGGCTGTTCGAATACTGGTGCGCGACCGCGGCAATGTGGCGCTCACCGAGCAGGGACGATCGTTCGAGCCCTTGGCGCTCGCTTTGATGGAGATCGAGTCGCATTGTCGTTCGCTGAGATCGTCGCGACCGCTGCGCGTCGCGGCGGCGAGCAATGTCGGCGTCTATCTGCTGCAACCAGCGCTCGCCTCCTTCGCCGCCGCCCATGGCGCCGCGATCGAGCCGTGGATCGGCGCCAATCCCGCGGTCGCCGAGCGTCTGGAATCCGGAAAGGCCGATGTCGCGCTCATGGAATGGTGGGACGATCGTCCATCCTTCGCGGCCCGCGCATGGCGAAAAGAGCCCATGGTCTTGGTCGCGCCCAAGAGCCATGAGTGGGCGCGTCGCGGCGAGATCGGTCCAGAGGAATTGACGAGCGAGCCCCTGCTCGGCGGCGAGAGCGGCACGGGAACAGGCGCGGCGTTGCGCCGCGCTCTCGGGCCGCTCGCGGAGAGTTTGAAAGTTCGAACCGGCTATGGCAGCACGGAAGGGGTCAAGCGCGCTGTCCGGGCGGGGCTCGGCGTGTCTATCGTCCTCGCCGCGGCGGTGCGCGAAGAAATTGCCGATGGACTGCTCGCCTCGGTCGCGATCAAAGGCGTTCGGCTGGAAAAAGAAATCATGATCGTCTCGAGGAGCTGGTTCAGCGCCAGCCCATCGATCCAGACGCTCATCGAGCATCTGGTGGATGAGGCGAGAACATGATCGCCCGCATCCGTCCAGGCGCCATGCCGCGTCGGCCGAGCGACATCGGCAAATATCGGCGCCCGCACGCCGCGAGCCGCCGTGGCGGTCGAGCGCCGGCGTCCCGCCAGCCTCGCGCGGTCAGCCGCAGCGTCCAGAAACGAAGTCGCCGACGAGCCGGCTCCGCGGCCTCTCGAATATTTGCCGGCTCGGTCCCGCTTCGACGAGGCGTCCGTCCATCATGAACAAGACATGATCGCTGATGCGCCGCGCCTGGCCGATGTCATGCGTGACCACGACGATCGGATAGGACTCGCGAAGCGCCAGAATCTGCTCCTCTATGTGGCGGGTGGAAAACGGATCGAGCGCCGAGCATGGCTCGTCCATCAGAATCGCGCGCGGCCTATTAGCGAGCGCGCGCACCAGGCAGAGCCGTTGCAGCTGTCCTCCCGAAAGTCGCGACGCGCGCTCGTGCAGACGATCCTTCACCTCTTCCCAAAGATTGACCTGTTCCAGAAACACGCGCGCGTAGGATTCGCGATCGGCTTTCTTGCAGAGGCCGTGGAAGAGCGCCCCGAACAGGACATTCTCGAGGATCGACATTGGAAACGCCACCGGCTGCTGATGGATGAGGCCGAGGCTGCGCCGCGCCGCGCGCGGATCGACGCCCGGCGCATAGAGGTCGAGGCCGCCGAAGCTCACCGAGCCGGAGACGCGGGTCGCGCCGGACGTGAGCTCCAGCGTGCGATTGAGCGCCCGGACCAAGGTCGACTTGCCGCAGCCGGACGGACCTATGATCGCAGTGACCCGCCGATCCGGAATCGCGCAAGAGATGTCGTGAAGCGCCGGCCTGCCTCGATAGGCCGTCGTCAGCCGCTCGACCTCGAATGCGGCCGGCGGATTCGGCGCCTGCTCGGGCTCGGATGCGCGCTCCAATGCGATCATCGGTGTCTCCTCGATAGGCCGCGCGCTCAGCGCGCGAGCCGCCGTTTCAACGCTCCCGCACAGACATTCGCGATCAGCAGCCCGCACACCAGCGCCAGCGCGGTCGCATACACACGCAAGGCGACGCGCATCTCCGCCCGGCTGCCGACGTCGCAAGAGGCGCAGGATCTGGCGGCGCCCCCACCGCCCCCATCCTCGCCTGGAGCAGCGTCAACGCCGACGCGGATGGGCGCCCGATCGATCTCGACGCCAGCGCATTCGCGGCCTCGCGTGTCGACATCATTTTTGACGACGAAAGTTCCTGAGCGGCGATTGCAGTCGCCGCACAATCTGCATAACATCGCCACCGGCGACGGCACTCAACAGATTGATTTTACAGGATTTATGCGCCCGCACTTCGCCTCCTACCCGGCCCACCAATGAAATCAAATGGATAAGATCGAAATTAAATTGGATGCCTCGATCGTCCACCGATTAGACCACCGAAACGCTCAATGGCGCCCGATCGCTAACGCCGCCTCGTCTTGGTAGTCCGGCGCGAGGTGACCGTAATGATTGATGATCATTTGTTCGCCTGTCCCGATGAAGTCCGCGATCATGCGAGTCGGCAGTCCCTTCGCCACTAGCCAAGACGCCGCGGAGCGCCGCAGCGTATAAGCGGTGACTCCCGAATCGAGCCCGGCAAGTTTCACGGCACGACCCAGAGCAACCTTGACGCTCCCGATAGGCGCGCCGTTGAATGTAACGACAAAGCCTCGCTCATTGTCGATCCGACGCCATCGCTTCAGATGAGCCTGGAGGCGCGGCGATAGCTTCACGCTCGGCTGTCTTTTGTCATACCCATCACTATATCCTTCCGCTAATCAGTTCGTTGGCATCGATATCGGCAATGTCGGCGCGCTCGGCCCGCAATGGGCCTACGCTGGCACACCCGGCAATGATTTGCGTCCAAATACGGTGTCTGTCATAGGTGAGAACGACGGCGGCACCTATCCGAACAATATTCCGAAACTACAGATCGGCTTGCCACAAAAGGCGGCCCCTGACATCATAATCACGGGCCACGATGCGCTTAGTAGTGCTGGCGGTGATGTAATCAAGCCGATAAACGGTGGTATGTTCCGTGTCTGCTACTACATCGCATCCAGAATTGCTGGTTCTGCCGGCAGTTGGTCTCTCGGACTGGAGTGGAACGATGGCGTTTCACAAGCGGCCGTAATCAACAGCGTGTCTGCCGCAACCGCCAATCTCGAGAGCGATGGATGCCGCACAGTCTATAATGTTTCTGGTAATACGATAGGCTATTCCGTCGTCCATACTGGAACGGTTGGAAGCCCTACTTTCGATCTCCACATGACAGTCGAGCGGCTAAACTGACAGCTGCTCTCTGCAGAGCTTTATATCGAGTGATCCGAGCGCATCCCGCCATCCGTCAACTCTGCCAGCGAAGTGGCCTTCTACGCCGTCGTGCCATTCGCCGTAGTCTCCGACAGTGACGACGCGGATGTCCGACGAGCTATCTGTTGTGGGGATCGTTGGATTGACGACAATGAGCGTCGGGGCGGCCGCGGGAAAGCTTCGGCGCAAAGCGGCCAGCACATCATCATAGATCGATGCTGAAAAGCACGCCGCCCGTAGATCATCGCTTATGGCTTGATGCGCGCCGTCGCGATCCAGAAATAGGCATGGCCTGCGCGCACCATCGAGCCAGCGCGCCATTCTGTCGCCGAGGAATGTGTATTTCTCGGCGACAGAATGGATTTCGCTCCTCCAATCCGCGACGACGCGGTGGTTAGCGTCGCGAGAAAACGAGTGGTGGAGCAAAATTCCAGTCGGCAGGGGCATGATGCTATCGACGCCTTCACCGAGCGATACAGGCTCGAGTGTGCCATCGGCAATATCGATACGGATGCGCGCATCGATCAAGCCGGGAATGGAGGCTATAGGGGTCACAAACCAATCTAATAGGCCTGACCGATCTACCCCGTAGAACGCGCGCAAGTTATGCGTCATCTCGCACAGCGTTCCGAGCGATAGGATTAGGTCTGTTTCAATCGGCATTCTGGCCCCCATTAACTGATTATCTAGTATCTGGCTAAAATACCCGACCATCCCATAAAGCACGCCTCCACGCCTCCCCGCAAGAATGAGCGCGGCCGAGGCCCTTATCCAAACGCCAGCCCAGGAAATCCATCATGACGATCTATCACCGCCTCGTCGCGGCGCTCGCGCTCGCGGCGACGATGCTTTGCGCCGCCGCCCCGGTTCGCGCCGATACGACGATCTATTCGCCGTCGGCGACGCCTATTCTCGCCACCGATTGGACCGATCTCGGCGCCGAGCCGGCGGATGTCCAGAATCTGAGCGTCGGGACTGTCTACATCGCCGGCGCGACCTCCAAGCCCTCCTCGAGCGCGCTCGGCTCTGTGCTGATGTCGAGCCAGGGTAGGGCCAGCTATTCGATTTCGACGCATCTCTGGGCGCGCGCGGTCGACGCCAGCGTGACGACATCCGCGAAGTCTCCCTTCGTCGCGGTGACGAGCTATCCCGGCGCGATCGTCGGCAGCGCGCAGAAGATCACCACAGCGGCGACGATCGCCAGCGGCCAGACGGTGAGCGGCGCGATCGATCTCGGCACAGCGCCAACTCTGGGCGATCGCCGGATATTTCCGCCCCCATTCGCTCGCTTCGAATGCGCCGAGGGCCGCAGCGCCGGCCTCGTCGTCGAGCGCCGCCCATTGCGAGGCATGATCGCCGCGGTACTCCAGCACCATCCGAACCGCCCGTTCCCGAACCTCAGGTGAAAATTTGTTCGATGTCTTCTTCTTCGCATCCATAGGCCCATCTTCTCAAGAGTTCAGGCCTCCGGCAATCTCAGGGCGGTTCAAGCCGCATCGCGCCGTCGAAGGAGCGTGCGTCACGCCGTCACAACTCTACTTACCCGCCGTCGAGCGGCAGGCGACACGCAATCCATTGCGCTCGACCACGAGCAGACCGAACAACGGCGCGTCCGTCTCATCCGTCGTGACACCCCAAATGGCGATGGAGTCCAACGCGTCGAAACTGTCATCTCGAATGATGAGCACATGGCGCCGCTCGCCTTCGTAGCCCTTGCCTCCGGCAATGGTCGCGGACGTCGGACGTCGCGGCGCCCGCCATGAGCCGAACCTCCGAGGCTTCGCTGCCCGCGCCAATAGTCCGAGCGAATTCGACTCATCTCGGATTGCGATCTCGCTCCGTCGGTCTAATTCAAGGTATGATCCGATTCGTGAAGTCTCCAAAAATTGCTTTAAGGGAGTAGGCCAATGAACATCAGCATCGCGCACCTCCAGCCGATCGTCTCGCTGCTCGCCGGCGTTCTCATTCTGATCATCCCTCGGCTTCTCAACTACATCGTCGCGGTCTTTCTGATCGTATCGGGAGTTCTGGGCCTCGGGTGGATCAAATGACAGGACGGCTTTGGCGATCCAGGAACGGTTCAAATTGCTGTGCCAGCTCTCCCAGAGTCTTCTCGCCTTTGATCGCGGCCAAAGCCACCTTCGCTTTAAACGCCGGGGAATGCGTCCGGCGGCTCTTCTTCGTCATCGAATGCTCCTAATTCGTAGCGAGAATCCTCGCCACTGTCAGAAAATCCACTCGAGCTACTGTCCGAATTTCCGAGGCCGGCTCTCTCTACAGTAGTGGAGTCGTCCTCAGTTTCGGCGACAAGGTCATCGGCGTCGGCTTCGAGACACTGGCGACGCCCGCTCTGCGGTGATCGGTCAGGTAGAGCCGGCGGCGCGAGAAGGCGTCTGAGAAGTGCAGCGTCGATGTCTTCGGCATCCATCTAAACATCGGCAAGTCCATCCACTTCTTCGAACCGCGATCGCCGCTCTGCAACCCGCGTTTACCGTCGAAGGCTCGCGCGGGCGTAAATCTAAATATTTTGTTGCGCACCGCAAAAAATAAGTCCTATTTATGGCTCAGACGCCGCAATGCGGGGTCGTAGCGTTGTTTCGAGAAGTGGTATTTTGCCCATGAGCACTCGTCGTATTTGGGTCGCCGGTCACAGAGGCATGGTCGGTTCGGCCGTCACACGTTATCTGGAAGCGCGAGGCGACAAAGTATTGAAAGCCGATCGCTCGGTTGTCGACCTCCGCAATCAGATCGCCGTTGAAGTATGGCTGAAGCAAAATCGGCCCGACGCCATCATCTTCGCCGCGGCGAAAGTCGGCGGCATCTATGCGAACGACACTTACCCCGCCGATTTCATCTACGACAATCTGGCAATCGAGACGAATATCATCCATTCGGCCCACGCGGCGGATGTCGACCGTCTCATCTTTCTCGGATCCTCCTGCATTTATCCGAAATTCGCGCCTCAGCCCATCCGCGAGGACTCGCTGCTTACCGGCCCTCTCGAGCCGACCAATGAGTGGTATGCGATCGCAAAGATCGCCGGCATCAAGCTCTGCCAAGCCTATCGCAAGCAATATGGCCGGCGTTACATCTCGGTGATGCCCTGCAATCTCTATGGCCCGAACGATAATTTCGATCTCCAGACGAGCCATGTGCTGCCCGCGCTCATTCGCAAATTCCATGAAGCGAAGGAGTCGAGGAAGGCGGAGGTCGTCGTATGGGGAACCGGGACGCCGCTTCGAGAATTCCTGCATGTCGACGACCTCGCGCGCGGCGTCGTCTTCTGCCTCGACAATTACGACGGCTATGAGCACATCAATTGCGGCGCAGGTTCGGAGATCACGATCCGAGGGCTGGCGGAAACCGTGCAGAGAGCGGTCGGATTTTCCGGCGAGCTCGTTTTCGACACGTCGAAGCCGGATGGCACGCCCCGCAAGCTGATGGACTCGGGCCGCATTCGCGCCCTCGGATGGGAGCCTGAAATCTCGCTGGAAAACGGAATTGCCGGCTCCTACCGCTGGTTCCTCGAGAATAAAAGCGTCTCTCCCGCGCTGGAACTCGCGACCGCATAAGCTCGATTGCCCGCGTGATTTCGATCGTCATCGCTGGAAATAGCGTCGAACCTTCATGCGATGGACCCTGAGATCGATCTCCGCCATTGCTCGAAGAGCGCAAATCTTCTGGGCTGACGGCGCCGCCGGCGCCACGCCCTTTCCTGCAAATTATTTCGACGGGTGGGCTTCATCAGCATTTATGCATCCACCTCGCCTCCTCCCGGCCCACCAGGGAGGCCTGTCGATATTGTCCCTCGGCGGAAGATTCGCCCGGTCTCGTCCTCCGCCGTGTTGCGCTTATGCAACAGAGAAAGGGCTTTCGCTGGTCCGCCCGCCCCTGAGCTTGACACTGCATAGCGTCCGGGGCTTCCGTATGGAGAATGGACACGTTCGCGCTCTGGCCGAAGGGAATTGCCCGCGTAGTGATCGTGGGCCTCTTGGCTTGGGCGCTCCTCTTGCCAGGCATGGCCGCCGCCGCTTTGGCCCATTCGGCCGAACACGGACTCGTCGCCGCGGACGCCGGCCATTGCGCAGCTCCCGACCGCGCCGGCGACCACCGTCATTCCTCCGGCCTGCATTTTTCTTGCTCCTGCTGCATTCCATGCCGATCCGGTCAGATCGACGGTTCAGCGGGATTTCTCTCCGTCATTCCGAACGGAGCAGATTTTTCATTCCCGGCCGCCGAGATCGCTCCAGGAGACGTTTTTCCGATCGTGGGGACATCATGGCCGGCGGGTTGGACCAGTTCCTGGTCGCAGCGCGCCCCGCCGCGCATTTTTTCGATCCCATTGCCGCCAGCCCTCGAGGCGTAGCGATCCCTCAACGGGACCTGCCGCTCGGGCTTTGATAGCAATCTCGATCAGCCCTCGCCGGTGAAAAATGCTCGATTCTGCCTTGCGGCGCTCCGTGGGCGAGCTTTTCAAGCGCCACGGTCGTCAGCTTCTCGTCTACCTGCGCGGCAAAGCGGGCGCGAACGACGCGCCGGATCTGTTGCAGGAGACCTTCATCCGCGCGCTGCGCCGTGGCGGCCTCGAAGCCATGCCCGATCCGGAGGCGTTTCTCCAGTGATCGCGACGAACCTCGCGCGGGATCGCGTGCGGCGCCGCAATACCGAAGCGAAATATCTCGAATTCAAAGAAGAGCTGCCGGATGCGCCCTCGCCAGAAGCTCCGCCCGGGGAAGCGAGCGAGGAACGTGAAAGGTCGCAGCTTCTGATCGCGACGATCGATTCGCTTCCACCCCGTTGCCGCAAGGTCTTTGTCCTCGTCATGCGAGAAAACATGCCCGTGAAGGAGGCCGCGGCGCGGCTCGGCATATCCGACAGCATGGCGCGACGGCATATCCGCCTCGCCTTTCGGCGCTGCCGCGAGGCGGCGCTCTGATCATGCGCTCATATGGGGAGGTTCCGCTTTTTCCATCCAGCGCGTTGTACTCTATAGATGACCCGCGCAGGGCGACCAGGAATGGGGCCCGACGGCGTTCTGCGGCGCCCTCCCTGACATCAATCTCCATGCCGATTAGGCGGCGACGCGCATGAGCTTCGACAGCGACACGCCGGAAGACCCACACGACAGCGCTGTGGACTGGATCCTTCGCAAGAAGGAAGGACCGTTGACGCGCAAGGAGCAGGCGGCGCTCGACGCTTGGCTCGCAGCCGACCCCGCGCATGCGGCGGCGTTGCGCGAGGCCGAGGGCTTGTCCGCCGAATTTTCCAGGCTGAACATGCGCCGTCCTGCGACGCAGCCGCGGGCCGGGCGGAGAAAGCGCCCATTGGCGGCCGCTGCGGCCTGCGCCGTCGCCGCCACGGCCTTCTTCCTTTCCCGCGGCGACCTCTCCCCATTCGTTTTCTCCGACTATTCCACCGGCGCCGGCGAAACGCGGCGCATGACGCTCGACGATAGATCGCGTGTCGAGCTCGGCGCGCGCTCGGCCGTCGCGCTCCATTTCACCGCGGCGAGCCGCCGCCTCACTCTCCTGCGCGGAGAAGCGTGGTTCGATGTGGCGCCCGATGCGTCGAGGCCCTTTATCGTCGAAGCCGCTGGAGGCACGGCGACGGCGCTCGGCACATCTTTCGATGTCGCTCTCGATGAGGGCGGCGCCCGCGTGACGGTCACTGAGCATCGCGTGGCGGTCGCGAGCGGCGGCAAGGAGGTCGTCGCCCAGGATGGGCAGGAGACGAGCTTTCTGCGCGGCTCTTCCGCGAGCGCGCCCGCCGCCGCGAATGTGGCGAAGCTCACCGCCTGGCGGCGCGGCAGGCTGATCGTCGAAGACGAGGCTCTCGGCGATGTGCTCGCTATGCTCGGCCGCTATCGCCACGGAGTGGTTTATTGTCTGCGTCGCGAGATATGCGCGCGCCGCGTGACCGGCGTCTATCGCACGGATGATCCGCTACAGGCCGTCGCCGACATCGAAGCCGCGCTCGGCCTCTCCGCCTATCGCCTGTCGAACTATCTGATCCTGCTCCATGAGTGACGAACCTTGATCCGCCGCGCATCTCTCGCGCGGGTTTCGCGATTTCGGACGGTCCGCACTCGGAACGCGCGCCGAAAAAATTCTTCGACTTTTTTTTCGTCATGGTTCCGAGGCGCAGATCGACCGCGTTGAATCCAATGAGGGGGCATTTTCGCGTCCTCATGAGATTCGAAGGGCGGCACAATGGCGAGGACGGGGGCCCCGAAGGGGAAGAGCGATATGGGTTCGGCAATCGCGGCGGCGACAGTCGGGTTCTTGATGGCCGGAGCAGGATCGACGTCTCGTCCGGCCGAGGCCGCCATCGCTCCGCAAGAGCGAGACGGCGCCATCAAATTCTATCGCATCGACCAAATCCCGCTCACGGAAGCGCTCACCGCCTTCGCGGATCAGAATGATCTTCGCCTGTCCTATGATGCGCGGCTGACGCGCGGCGTGAGAACGCGCGGACTGTCCGGCAAGTTCACCATGCAGGACGCCTTGCGCACCCTGTTGGACGGAACCACGCTCACTTACAGATTCGCCGATAACGGCCGCTCGGTGCTGATCACTCTCGCGCAGGCGGACAATGGCGTCCGCAATGACGCCGGGGCGGAGGCGCTGCCGCCGATCGATGTGGGGGCGGAGCGCGCCGCGCCGGCAGGACGGCCGGGCGGCGGCTCCGGCGGGGACGCCAAAACCTACAGTCCCAAGAACACATCGACAGCGACCAAGACCGACACGCCGATCATGGAGACGCCGTTCTCGGTGAAGGCCGTGCCGCAGCAAGTGCTGCAGGATCAGCAGGTGATCCGCGTCGAGAAGGCCCTGCAGAATGTGAGCGGCGTGCTTCAGGTGCCATCGAACCAGGGTGGTCTGGATGTGTTCCTGCTTCGAGGCTTCCGCAATGACACGATCTACCGCGATGGCTTCTTCCTGCCGAGCGTGATCGGCGGAGGCGCCACCAAACGCAACACCGCAAATCTGGAGCGCGTCGAGGTTCTGAAAGGGCCCGGTTCGATTCTCTACGGTCGTAGCGAGCCGGGCGGAATCATCAATCTGGTAACGAAACAACCGCTGGAAACTCCTTATCGCGCAATCCAGCAACAAGTCGGCTCATTCGATAATTATCGAACCACGATCGATTCGACAGGACCGCTCACGAATGACGGGTCACTCCTCTATCGTTTCAACATGGCGTATGAAAACCTCGGGTCATTTCGTGATTTCGTCCATAACGAGGGAGTATTCATCGCGCCTGTGGTGCGTTGGAACATCAGTCCCACTACTCAGGTGACCGCCGAATTCGAATATCAGCAATTCGATGGAAAGCCCGACCCTGGAATCCCACCGATCGGCGACTGGCCGGCGCAGGTGCCGCGCAGCCGCTTTGTCGGAGACCCGCTGAATGATCGCAACAAGGGCTTTAGGGTCCTCGCCGGCTTCCACTGGTCGCATGAATTCGATCAAGACTGGAAAACTCTGCAACGATTCACCTATGAGCATATGTCGATCGACTCGCGAACGCTCTTTTTTGGAAAGGCGTCTGCGAGCGGGACGCTCAATCGCTCGTTCAACATTGGTGCGGACACCAACACCGATCGATTCTACACGACAGTGAATCTCCTCGGAAAGGTGGAGACCGGGCCAATCAAGCACAAGCTGCTATTCGGTTTCGATTTCTTTTATATCGATGATAATCTGACAAACAATTGCTGTACGTCGGTGCCGGCATTCAATATTTTCTTCCCGACCTATCTACCCACCATGCTCCAGTTCAATGATCCAGCGCTGAGCACGCGTTTGGATTATAGCCAAGAGTGGTATAGCTTCTATTTTCAGGATCAGATCGAGCTTCCCTACAATTTCTTCCTGCTGGGCGGGTTGCGATACGATAATGCCATCGGTCGCAATAATATAAAAAATATTGTATCCACAAATGACGGCCGTGTGAGCCCTCGCGGAGGAGCGCTCTGGAGACCGGTTTCATGGCTCTCTGTGTACGGCAGCTATTCCGAAAACTTTGGAGCCTCGAACAGTCTGTTCCAGACCAACGGGGTGCTGTTGAAGCCCCAAACTGCGCAGCAATGGGAGATCGGGGCAAAGACAGAGTTCTTTGACGGACGCTTGTCCGCGACACTGGCCTATTTCGACCTCAAAAAGCAGAACGTTCCCGTTCCCGATCCCTTAAATCCCAATTTTTCGCGTACCATCGGCGAAGCGGAATCGCGAGGCATCGAGTTCGACTTGGCCGGCGAGGTTGCTCCTGGCTGGAGAGTCATCAGCGCCTATTCCTATCTTCCCTTCGCAAAGATCACCAAGGACGCCGACTCGGCAGGCGGGTATGGAAATCAAGGCAAGCGGCTGTACCACGCTCCTCAACACTGGGGCAGCCTCTGGAGCACCTATGAATTCCAGACTCCGGAATTGGCCGGACTGAAAGTCGGCGCGGGTTTCATCGCTGTCGGACCTCTGCCGGGCAATGCGGCCAATAATTACGAAGTGCCAGGATACACCACGGTAAACATGATGACGAGCTACTCATGGTGGTTCGGCTCCACGAAATGTACGGCTCAGATCAATATCGACAATCTGCTGGACAAGCCGTATTTCGTCGGCACGAATAGTGGCAGTTTCATCCTGCCCGGCGCGCCGCGCACAATTCTCGGCTCGCTCAAAGTCGAGTTCTGACAATGGCGCGCTCCTTCTTCGTCTTCGCGCATCGTTGGGTCGGGCTGACCATGGCCGGGTTTCTGATCGTGGTCGGCCTCACCGGCGCGCTGCTCGCCTTTCTGCCGGAGCTGAACCATTTTCTGTCGCCGCGGCTCTTCCCCGCCGGGCAGGCGGACGTCACGCTCGACGCCGGCGAGCTGGCGTTTCGCGCCGAGGCGCTGGTCCCGGAGGCGCGCGCCCGATCGGTCTTCTTCAACGCAATGGGCTCGGCGACCATTCGCATGGAGGCGCGCCCCGGCGCGCCTCCCCCGGACTTCAATCAGCTGTTCCTCGACGCGGGCTCCGGCGAGGAGCTGGGGCGCCGCTCGACGATGGGGCTCCCCGATGGGCCGGACACGATCCTGCCCTTCGTCTATCGTCTGCATTATGCGCTGGCGCTCGGCGAGATCGGCGGCTGGATCCTCGGCCTCGTCGCGATCGCCTGGACGATCGATTGCTTCATCGGCTTCTATCTGACGCTGCCGTCGCAGGGCGGGACGCATAGGCACGGCTTTCTCACGCGCTGGAAGCCGTCCTGGCTGGTGAAATTCCGCGCCTCCTTCTATCGCGTCAATTTCGATCTGCATCGCGCCGGCGGCCTATGGCTGTGGGCGGCGCTGCTCGTGTTCGCCTGGTCGAGCGTGTTCATGAATATGAACGGCTTCTATATGAGCGTCACCGAGCTGCTGCTCGATTTCGAGCGGCCGATCTGGGCGCGACGCGCACCGCCGCTTACGCATGAGGAGCCGCTGGGATGGCGGCAGGCGCAGGCGATCGGCGCGCGGCTGATGGATGAGCAGGCGCAGGCCAACGGCTTCACGGTCGACCGGCAGGTCGCGCTCGCCCTCGCGCGCGAAGAGGGCCGCTATCGCTATAGCACGCACAGCAGCCGCGACATCGGCGAGAAATACGGCAGCACCTCGGTCTTTTTCGACGCCCAAACGGGGGCGTTTCTGAGCCTCGATCTGCCGTCTGGACGACGCATCGGCAATACGCTGACCACATGGCTGATGGAGCTCCATATGGCCAATGTGCTCGGCTTCGCCTATCGCATTTTCGTCTGCGTTCTCGGCGTGGCCATCGCCATGCTCTCCGTCACCGGCGTCACCATCTGGTTGAAGAAACGTGCGGCGCGGCGCTTCCGCAAGACGCAGGGCGCGGCAGCCGGCGCGCCGCTGGAGACGACGAACGCCGAGTAGCCAAGGCGTTCGAAGCCATTGCCCCGATCGAAAGCAGCGCGACGATGAGGCCGATCGCCGTCGCCTTCAGGGCGAGCGCGAGGCCGGCCATGATCTTGCTGGCATCGGCCGAGGCGTCGAGACCCATATTGTAGAAGGTCAGCATGATGCCGAGCAGGCCGAAATAGGGATGACGCCGAAATCGACTGCCGTCGACAGCCGCTCCATCTGCATCGCTCAAATCGCCCGGACAGGATAGCCGCGACTCTGCGGCGCATTCCGAGGGTTCCTGTTTCTACCGCGTCCGAATAATGGGGGATCGACCTAACGGGAGCCACCGGAATCTATGTGTGTTACATCACGTAGCGGCAGGATGGCGCCTATCGGACAGAACGGACGCGGTCGTATTATTCATCATGCGCCGAAATATTCACGATAATCTGCATATTACGAAGCGTATCTGCTGGATATCGCTCAGATCATGCCAACTTGCGCGGACTATACTTTAAATAAAACACCTAAATTGCCTTATTTTACAATTATTTATTTTAGCTATGACCATTATAAGCGCAATACTACGATAAATGCGGCCACTGCGATGACTCACATCAGGCGGCGCCCGATATTTGACCCATTTGCACCGCTTTTTCGCATTACGTAGGGTACTTGATGATGTAATCACTCTACTTAATGATATTCGGGTCGCGCGCATCGCGCCTGCACCTGAAAGCCGGGTGGGATGCGCCGCAGCCGATGAGGCCGGGAGCCGTCCATCTCGGAGGCCATTAGGGGACGAGAGGTTTATGGCGATGAGCTGCGCCAGGATCGAGACGCCGAATACGAAGACCCGCCGGGCTGCGGATGTCTCGACCCGCCGGCGCATATCCCAAGCCGATTCGTCGGTTAAGCGGAGCGATTCCGCCACGACGGCGATCGCGGCTGCGCTCGCCCATCCGACGGGAAGCGCGATCGCGGCTGCCGCGCCGTCCGTCAGTGAAAAGTTGCAAGACGAAGGGCCGGCGGAAACAACGTCGCCCGTTACGCGCGCTCGTCCCCGCCGCATAGCCGCGGCAACCGCGACTAGCCTCCGGAAGCCAGTCGCGCGCAGCGCAGACTATGGCGCGCGCATTCGCAGCATCGATGTCAACGGCCAGCATTTCGATCTCGGCAATGGCGGCAGGAACAACGCGCCCGCGCCCAAAGCCCAATCATGATTTCCCGGATCAGAAAGGTCGATCCTCAAATGAAGATCCGCATTCTTCTTCTCTCCTGCGCCGCCACCCAGGCGCTCATCTTCGCCGCGCCGCAGGCCTTCGCGCAGAGCGCCCCTGCTCCTGTGCTGCCCTACAATATCGGCGACGCCGTCCGTCAGGCCGAGGAAGCGCGCCCCGCGCCGCCGCGGCAGGCTGCGACGCCCGTGCTGCCGCAGATCGCCGAGCCGCGCTTCACGCTCGCCAGCAAGGAGACGCTGTTCGTCAAGCATCTGGTCGTCGAGGGGCCGTTGCTCGTCGACGAGGTCGAGCTGCGCGAAATTCTCGCGCCCTATGAAGGCCGCAAGCTCACGCTCGGCGACATCTATGGCGCCGCCGACAAGGTCACGCTGCTCTATCGCGGCAAGGGCTATCTCGTCGCCAAAGCCTTCGTGCCCGCGCAAGACGCGCGCAGCGGCTCCTTGAAGATCAAGCTCGTCATCGGCAAATACGGCAGCGTGCTGGTGAGGAACTCATCCGCCGTCGATACGGACTTCCTGCAAGGCGTCGTCGACAACGCGCTGGAAGACGAAGCGCTGATCCACAGGCAAGCGCTGGAGCGCGCGCTGCTGCTCGTGTCCGATCTGCCGGCGGCAGGCGTGCCGCGCATCATCGTCTCGCCGGGCAAGAGCCAAGAGACCTCCGATTTCCAATTCGCCGTGCCGGAAGGAAAGCGCATCGAAGGCTATCTGCTCGGTGACAATTTCGGCTCGCCCTATACGGGCCGCGATCGTCTGAACGGCGGCTTCGCCATCAACTCTCCGCTCGGCTTCGGCGACCGTCTGTCGGGCTCCGCGATCGTGTCGGAGCGCGCCGCGCTCGCCAATGGCCGCGTCGCCTATTCGCTGCCGCTCAGCTATGACGGGCTGCGCGCCGAGATCGGCGCCTATCGCACCACTTACGCGCTCGGCGGCGCCTACAAGGATCTCGACGCCACCGGCAGCGCCTATGCGCTCACCGCGACGCTGAGCTATGCGCTGATCCGTCAGCGCGAGGAGAGCGTCTCGCTCTTTGCGAACTTCACCCACAAATGGCTGAACGATAAGATCGCCGACACATCGACCGCCAATCGCAACATCGCGCTCGGAACGCTCGGCGTGACACGCGACACGGTGCAGGATCTGCTCGGCCTGCCGCTGGCGACGAGCTCGACGCTCTCCTTCACCTCCGGCTATGTGAATTATCTCGACGTCACGCAGAAGATTCAGAACCGCGCAGGCGTCGATACGGTCGGCAATTATTATCGCATCAATCTGTCGATCAATGCGACTGTCGCGCTGGATGAGAAATTCTCGCTGTCGACTTATCTGCGCGCGCAAAAGGCGCTGTTCGGCAATCTCGACACCAGCGAGCAATTCAGTCTCGGCGGCTTCTGGGGTGTTCGCTCCTTCGATGAAGGATTGGCTGGCGACAGCGGCTATATCGTGACGCCGGAATTGAAATATGCGCTGCCGCAGATCGAGAATTATCGCCATGCGCTGGGCGTGTTCACAGACATCGGCGCGGTGTGGCTGGAGAACGGCTCCTATACGACGACGCAGCGCAGCTATACGGGCGTGAACGATCTCGGCCTCGCCTATTATGCGACCTATGACATGGGCGGCGGCAGCCTTCTGGTGCTGAAGGCGCAGGCGGCGCACACCTATGGGACGAACAGTGGAGCGACCGCCTATGACCGGCATACGAAAGGCCTGTTGCAGGTCGGATTCACATTCTGAATAAGGTCACGAATAGCGATAAGACCAACAAGGGAAGATCGGCGCACGACAACAACACATGGAGCGTAGCGTGGCATTTCTCCTCAGTGAGCGTATCGAACGGCTCGATCGAAGCTTCCTCGCGGTGAGCGAGCAAAGGCTCCTCGATGTGATCCTCGCTGCCTTGCCGGCGTCGGTCACGCCGCTGCGCCTGACCAAGATCGGCGTCATCGGCGCCGTCGTCGCCGCGGCGGCGCTCGTCGGCTGCCGCTGGTCGTCGGCATGGTTGCCGCTTTTCCTGTCCGGAATTGTCCTCAACTGGCTCGGCATGGCGCTCGACGGGCCGCTCGCCCGACGCCGCAACGAGACCGATCGGAGGCTCGACGTCATCGGCCAGGTCAACGACCTCTTGTCGCAAGTCCTGCTCATCGTGATGTTCGGAGCGTCGCCCTTTCTGTCGTTCCAATCGGCGCTCGTCATTCTCGCCTGCTATCTGCTGTTCTCGGCCTATAATTACGTGCGCACGATCGCGCATCATGCGCGGCCGATGGCTTATATCGGCCTCGGCCCGAGCGAGTTCCGCATTCTCATGGCGGCTTGGCCCTTTATCGCTCAGGCGACGGGCGTCGATGAGGGCTTGTCGCGACTGGACACCGCGATCCTGATTCTCGCCGCGATCGGCGTCGCGGGACTCGCCATCAAAGCTCTTTCCGACGCCCGGCAGATCGCCGCCGAGGAATAGATCGAGGCCGCGCATTTCGGGAGCCGGCCTCGAACCAGGCGGACCCAAATGCGCCGTCAGAGCGCGCCGATGATTCTCAGAATGGCAGGCGAGCTCATTGGCCAATGATCCGATGGGACAGCCGCCCATTTCGTCAAAAGCATCGATCAATCTCGATGTCGCCGGCGAGGTCAAAACCGGGCCGCTCGACCATAAATTATTGTTCGGCTTCGACTACTTCGACTATCATAGCCTGTTTCTGGGCGACAATCCGGGGCCCAAGGCGGCGCCGGAAATCCCCGCCTCCAACATATGGGCGCCGGTCTATGGCGGCATAAACTGGTCGGTCCTCGCCGCGCAGCAGGCCTACGCCCACAACAACAAGAGCCGAAACCAGTCGATCGACGCCGGCTATTATGTTCAGGACGATATTTCTTACGACGACTTCATCCACTTTCTGATCGGCGGGCGCTACGACATCGCTTTCGACGCCAGCTCGGAACTCGCGTTTGCGACGGTCAGCGGAAGTTCGTGCTACCCGCTCTGCGACGGCCATTACAATCCGCCGTGGAAGGGCAATCCGACCTATCGCAAGATTTCGCCGAACGGCGGACTCTGGGTCAAGCTGACTCCGGAATATTCGATCTATGCGAGCTATTCGGAATCCTTCGGCAATTCCAACGCCACCGCGCGAAGCGCCAGCGGAACGCAGTTCAAGCCG
The DNA here is from genome assembly GCF_036560965.1 of Methylosinus sp. Lineage (NCBI taxonomy): Bacteria > Pseudomonadati > Pseudomonadota > Alphaproteobacteria > Hyphomicrobiales > Methylocystaceae > Methylosinus > Methylosinus sp. The sequence goes on along the minus strand of NZ_DATBQF010000059.1, from coordinate 36,913 downwards.
CAGGAAGGCCAGCAGTTCGAGATCGGCGCCAAAGCCAGCCTGCTCGGCGGCAAGGTCACCGCTTCGATCGCCGCTTTCGACCTCACCTTGACCAATGTGCTCACTGCCGATCCTGTCAATACCGGCTATTCTATCGCCGCCGGCAAGGTGCGCAGCCGCGGCGTCGAATTGGACGTTGCGGGACAGATCACTGACAATATCAGCATCATCGGCAGCTACACTTACGACGATGCGATGGTCGTGAAAGACAACACCATCGGCACGGGCGCCATTCTCGGCAAGCGACAGCCGGGCGTGCCGCGTCACGCCGGAAACATCTGGGCCAAATACGATACCGCGCCCGGCGAGAAGGAGGGCTTCAGTTTCGGCTTCGGCGCGTCCGCCAATGGCCTGCGCGAAGCAACCGCCACCAACGCCTATGCGCTGCCCGCCTATGTGCGCTTCGACACGATGATCGGCTATCGAACCTTGCTCGAAGGCCATGCCGTCGAAGCGCAGCTCAATGTGGTCAATCTCGCCGACGCCAAATATTTCGACACCACCGTCAACAGCCAATATGCCGTCTATGGACAGCCGCGCACTTTCATCGGATCGGTGAAAGTCAAGTTCTAGCGTCCCTGCGATCGATGAGGGCGGCCGTCGCGGCGGCAGCCTCTCCCCAAGCGAAGGACGGACCATGCGCGCTTTCTGGGTTTGGCTGCATCGCTGGACCGGGCTGCTGATGACGGGCTTTCTCGTCGTCGTCGGCCTCACCGGCAGCATTCTGGCGTTCCACAATGAGCTCGATCGGCTGGCGACGCCCTGGCTCTACGCCACGCCGCAGGACGCGCCGCCTCTCGACTTCGCGGCGCTCGCCGAAAAGGCGGAGGCGCTCGTTCCTCAGGGACGGGTGCGCAATATCGGCTATCGCTTTCCCGAGCAGGTCATCGTCGGCATGACGCCGCGCAAGGACGCCGCGACGGGAAAGCCCTATGAGCTCGGCTTTCGTCAGCTCTTTCTCGATCCCTGGACCGGCGACGAGCTTGGACGGCGCACGCCCGGCGACCTCTCACAAGGTCGCATCAATCTGATGACCTTCATCTATCTGCTGCACGACGCGCTGATGCTCGGCCCGACTGGGATCACCATCCTCGGCGTCGTCGCGCTCGTCTGGACGCTCGATTGCTTCGTCGGCTTCTATCTGACGCTGCCGATCGCACGCAGCGCCTTCTGGCGTCGCTGGAAACCGGCCTGGCTTATCAAAAGTCGCGCCAGCGCCTATCGCGTCAATTTCGATCTTCATCGCGCCAGCGGGCTGTGGCTGTGGCCCGTGCTGCTCGTCTTCGCCTGGTCGAGCGTGATGTTCGACTGGCGCCCGCTCTATGACGGCGTCATGCACGCGTTCTTCCAATATGAAGCGCCGCGAGAAGCGCTCGAGGCGCTCCGCGCGCGCCCGACCCCGCACCACCGTCTCGACTGGCGCGCCGCGCAGGCGACGGGCGAGGCGCTGATGGCGAAAGAGGCGGCGGACCGCGGCTTCACCGTCACGCAGGCGCGCGCGATGACCTATTTGATCGATAAGGGCGTCTATATTCTGTCGTTCCGCAGCAGCCTCGACGTGGACGCGATCCACGCCGGCAATTGCTCGGTCTATTTCGACGGCGACAGCGGCGCTCTGCTACGAGTCATGCTCCCGACCGGTCAATATGCCGGCAACACGATCACCAGTTGGCTCTACGCCCTGCATATGGGCGGCGTCTTCGGCCTGCCCTATCGCATTTTCGTCTGCGCTCTCGGCTTGATCGTCGCTATGCTATCGGCCACGGGCGTATACATCTGGTCGAAGAAGCGGCGCGCTCGACGACTGGGCGCTCGTCATTCTCGCTTCGCCGATGAGCGCGAGCCTCGCACAGACCGCCAACATTCCCTACCATGAGCGCCCTCGAATTCGAGCAATTTCCTCGAGCTGGCCGTCGCGACGGCGATCGCTTTGCTCGGCCTCCATTCGCGCGCGGCGCTCGCGACCGTCGTCGGCGTGCCGGCGAGGCGCCGGTCATGCTCTCCGTCGTCCATATCGTCCGCCGCTCTCGGGCATGGGACGAAGCCACCGCGCGCCTGAGCGACGCTGAGATCGGAGAATGAGCCGGAACCGCAAAGGCAACGACCGCAGGGGTGCGAATAGCGCCGCCCGTGGTTCAGGCGAGATCGTATTCATAGCGCAAATAGCCCGCTTCCTCTCGCGTCGTGGCGCGAAGGCCGGGCGCCTCGGCGAGACGGCGAGCAGCCGCCGGCGCGGAATCGAAGGCGACAGTGACGCGACGACCCAGCGGCGCGAAGGACCAGGGTTTCGCATCGGGAATGGAGCCGCCCCCGCGCAGGAAGCGCTCGACGGCGTCGCGATTGGAATCCGGCGCGCGCAGCACGACGTTTCGTCCGTCGAGCCCGGGGAACTTGCCGCCGCCGTCGGCGCGGTAATTATTCGTCACGACGATGAATTCCTGCGCGGGATCGACCGCGCGGCCGCCATAGCTCAGATCGACGATGCGCGAGGCGTCGGGGCGAAGATTGCCGCTCGCGTCGTAGCGCGCCGGCGCCGAGACGTCGATGCGATATTGGAGACCGGCTATGACATCGAAATGGTAGGAAGGCGTGCGGCGATCGATCAGCAGTTGCGGGCCTGCCGCGTCGCGATCGATGCGCCGGAACACGCGCGCCGCGCATTCCAGCCATTCGCGCAGCGCGGCGCCGGTCACGCGTACGGCGACGAGCGCATTTGGATAGGGGTAGATGTCGGCGACATGCCGCAGCGCCACGGGACCAGTGTCGAGATCGATATAGGAGTCGGGGGTGTAGCCCGCCCGAAACGGCGCGACGGCGGAGAGCAGCGGAAGCCCCGCATGCGGCGTTCCCTCGAGCAAGGGGCGCGCATAGGCGAGCTGCGCCGCATTGACGAGCGCGCCGACGGAATCGATCCCGATCCAGACGAAATAGGAGAACAGTGGAGACGCGATCTCGCCGATCGGCTGATCGACCCAGCGTCGCGTCGCCTCGTGCTCGGGCGCGACGATCGACGCGATCGCGGGATCGGCGTCGGCGAGCGCGGTGATTTTCGAAGCCTCGCGCTTATAGATCGGCCGCGCTTCCGTCCGAAAGCGGTCGACGGTCCAGCGCTCGCCGTCGCGCGCGAGCGTGAGATCGATGACGCCGAGATGGCTGCCCCAGAAGCCCGGCATCACCGCAGGGATTCCGGCGAGCGTTCCACGCTCGGCGTCGACGCCCTCGACGCCGGCGTAATCGGGACCGGGAAAGACGCGATGGGCATGTCCCATCATGATCGCGTCGACGCCGGGAACAGCGGCGATCTGAAGACAGGCGTTCTCGGCGCCGGCCGCGGCGCGCACGTCGATCCCGGAATGGCAGAGCGCAACCAGAATATCGCATTGCGCGCGCAGAATGGGAACATATCGGCGCGCCGCGACGACCATGTCGCCGCAACGCAGGCGGCCCTCGAGATGGGCCCGATCCCAGATCATGATCTGCGGCGGCGCGAGGCCGAGGACGCCGATCCGCAATTCGCGCGAAACGCCGCCGTCATCCATGAGCCGTCGCGTGAGAATGCGGAAAGGCGGCAGAAAAGCCGCGCCATCGGCGCGTTCGATATTGGCGCCGATATAGGGGAAGGCGGCGCCGGCGAGCGAGCGTTCGAGAAAGTCCAATCCGAAGTTGAATTCGTGATTGCCGGGCGTCGCCGCGTCATAGCGCATGTGATTCATCGCGCGAAAGACAGGATGCGCGCCGGAGGCGAGTCCCCCTTGCCGCGCGACATAGTCGCCGAGCGGGCTGCCCTGGAGAAGATCGCCATTGTCGAAAAGCAACGCATTTTGCGCTTGCGCGCGCGCCTCCGCGACAAGGCTCGCGATCTTGCTCAGTCCGACAGTCGGGTCCGGCCGCGCATGATAATAATCCCAGTCCAGCACGAACATATGCAGGTCCGACGTCTCGAGCAGACGCAGCTCGACGCGTGGCGCGGCGCGCGCAAGAGTGGGAAAGCCCACGGCGAGCGCCGCGCTCCCGGCGATAAGCTCGCGTCGCGTGATCGGCATGGGCGTTTCCCCCTCGGGTCGCGCGTCGCTATTCGGCCGCCGCCGGCAGCCTGTCGCGCGTTGCGGCGAGCAGCGCGCTCTTGAAGCCGTCGATGATGACGTCCGCTTGACGATGCAGCAGATTATGGGCGATCAGCCCGACGAGCGCCGTGCCGATGCCGACCGCCGTGGCGACGAGCGCAGCGGCGATGCCGCGGCTCACGGCGGCGGGATCGGAGACGCCGCCAGACGACAGAGCGTTGAACGTGTCCATTATGCCGAGGATCGTGCCGAGCAGACCGAGCAGCGGCGCCGCGGTGACGATCGTGTCGAGCATCCACAGGCGCGCGCTGACCTTGGCGTCGACCCGGATGAACAGCGCCGAGGACAGATCCTCGACGCGGGCTCGGGTGCAGCCGGGCTCATTCTGCACGGCGACATATTCCGCGAAGCTGCGGCTGAGCTCGTCATCGCCGAAAGGCTTCGGCGTCGTCGAGGTTCCGAGCGCATGGGCCTTTATCGCGGCGCGGATCGTGCGGGACCGCAGCGCCAGCACCGCGTAATAGACGAGCCGCTCGATGAGCACGAAGGCGAGCAGAACGAGACATCCGTAGAGGATATCGATGCAGACCGCGTGGAAGAAGGCGTGATCGATCTGCATGCTCAGAACCCCACGGAGAAGGTCGCGGTCGCCGAGAAGCCCTGGCCGACATAATAGGTCGGCGCGCTGGCAGAGACCATGTTGCCATAGACGCCGCGCGTCGCCACCGCATTGTTCTTGATGCTGTTGGCGCCGGTCAACGCATGGGTGCTGGTGATGTTGTAGAGATTGACGCGCAGCTCCGGCTTCTTGCCGAAGGCGATATCGTCGAAGCGATAGCCGACCATTGCGTCGACGCGGGCGTAGGGCGAGATGGATTCGTCGTTCATGAAGGTCGAATATTGCCGGCTCGTCACCTTGGCGGCGAGATTGCCGAGGATGTGGCCGTCGTCATAGTCGACGCCGAGCGCGCCAGTCCATGTCGGCGAATTCGGCAGATGCTTGCCCTTGGTCGGCAGGAAATCGTTGATCGAGGACACCGGCGAGCCAGCCGGCGTCGCGCCCGAGGTCGACAGATTGTCGAGAATGCGCGTCTGCAGATAGTTGGCCGAGAGATAAGGCCTGAAATTGTAGATCGGCCGCGTGCCGATCTCCGCCGCGACGCCCCAGAGATCGACCGCGCCTGCGTTGATCGTCGTGCTGACCGATGAGCTGGAGTTCGGCAGGAACACCGTCGTGCTGATCTGACGGTTTTCGTAATGCGAGCCATAGAGCGACACCGAGGTCGCGAACAGCGGACTCTGGTAGCGATGGCCGAGCTCGACTGTGACGGCTTTTTCCGGCGCGAGATGATTGGCGGGAGTCAGCGATCCATTGCTGGTGTTCACCGAATCGGCGAGCGCGAAATTCGGCGACGCGCGGAACGACGTCCCGACCGAGCCGAAGATCTGATGATAATCCGCGAACTTGTAGCGGAAGCCCGCTTGCGGCAGCGCGACGAGATCGCTCTGCGTGCGCAGCGGCGTGACGCCCGGCAGGAAATTATAGACGGAGCGATGGATCGAGGAGACTTTCACGCCGGATTCGATCGTCAGCTTGTCGTCGAGGAGAGTCCAGGTGTCGCCGACGAGGCCGGTGTTGGTGACGGTCTGCGTCAGCAGGTCACGAAATTGAGGCGCGCCGACGCCGGGAATGTTGATCGCGCCGGAGTCGAAGAAGGGATCGACGACCGAGCCGTCGCCGTTGAGGAAGGCGTAAGGCGCCGTCTGACGGTGGTTCGCATATTCGAACCAATAGCCGAGCATGAGCTTATGGTCGCCGAGATCGAAGGTGAATTTATTGACGAGTCCGGGGCGGAGCGTCTCGGTGATCGAGGGATTGTAATACATCCCTTTGTCGTTTTTGGTGACAACGCCATTATTGTTCCAGTCGGCGCCGCCGACGTTGTAGCGGCCGTAATAGAACGAGTTTTCCGTCACCGACGACACGCCGCCGCCACTGCCGTATCCGTACCAGAAATAGGGAATGGCGTCATAGGTCACGCCGCTATCGATCGAGATGGTCGTCGGCGCGCTGACGATCAGATTGCGGAACGGATTAATGCGCCATTTGTAATAGAGGCTGGCCTGATTGGCGGAGCGATCCCACGCCGCGGGCGGCGAGCCGGCCGGCGGATTGAAGTATGACGCCGGCAGAGCCGTATTGTAGCCGACGGCGTTGGCGCCGAGTATGTTGTAATTGCCGAGCGTCGGATTCTGGTAGAAATTATTGAGCGCATCGTTGAAGATCACCGAAAGGCCGACGCGATTGCCCTGCCCCGGCTCCCATACGCCCTTGAAGTCGACGTGCTGGCGCTCGTTGGAGCCAGGACCCGCCCAGTGATTTTCCGTGTAATGCGAATAGGACACATAGCCACGGAAATCGCCGATCTGGCCGGTCTCCGCGCGCGCGAATTCACGAGTCAGGCTGTGCATGCCATAGGAGAAATCGACGAAGCCGCCGCGCGTCTTCGAGGGATCCCGCATATAGATGTTGATGACGCCGCCGGAGGCGCCGATATGCGGGCTATCGAGATCGGGCGAGCCTTGCGCGATCGAGATCTGCTCTATGTTCTCGCTATCGACATATTCCTGCGGATAGAGCGCGTAATTGCCGGAATCGTTGACCGGCATGCCCTCGATCGTGAGGCCCAGCTGATCGCTGTTGTAGCCGCGAATGCGGATGTTGCCGCCATTGAGGCCGGAATTGTCGGTGCTGGTGATGACGACGCCCGGCAGGAGATTGATCATCTGATAGGGATTGGCGGTCGGCGACATTTTGGCGATAGCGTCGCGCGTCACTGTCGAACGCGTCTTTACCGCTTCTTCCTCGATCATATAGCCGCCGCCCAAATCCTGGCGGTTGACGCCGTCCGGCGGCAGCGGCGCGGCGCCGGCGCCGTAAATGTCGACGCGGCCGAAGTCGGTCGGCGCCGCGGTGAGGCCGCTCTGCGAACGGTTGTCATGCGCCGGCTTTTGCGGCTCCTGCGCAGATTGCGCCAGAACGAGGGTCGGCGTCGAGGCGCCGGCGAGCAGGGCGAGCGTGAGGACACGGAACTTCATCGGAAGACCTCTGTTGCGAACTATCTCGGGTGGAAGACGACAACGCCGCTGAGCGACCCTCCGCCCGCTGCGGAGGCGCAGGCGACGGCGCGTGAGCGCGCAGCGGAATCGAGGATCGCTGAGCCGGAGCTTTTGGTGACGGACGCCGAGCCGCTCGAGATCGCGATGCCGACGGAGCCCGAAGGCTTTTGCAGCCGCGCGTCCTTGGACGTCGGATAGGGCGCGCCGGCGAGACAGGCGCGAAAAGCGGCGACATTGCCGGACGCGCGCGCGCTTGGCTCGGCCGCGGCGGCTTCGCCTCGCCGCGCGACGGCAGGCTTCTCGCGCGCTTCTCTTCGCGAATCGGCCTTCGAGTCGTCGCTGCGTTCCTTGCGCGGACGCTCTTCCGCTTTCGGCTGCGGCTTTTCGGGCTTTTGCGGCTTTGGTCGCGCCGCGACCGGCGCCGGCGCGTCGCTCGGCGGCGGCGTCTCCTCGAGCGTCTGTGGCTGCGGCGCGTCTATGGGCGTCTCTTGAAGCGGCTCCGGCTGAAGCGGCTCCGACGCTTCCGTCTCGACCGGCAGATCGAGCGCGATCTCCGTCGTCTGCGCGCCTAGATCGGCCGGCGAGACCAGATTTGTCTCGGGCGCCATCGTCAGCGCCAGAGCGAGCAGCGTCAGCGCGCCGGCGAGGCCGGCGGCGTTGCTCGCGACGTCGAGCCTGTCCATCGCCAGTCTGGCCCGCACTATTTCGGCCTCGTGACGATGGAGGCGCTCGCGACCTTCGCCGCCTTGAGCGCGTCCAGGACCGAGACGAGATTTTGAAGTCCCGCGCCCTCGTCGCCGCTGATGACGACGGCGAGCGGCTTGTCCTCGCTCGCCAGGCCGCGCAGGCGCTCGGGGAGCTCGGATAACGAGATCGGCTTGCCGTCGAGATAGGTGTCGCCGGCGCGATCGATGCCGATCGTCACGCGGGTCCGCTCGACGACCTTGTCCGGATGAGCAGAGCTCGGCGGCGTGACTTTGAGCCCGAGCGCCGGCAGCACATTGATGCTGATCAAGACAAAGAAGACCAACAGGAACATCATCACGTCGATCATCGGAATAATTTCGATGCGCGCGTGTCTCTCGCGGCGCTCCGGCCAACTCCGCATCCGACCTGCTCCCTAGGTAGTTATCGACTTCGAACTACTCATGAGGGGGCATTTGATTCAGATTCATGACTATAAAAGTCACCTGACATTCAAAAATATGACGTCTTTTCGCCTTAATAGGCGCCCAGGCCCAGCATTGGCTAAGCATAAGTACGTGTCCGCGCAATTGTTGCGCTTCTGCCACAGGCGCCGCGAAATCGAATCTGCGCGCGCTTGCCTCAGGCTCGACGCGGCGATCCGAACGCCGCCGGCGGAGCGATTTTTCGTGCGGAGCTATGAAAGGGAGGAGTCGCCCGTCATCGATCGGCGCGAGCGCTGTCCATCATGGAGCGTCGAAGAAGAGATCGAGATTCGCCTCGAACAGATCGCCGATGTCCAAGGGATGATCGCGGTCGAGCAAGCCATTATGAATGATGGCGAACCAGATCGGCGCGATGAGCAGATGGGGATATTTCTCGAGCTCGACGCGGCGCAGCTCCCCGGTCGATCGCGCTGTCGCCGCCAAAGTCCGGATCTGATTCAAAAGCGGTTCGAACATCACGCGGCGATAAATGTCCGTCATCTCGGGAAATCTCGCGCCTTCGACGAGCACGAGGCGGGCGATGGCGGCGCGACCATTGCGCTCGATCTCGCGTATCGATACGAGCATGGTGCGCCGCAAGAACGTCGACGCCGTCTCATCGGGTCGGCGATTGGCCGGATCGGCGTCGATCACGGCGCCGGCGATCTTCTCCCGCACGACCGCTTCGAACAGAGCTTCCTTGGCCGGAAAATAGCGATAGGGCGTGCCCTTGGCGACGCCGGCGCGCTTGGCGACGCCGTCCATCGTCGTGTCGGCGTAGCCTTTCTCCAGAAATTCGCCGAGCGCCGCATCGACGATGACGCGGCGCGTCTGCGCAGTCTTCTCCGGACTCGGCCCTCTGCGCGCCCGCGGCGCTTCCGAGGCCTTGGTGATCTCGGTCGGTCCATCCGCCATGCGTCTCGTTCCTTTCGGCTCGACCCCACTCGCCAGATTACGGCTTGACATAAAATGACCTAGTAGTCATTTTTATCGAAGCCCCGGCCAGACGCAAGCGGCTTCGCTGCGTTCGCCGGTCCGCGCGGGACACTTTCATGACCTTTTTCAGCGGGAGCCATTGGTTGTTCACGGTCAAGACCTTCGTCGCCGGAATGACGGCGCTAGCCGTGAGCTTCTGGCTCGATCTGCCGCGGCCCTATTGGGCGCTGGCGTCGGTCTATATCGCGTCGCAGCCGCTCTCCGGCGCGACGACGTCCAAGGCCGCCTATCGGGCGGCGGGCACCTTGCTCGGGGCCGCGGGCGCGGTGCTGATGGTTCCCAATCTCGTCGACATGCCGCTCGCGCTCGCGCTCGCCATGTCGATCTGGGCGGGGCTCTGCCTCTATCTCGCTCTCCTCGACCGCACGCCGCGCGGCTATGTGTTCATGCTCGCCGGATATACGGCGGCGATCGTCGGATTTCCCGCCGTCGACGCGCCGGAGACGATTTTCGATCTCGCTCTGTCGCGAACCGAGGAAATCCTCGTCGGCATCGCCTGCGCCACGCTGGTGTCGAGACTCGTCTTCCCGCGCTCGGTCGGCCCAGTGGTCGCCGAACGGCTCGACGCCTGGCTGCTGCACGGGCGCGCCGCCGCGGTCGACGCGCTCGATCCGGAACGACGAATGGCGAACGATGCGCATTGGCTGCGCCTCGTGACGGATGTGGTGGAGATCGAGATGCTCGCAACCCATCTCGCCTTCGATGCGGCGGTCGAGCGACGATCCCTCGACAGAGTTCGTCGCATCGTGCCGCGCATGCTCATGCTGTTTCCGGTTCTGTCGGCGATTTCCGACCGGCTGGCGGCGCTCGTCGATCTCGGCGGCGAGTCGGAGCGCATTTGGTCGCTGGTCGAGCGCGCACGCGCCGTGGTCGCGGCGCCCGAATCCGCCGATGCTCACGAGGACGCGACCGAGTTGCGACGCGACCTCGCGGCGGCCGCATCGCCGAGCCTGGACGCCTCCTGGCGCGCGCTCGTCGAGGCGAGTCTCTGCCAGCGCCTGCGCGAGCTGCTCGACATTTTGCACGACTGCGCCGCGTTGACGCGGGCGCTCGCCGAAAAAAAGGCCGAGCCGGCGCCCTTGCGCCTCACGATCGAGCTGCGCATCGAACGCGTCCGCCATCTCGATCACGGCTCGGCGCTGCACGCCGCCTTCACGCTCGCCTGCGCGATTTTCGCCTGCTGCCTGCTCTGGATCGTCACGGCCTGGCCAGAAGGCTCGATCGCCGCGATGATGGCGGCGATCGTCGGAAGCCTCTACGCCTCCCAGGACGATCCGACTCCATCGATCGCCGGCTTCGCCGAATGGACGATCCTCGCCGCGATGATCGCGGGCGTCTATCTTTTCGCTATTCTACCGCACGTCCACAATTTCGAGACGCTGGCGCTGGCGCTCGCGCCCGTCTACCTCGCCTTCGGCCTGCTGATCGCTTCACCGCAGACGATCCGCATCGGCCTTCCGCTCGCCATCGTGACGCCCACCGCCATGGCCTTGCAGGAGCTCTATTCCGCGGAGGCCGAGGCTTTCGTCAATTCGAGCCTCGCAATGTCCGCCGGCATGGTGCTGATGGCGATCGTGACGGCCGCGATCCGTCCGGCCGGCGCGCAATGGCGCGCCCGCCGCTACGCGCGCGCGAACCGCGCCGCCCTCGTTCAAGCCGCCGATCTGCGAGCCGGCAACGATGAACGGCTGATGGGTCTGATGCTCGATCGGCTGTTTCTGCTCGCGCCCATCGCCCATGCGGTCGGACATACGCTGCCGCAGGCGCTGTGCGATCTGAGAACAGGCCTGAATATTCTCGATGCGCGCCGGGCGCGAAGCACGCTCGACGGCGCGCCCAGAAGAAGGATCGACGCACTGCTGATGCATCTTTCCCGATCGTTCCGCGCAGCGGCGCCGACGCCATCGCGCGCCTCTCTGCAGGCGATCGACCGCGCGCTGGCGACGGCCCGACGCGCCGGCGACGAGCGCCTGCTGCTCTCCCTGGTCGGCCTGCGGCGCTGCCTCTTCGCCACAGAGCCCGCGCCCGAACGATCTTCGACGGAGGCGGACATCGCATGAATGCGGAAATCAGCGTTTTCGGCGTGTTCCTATCGTCGCTGCTCGCCTTCGCGGTCGTCGCGTTCCTCCTCGAAATCATGATCAGGCGAGCGCTCGAAGCCGTCGGCTTCTACCGCTTCGTGTGGCATCCGGCTCTGTTCAACCTCGCCATGTTCGTCTGCTTGCTCGGCGCCTGCGTTCTACTCTTATCCACGGAACGGCTTTGAAAACGAAACTGCTCACTTTCCTTCGCATCGCGACGACGTCGGCGCTCGCGCTGGCGGCTGCGCTCGTCGTCTGGCGCCTCTGGGAACACTATGAAATAGAACCATGGACCAGGGACGGGCGCGTGCGCGCCGATGTCGTCGCCGTCGCCGCCGACGTGTCGGGACTCGTCAGCGAGGTGCTCGTCCATGACGATCAGTTCGTTCGCAAGGGCGACGTGCTGTTCCGCATCGATCGGGAGCGCTTCGTTCTCGCGCTGCGCCAGGCGGAGGCGATTCTCGACGGGCGCGCCGCCGCGCTCGACGCCGCGACGAAGGATCTCGCACGCTATCGCGCTCTCGAGGCGACGAAGACGATCGCAGTCTCCAAGCAGCAGCTGGACGCGGCGATCTCCACACAGGCCCAGGCCCAGGCGGCGTCGCGGCAGGCCGCGGCCGACCGCGATCTCGCCCGACTGAACCTGGAGCGATCCGAGGTCCGCGCCTCGGTCAGCGGGCCCTTGACCAATTTCGACCTGAGGCCCGGCGCCTATGTGACGGCGGGCAAGGGCGTCGCGGCGCTCATCGACGCGCAGAGCCTGCATGTGGACGGCTATTTCGAGGAGACGAAGCTGCCGATGATTCATGTCGGCGACCGCGCCGAGGTCCATCTGATGGGCGAGAACAAAAAGATAATCGGCCGCGTCGAAGGAATAGCGGGGGGCATAGAGGATCGCGAGCGCAGCGCCGGAACGTCGATGCTGCCGAACGTCAATCCGACATTCAGCTGGGTGCGGCTCGCTCAGCGCATTCCGGTGCGCATCGCGCTCGATCCGGCGGCAGGCGAGGTCGCATTGATCGCGGGCCGCACGGCGACCGTCGTCATCGCCGCCAAGAGCCCGCCCGCCTCGTGATCATCGGCGTTGAACAATTCACCTTGCTCGGCGAGGTCGGAAGCAAACGAGATCGCGCATTTCGACCCTTTCCGAAACGAGCTGCGGATCTCACCGGGCAATTAGTTAGGTCGGCGCCTGCCGTCGTGACGCCCCCCCCCAGTGGGGGCGCTCGCGTCGGCAATCCGTCGACGCGGCGCGCAGACGAGCCAAAAAGCGTTGAGCCGGCGCCTCGCCCGTGGCACCACAGAGAAGACGATTCTCCTCTCGATCTCGCCGACCGCCACCTAACTCACTGTTTTCCATGGTGAGCGCGATGGGACTCGAACCCATGACCCTCTGATTAAAAGTCAGATGCTCTACCAACTGAGCTACGCGCTCGCTCGAAAGTCTCTCGGAACCGCAGGGCAATCGCCTCGCGGGTCATCGTGACTACAGCGCTCGACCCCTACCCGTTGCCGACCGACCGGTCAACCCCGCCTCGACCGGATAGTCCCTCTATCCGACCCAGTTCACATAAAGCGCGAAGAGCGTGAACAAAACCGCAGAAACCACCGTCGTCACGACGGCCTTGATCCAGAGCTTCGGCGCGATCGGAGCGCCGGGGTCCCCTCCGGTCGGCGTGTCGCCCTCCTCCTCCGAAGAGCGAACCCCGAACGGCAGAATCGCAAAAAGCAGGATCCACCAGATGGTGAGATAGATCGCGACCGCGAGCGGCGTCGAGAATGGCAAAGTTTGCGCTCCTTGACCTCACGCCGCCTCCGGCGAAGGACCCGGCTCAGGCCTGCTCGAGCTCGAGCAGCGCCCCGTTGAAGTCCTTGGGGTGCAGGAAAAGCACCGGCTTGCCATGCGCGCCGATCTTCGGCTCTCCGTCGCCCAGCACGCGCGCGCCTGACGCTTTCAGCTGGTCGCGCGCCATCACGATGTCGTCGACCTCATAGCACAGATGATGAATGCCGCCCGCCGGATTCTTGGCGACGAAGCCCGCGATCGGCGATCCTTCGCCGAGCGGCTGCAGCAGCTCGATCTTGGTGTTGGCCAGCTCGACGAAAACGACCGTGACGCCATGCTCGGGAATAGCCTCCGGCTCGGAGACCTTCGCGCCGAGCGTGTTTTTATAGGTCGCCGCCGCCGCCGCAATATCCGACACGGCGATAGCGACATGATTCAAGCGTCCGATCATGATGCTTCCCTGAGACTTCACAGAAACCTAAATGCGCCATCAGGCCTCGATGATCAATACATGCACCTGAGGCTTCTTGCCCCAGACGGCATTGACGCTGGCCCGGACGGCGCGCTCCACCGCCGTCGCCGCCGCGTCGAAATCCCGGCGCTTCTGCCGCGGCAGATTGTCGAAGGTGCGGAAAATGGCGTCGTCCACGACCTCGCCCATATCCTGCCCGTCACGGCCCTTTTTGGGCAGGCCGGAGATCAGCACATCGGGGTCGCCGATGAGATCGCCGCGCTTGTCGATGGCCAGCGCCAGCGACACCACGCCCGAAAAGCCGAGCTTGACGCGCTCCCGCACGGCGCCGTCATTCTCCGAGACCAGCACGTCGCCATCTTTGAGAAGGCGCCCCGTCGGCGCCTTGCCGACGATGCTGGGCACGCCGGGAAACAGGCGCACGATGTCGCCATTGCGCGCGCCGATGGTCGTCTCCACGCCGCGCGCCTTCGCGAAAGCGGCGTGGACGGAGAGATGATGCCCTTCGCCATGCGCCGGCACCGACACCCGCGGCCGCACCCAATCATAGAACTGCGCCACCTCGCCGCGCCGCGGATGGCCGGAGCAATGAACGAGATGGTCGTGGTCGGTGATCACCTCGACGCCCAGATCGCAGAGCTTGTTGATGACGCGATGCACCTCCCGCGTATTGCCGGGAATGGCGCGCGACGAAAAAATGACCCTGTCGCCGGCGACGAGCTTGATGACCGGATGCTCCTTTTCCGCGACGCGCGCCATGGCCGCGCGCGTCTCGCCCTGGCTGCCGGTCGCCAGCACGACGATTTTGTCACGCGGCAGACCAGCGAACGCATCGAGGGACAGAAAGGGCGGCAGCCCGTCGAGAAAACCGCATTCGCGCGAGACCTGGATGACGCGCTCCATCGCGCGCCCGGCGATGACGACGCTGCGGCCCGCCGCCTGCGCCGCCTCGGCGACGGCGCGAATGCGCGCGACATTGGAGGCGAAGGTCGTCACCAGGACGCGATGCTTCGCTTCGCCGATGAGCTTGCGCAGCGTCTGCGCCACGTCGCTCTCCGAGAAGCTGTCGCCCTCGCGCAGAATATTGGTCGAATCGCAGATGAGCGCGTCAACGCCCTCGTCGCCGAGCGCCTGCAGCCGCGCCGCGTCGATGCGGTGGCCGACGCCGGGCTCGGGATCGATCTTCCAATCGCCGGTGTGAATGGCGAGCCCGAGCGGCGTGCGGATCGCCAGCGCATTGGCCTCCGGAATCGAATGCGCCACGGCGACGAACTCGACATCGAATGGGCCGATGTCGAGGCGTTGGCCGGTCGCCACGGTGACGACCTTCACATTCGGCGCCCCGGCCTCACCGAGACGCCGCGCCTCGAGCAGGCCGGCCGCGAAACGCGTCGCATAGACGGTGCAGCCGAGCTTGGGCCAGAGGAAGGACAAGGCGCCGATGTGATCCTCATGCGCGTGGGTGATGACCAGCCCCACGAGGTCGCGGCGGATTTTTTCGACGAAGGACACATCCGGCATCAGCAGATCGACGCCCGGCAGCTCCGGGCCGGGAAAGGCCAAGCCACAATCGACCATCAGCCATTTCCGCGCCTTCGGCGGCCCGAAGCCATAGAGAGCGGCATTCATCCCGATCTCGCCCAGACCGCCTAGCGGCGCAAAGACGAATTCGTTGGTTTCCTCGGTCATCGGCTTCGCTCCGGCTCGGGCCGGGCCGACGCGAGGGCCGGCAAGAAAATGTCTCCCGCTTCGATGGCGCGTCGGCCGCTGCGGGTGGAAATAATAAGGCGTCCGTCGGCGTCGATCGTCTCGAATGTCCCGGAAACCGTCTCGCGCGCCAACCGCGCCTCGATCTCGCCGCCCAATCCGGCAGCATGTCCGAGCCAGCGCTCGCGCAGCACGGCGAAAGCGGACCCGCCGGCCCACAGAGCCAACGTCTCCGCCATTTTGTCCGAGAGCAAAGCAAAGAGCGCGCCGGCGCCAGGGCCCGACAAACGCGACAAATCGCTCGCCGGCAAGGGGAGATCGTGCGGCGCGGCAACACAATTGACCCCGATGCCGATGACGCAGCCGAAATGCGCGCCCGCCCCGCCCGGCTGGACGCCCTCGAGCAGCACGCCCGCCAGCTTCTCTCCGTCGAGCAGCACGTCGTTCGGCCATTTGAGCGCGAGCCGATCGACCGCGCCAGTCGCCTCGATCAGCGCGGCGATCGTCGCGAGCCCGGCGACGAAGCCGAGCTGTGGCGCAAGGGCCGGCGGCCCGAAACCCGACAGCAGCAGGCTCGCATGAAGATTGCCCTCGAGCGAGCTCCAGCTGCGGCCGAGTCGGCCGCGGCCCTTGGTCTGGCGCGCGGCGACGATCCACAATGGACCATCATCGCCCGCCTCCGCGCGACGTTTGGCTTCGTCGTTCGTCGAGTCGATTTCGTCGTAAATCTCGAGACGAACGCCGCGCGCGAGAGCGCGATCACCGAGCTTCACGCCTTCCATCAGAACAAGGATTTCGCCGCCGCGGTCGCCGCTTCCACGACCGGCGCGGGATAGAGCCAGAAGCCGAGCAGGAACAGCGTCGAGACCGCGAGCACGGCGCGCAGCGACAAAGGCGAATGATCGAAGGCCGGAGCGGGATCGTCAAAATAGATCACCTTGACGACGCGCAGATAATAGAAGGCCGAGATCGCGCTCGCCAGCACGCCGACGATGGCGAGCGGAAACAGCCCGGCCTCGACCGCGGCCAGCAGCACGTAATATTTGGCGAAGAACCCGGCGAGCGGCGGCACGCCCGCCAGCGAGAACATCAGCATGGCCAGGAAGAAGGCCGCGACGCCATTGTTGCGCGAGAGCCCGGAGAGATCGGCGATCTTCTCGACCGGATGGCCCTCGACGCGCATCTGCAGAATGGCGGCGAAAGCGCCGAGCGTCATCACCAGATAAATGGCGAGATAGATGGCGACGCCGCGCACGCCCGCCTCATTGCCCGCCGCGAGGCCGACCAGGGCGAAGCCCATATGGCCGATCGACGAATAGGCCATCAGACGCTTGATATTGGTCTGGCCGATCGCCGCGAAGGCGCCCAACAACATCGAGGCGATGGCGAGGAAGATCACGATCTGCTGCCATTGAACGACAATGCCCGGAAAGGCCGTGAACACAATGCGCGCCGTGATCGCCACCGCCGCCATCTTGGGCGCCGAGGCGAAGAAGGCGGTGACCGGCGTCGGCGCGCCCTCGTAGACATCCGGCGTCCACATATGGAAAGGCGCGGCGGACATTTTGAACGCGAGGCCGGCCAGCACGAAGACGAGACCGAAGATCACGCCGAGCGGCGGAGCGCCGGTGATCGACTTGGCGATGCCGTCGAAGGAGATGGTGCCGGCGAAGCCATAGAGCAGCGAGGCGCCATAGAGCAGCATGCCGGACGACAGCGCGCCGAGCACGAAATATTTGAGTCCCGCCTCGGAGGCCCGCGCATCGTCGCGGTCGAATGCGGCGACGACATAGAGCGCGAGCGACATCAGCTCGAGGCCGAGATAGAGCGCGATGAGATTGTCGGCGGAGACGAGCAGCAGCATGCCGACCGTCGACAGCAGAACCAGCACCGGGAATTCGAAATGGCCGAGCCGGGCGCGCTGCAGATAGTCGCGCGACATCAATATCGTCACCAGCGAGCCGAGGAGCGTCAGCGCCTTCACGAAGCGCGCGAAGGCGTCGTCGACGAAGGCGCCCTCGAACAGCGAGGCGTCCGACGTCTGGCCGAAGAACAGCGCCAGAATGGCGAGTCCGATCAGCGCCACGGCGAGCTCGTTGACGAGGCCGAAGGCGCGTGTCCCGCGCCAAGCGCCGATCAGGATCAGCGCCAGCACGCCGAGGACGAGAATGGATTCCGGCAGGAAGTGATGCGCGAGCGCGGTTGAGAACGACATCGTCAGC
This sequence comes from Methylosinus sp., assembly GCF_036560965.1. Lineage (NCBI taxonomy): Bacteria > Pseudomonadati > Pseudomonadota > Alphaproteobacteria > Hyphomicrobiales > Methylocystaceae > Methylosinus > Methylosinus sp. Next base: position 19,257 of record NZ_DATBQF010000059.1, on the reverse strand, counting down.
GACCGATCATTGAACGGCCTGGGCGACGACTTTCGCCGCATTGGCCAGGGCCGTGTGAGATTGCAGGAGATTGGCGACGGAGGCCGCGGAAGCCTCGAGGATCGGCCCCGGGCGCAGGCCGTAATAAATGGTCAGCGCGATGAGCGGCACGAACAGGACGAGCTCGCGCGCCGTGAGATCGCTGATCGACTGCAGCGACGGCTTGTCGAGCGGTCCGAAGACGACGCGCCGATAGAGATAGAGCGCATAGGCCGCCGACAGCACGACGCCCGTCGTCGCGAACAGCGCCACCCAGCTATTGGCGACGAAGGCGCCGGCGAGCGTCAGGAACTCGCCGACGAAGCCCGAGGTTCCGGGCAGGCCGACATTGGCCATGGTGAAGATCATGAAGGTGACGGCGTAGAGCGGCATGCGATTGACGAGGCCGCCATAGGCGGCGATCTCGCGCGTATGCATGCGGTCGTAGATCACGCCGACGCAGAGGAACAGCGCGCCGGACACGAAGCCGTGCGAGATCATCAGGAACATCGCGCCCTGCACGCCCTGGGTCGTCAGCGTGAACAGCCCCATGGTGACGAAGCCCATATGCGCGATCGAGGAATAGGCGATGAGCTTCTTGATGTCCTCCTGCACCAGCGCGACCAGCGAGGTGTAGATGACCGCGATGACCGACAGCGCATAAATGAGCGGCGCGAAATAAGCCGAGGCGTCCGGGAACATGGGCAGAGAGAAGCGGATGAAGCCGTAGCCGCCCATTTTCAGCAAAATCGCCGCGAGGATCACCGAGCCCGCGGTCGGCGCCTCGACGTGAGCGTCGGGCAACCATGTATGCACCGGCCACATCGGCATCTTCACCGCGAAAGAGGCGAAGAAGGCGAGCCACAGCCATGTCTGCATCGACGGCGGGAATTGCGTCTCGAGCAGAGTGACGATGTCGGTTGTGCCGGTCTTGCCATAGATCGCCAGAATGGCGATCAGCATCAGCAGCGAGCCCACCAGCGTGTAGAGAAAGAATTTGAAGCTCGCATAGACGCGCCGCTTGCCGCCCCAAATGCCGATGATGAGGAACATCGGAATGAGGCCGCCCTCGAAGAAGAGATAGAAGAGCACGAGATCGAGCGCGCAGAACACGCCGATCATCAGCGTCTCGAGGACGAGGAAGGCGATCAGATATTCCTTCAGGCGGAACGTCACCGACTCCCAGGAGGCGAGAATGGCGAAGGGCGTCAGGAAGGTCGTCAGCAGCACGAAGGGCATGGAGAAGCCGTCCACACCCATTTTATAGGTGAGGCCGGAGCCGAACCAGCTCTTCTGCTCGACGAGCTGAAAGGCCGCGCTCGCCGTGTCGAAGCGCCCCCAGACGACGAGCGAGAGCAGGAAGACGACGATCGTCGTCAACAGCGTCGCCCATTTGGCGTTGCGCAGCGTCGCCGCGTCCTCGCCCTTCAGCGTGAGGATGAAGGCCGCGCCGACGAGCGGCAGAAAGGTGAGGCCCGTGAGAATGCCGAAACCGAACATCAGCGCAGTCCTCCCGCGACGAACCAGGTGACGACCGCCGCGACGCCGATCAGCATGGCGAAGGCATAGTGATAGACATATCCGGTCTGCAGCTTCACGGCGAGACGCGCTCCGTCCACAACGCGCGCGGCGACGCCATCGGGGCCGAGCCCGTCGATGATGCGACCGTCGCCGCCCTTCCACAGCAGCCGACCGAGCGCAAAAGTCGGACGCACGAAGATCGCGTCATAGAGCTCGTCGAAATACCATTTGTTGAGCAGGAAACGGTAGAGGCGCGGGAAGGCGTGCGCGATCTTCTGCGCCGTGCCCGGAGCGAGCTGGTAGACGAAGAAGGCGACGAGGAAGCCCGAGATCATCATCACCGTCGCGGCATAGGAAACCCAATGCGGGACTTCATGCATCGCGTGCAGAATGTGATTGTCATGGCCGGTGAACAGAGCGCCCTTCCAGAACTCGTCATAGGCGTGGCCGGCGAAGTCGCTCATGAACACCGCGCCCGCCGCGACCGCGCCCACCGCCAGCACGGCGAGCGGAAACAGCATCACGATCGGTGACTCGTGCGGAGTATGATGGCCATGGCCGTGGGAGTCATGCGCATGATCGTCATGAGCATGGTCGTCGCCATGCGCATGAGCGTCGCCTTGTGTCGCATGAGCGTCGCCATGCGTCGCATGGGCGGCGCCATGCGCCTCCTTGGCCTTGCCGAAGAAGGTCATGAAGACCAGACGCCAGGAATAGAAGGAGGTGAGCCCCGCCGCAATCACCGTCGAGACGAAGGCGAAATAGGCGACGCTGTGATGCTCTCCGGCCGCGAAGGCCGCCTCGATGATCGCATCCTTGGAGAAGAACCCTGCGAAGCCGAGATCCGTGCCCGGAATGCCGACGCCGGTGAGCGCCAGAGTGCCGATCGTCATCATGGCGAAGGTGAAGGGAATCTTGTTCCACAGCCCGCCCATGTTCCGCATGTCCTGCTCGTGATGCATCGCATGGATGACCGAGCCGGCGCAAAGAAACAGCAGCGCCTTGAAGAAGGCGTGGGTGAAGAGATGGAACACGCCGAGCGAATAGGCGCCGACGCCTTCGGCCACGAACATATAGCCGAGCTGCGAGCAGGTCGAATAGGCGATGACGCGCTTGATGTCGTTCTGCACGAGGCCGATCGTCGCGGCGAAAAAGGCGGTCACGCCGCCGATCAGCGTGACGAAGGCGAGCGTGTCCGGCGCATATTCGAAGATCGGCGACAGGCGCGCGACCATGAACACGCCGGCGGTGACCATTGTGGCGGCGTGGATGAGCGCCGAGACCGGCGTCGGGCCCTCCATCGCGTCCGGAAGCCATGTGTGCAGCAGGAATTGCGCCGATTTGCCCATCGCGCCGGTGAACAGCAGGAAGGTGGCGAGCGTCAGCGCGTCGAAATCGGCGCCGAACACATGGATCTTATGGCCAGCGATGCCCGGCACGGCGGCGAAAACCTGCTCGAAGCTGACCGACTGAGTGAGCTGGAAGACGAGGAAAATACCGAGCGCGAAGCCGAAATCGCCGACGCGGTTGACGACGAAGGCCTTGATGGCGGCGGCGTTGGCCGAAGGCTTCTGATACCAGAAGCCGATGAGCAGGTAGGAAGCGAGGCCGACGCCTTCCCAGCCGAAGAACATCTGGACGAGATTGTCGGACGTCACCAGCGTGAGCATGGCGAAGGTGAAGAGCGACAGATAGGCGAAGAAGCGCGGACGATCAGGGTCCTCGTGCATATAGCCGATCGAGTAGAAATGCACGAGCGCCGAGACCGTGTTCACGACGACGAGCATCACCGCGGTCAGCGTGTCGACGCGCAACGCCCAATCGACGCTGAGCTTGCCGGAGGTGAACCAATTGGCGAGCACGGGCGCGCTGGCGTGGCCATGGCCGAGCGCCACGTCGAAGAACACGATCCAGGAGAAGCCGGCCGCGATGAACAGCAGCGTCGTCGTCAGGAGCTCGGACGCGCGCGCGCCGATGCGCCGTCCGAACAGGCCCGCGACGAGAAAGCCGATGAGCGGCAGGAAGACGATTGCTTGGATCATCGGCGCTCAGCCCTTCAGAGAGTTGATGTCCTCGACCGCGATCGTGCCGCGGTTGCGGAAATAGGTGACGAGAATGGCGAGGCCGATGGCCGCCTCCGCCGCCGCCACCGTGAGGATGAACAGGGCGAAGACCTGTCCGGTCAGATCGCCGAGCGAGGCCGAGAAGGCCACGAGATTGAGATTGACCGACAGCAGGATCAGCTCGACCGACATCAATATGATGATGATGTTCTTGCGGTTGAGGATGATGCCCGCGACGCCGAGCGTGAACAGGATCGCCGAGACGACGAGATAATGAGTGAGGTCGACGACCATTGCTGCGCTCCCCTCAGAGGCCCGCCCGCGAGGGCACTTTCTTGATCTCGATGACATTGTCGCGCGTACGCGCGTTCTGCTCCGCGATCTTCTGCCGCTTGACGCCGGGCCGGTGATGCAATGTCAGCACGATCGCGCCGATCATGGCGGTGAGCAGCACCAGGGCCGAAGCCTGGAAGAAGAGGAAGTATTTGGTGTAGAGCACCTGGCCCAGCGCCGCCGTGTTGGAGACGCCCGCGACGATCGGCGCAGCCGCCGCCTCCCGCGCGCCGGGGGCGCTCTGCCAGCCGAGCGCGACCAGGCCGAGCTCGCCGAGCACGACGGCGCCCACCGCGGCGCCGATCGGCAGATATTTGGTGAAGCCCTGGCGCAAAGCGGCGAAGTCGACGTCGAGCATCATCACCACGAAGAGGAACAGAACGGCGACCGCGCCGACATAGACGACGACGAGGATCATGGCGAGGAATTCAGCCCCGGCGAGCAGGAAGAGCCCCGCGCCATTGACGAAGGCGAGGATGAGATAGAGCACCGAATGGACCGGATTGCGCGAGACGATCACCGCGAAAGCCGATGCGATCAGCACCGCCGAGAAGAGATAGAAGAATGCCACAGCCACTTTGTCGTCCTCTCTCGAGAGCCTCGTAATCCGCGCGATCTCGCTTTTAGCGATAGGGCGAATCGAGCGCGATGTTGCGCGCGATCTCGCGCTCCCAGCGTGCGCCATTCTCGAGCAGGCGCTCCTTGTTGTAGTAGAGCTCCTCGCGCGTCTCGACCGCGAATTCCTGGTTCGGCCCCTCGACGATGGCGTCCACCGGGCAGGCCTCCTGGCAGAAGCCGCAATAGATGCATTTCACCATATCGATATCGTAGCGAGTCGTGCGGCGCGTGCCGTCGTTGCGGCGCGGACCGGCCTCGATGGTGATGGCCTGCGCCGGGCAGATCGCCTCGCACAGCTTGCAGGCGATGCAGCGCTCCTCGCCATTGGGATAGCGGCGCAGCGCATGCTCGCCGCGGAAGCGCGGCGAGATCGGGTTCTTCTCATGCGGGTAGTTGAGCGTCGCCTTCGGCTTGAAGAAATAGCGCATCGACAGGAAGAAGGCCGCGATGAACTCGGCGAGGAAGAGCGACTTTGCCGCTTGATCGAGCTTCATGACGTCACCCCTTAGTTCGCGCCCGCCGAGCCGGCGAATTGCAGCACGGCCGCGACGACGATGACCATGACGAGCGAGATGGGCAGGAACACCTTCCAGCCGAGCCGCATGAGCTGGTCATAGCGGTAACGCGGCACGAAGGCCTTCACCATGGCGAAGAAGAAGAAGAAGAACGTGACCTTCAGGACGAACCAGATCGCGCCCGGCACCAGAGTGAGCGGCGCGATGTTCACGGGCGGCAGCCAGCCGCCGAAGAAAAGGATCGTCAGCAGCGCGCACATGGTCAGGATCGCCACATATTCGCCGAGCATGAACAGCATGTAGGGCGTCGCCGAATATTCGATCATGAAGCCGGCGACGAGCTCCGACTCCGCCTCGACGAGATCGAAGGGCGGGCGGTTCGTCTCGGCCAGCGCCGAGATGAAGAAGATGACGAACATCGGCAACAGGCGCAGCCAATACCAGCCCAGCACGCCATATTGCGTGTCCTGCGCGCGGACGATCTCGGTGAGATTGAGCGAGCCGGCGCAGAGCAGCACTGTGATGATGACGAAGCCGATCGAGACCTCGTAGGACACCATCTGCGCCGCCGAGCGCAGCGCCGACAGGAAGGGGTATTTCGAGTTCGACGCCCAGCCGCCCATGATGATGCCATAGACGCCGAGCGAGGAGATGGCGAAAATATAGAGAACGCCGACATTGAGATCGGCGACCGCCCAGCCGTCGGCGACCGGAATGACCGCCCAGGCGGCGACCGCCAGCATCGCGGTCACGAAGGGCGCGAGCAGAAACACGCCCTTGTTCGCCGTATCCGGGATCACCGGCTCCTTGAGCACGAATTTCAGCATGTCGGCGAAGCTCTGGAGCAGGCCCCAGGGTCCGACGACATTGGGACCGCGGCGCAGCTGCACGGCGGCCCACACCTTGCGATCGATATAGATCGCATAGGCGAGATAGATCAGCAGAGCGACGGTGAGAACGACGCTCTTCAGGATGATCAGGAGAAGGTTCAGCAGCCAGCCGTCGATCACGTCCCTTGCTCCTATTCCGCTGCTTGCTTCAGCCGGCCCTGCGCCAGCGCCGAACATTCCGCCATCGTGGCCGAGGCGCGCGCGATCGGATTGGTGAGATAGAAATCGGCGATCGCGGGGACGAAATCGTCTTTCCACGCCGTCGCCGGCTGCAGCGCCACCGCCTCGAGATCGGCGGCCGAGCCGGGCTCGATCCGGTCGAGCTTGCGCAGATGCGGATGCGCCTCGCCGAGCTTGGCGCGCAGCTGCTGCAGCGAATCGAAGGGCAGCGGCGAACCGAGCGCGCCGGAAAGCGCGCGCAGGATCGCCCAATCCTCGCGTGCGTCGCCCGGCGGGAACGCAGCGCGCAGCGCCTCCTGCACACGGCCTTCCGTATTCACGAAGAGGCCGAACTTCTCCGTATAGGCCGCGCCCGGCAAGATCACGTCGGCGCGATGCGCGCCCTTGTCGCCATGCGTGCCGATATAGACGACGAAAGCGCCGGGCTCGATCGCGATCTCGTCGGCGCCGAGGTTGAAGACGAGGTCGAGCGCGCCGGCCTTGGCGATGTCCGCCGCCTCGAGGCCGCCCTGCCCCGGCGTGAAGCCGAGCTCGAGCGCGCCGACGCGCGACGCCGCCGTATGCAGCACGCTGAAGCCGTTCCAGCCCTCGGAGAGACCGCCGTGCTTTCTCGCCGCCTGGGCGGCGAGCGCCAGAATGGCGCGCCCGTCCGGACGCGTCAGCGCGCCCTGCCCGATCAGCACGATGCGCTTGGCGGAGCCTGTCGGCGCGCTGTCGATGAAGCGCGCCAGAGCGTCCGGACCGGCGCCGAGATAATCATAGTCATAGGTCAGATCGGCCGGCTCGCCGATCAGCGCGATCGGAAAGTCGCCCTTCAGCCAGCGCTTGCGGACGCGCGCATTGAGCACGGGCGCTTCCTTGCGCGGATTGGAGCCGACGATCAGCAGCGAATCCGCCTCGTCGACGCCGGCGATCGTGGCGTTGAACAGATAGGAGGCGCGGCCGAAGCGCGGATCGAGCTTGGTCCCGTCCTGGCGCGCGTCGAGATTGACGCTGCCGAGCCCTTCGACGAGCCGCTTCAGCGCGAAGATTTCCTCGAGCGCGGCGAGATCGCCGACCAGCGCGCCGATCTTGGCGGCTTGCGTCGCCTTCGTCTTGGCGGCGACGGCGCCGAGCGCCTCCTGCCAGGAGGCGGGACGCAGGCGGCCATTCTCGCGGATATAGGGCCGGTCGAGGCGCTGCGCCTTCAGCCCGTCGACGACCTGGCGCGTCTTGTCGGAGATCCACTCCTCATTCACCGCCTCGTTGAGACGCGGCAGAATGCGGATCACCTCGCGGCCGCGTGCGTCGACGCGGATCGCCGAGCCGAGAGCGTCCTGCACGTCGATCGTCTCGGTCTTCTGATACTCCCAGGGCCGCGCGCGGAAATTCTGCGGCTTGGGCAGCAGCGCCCCGACGGGACAGAGATCGGTCACATTGCCCTGCAGCTCGGAGGTCATCGCGCTCTGCAGATAGGTGGTGATCTCCATATCCTCGCCGCGGCCGATCGCGCCCATGTCGCTGGTGCCGGCGATCTCCGCCGAAAAGCGCACGCAGCGTGTGCAATGGATGCAGCGGGTCATCGCCGTCTTGACCAGCGGGCCGATATATTTGTCCTCGACCGCGCGCTTGTTCTCCGCGTAGCGCGAGCTGTCGCCGCCGAAGGCGAGCGCCTGATCCTGGAGATCGCATTCGCCGCCCTGGTCGCAGATCGGACAGTCGAGCGGATGATTGACGAGCAGGAACTCCATCACGCCTTCGCGCGCCTTCTTCACCATGGGCGTCTTGGTGAAGACTTCCGGCGGCGCGCCATCGGGGCCGGGACGCAGATCCTTGACCGCGATGGCGCAGGAGGCTTGCGGCTTGGGCGGTCCGCCTTTCACCTCGACGAGGCACATGCGGCAATTGCCGGCGATCGACAGACGCTCGTGGAAGCAGAAGCGCGGCACCTCGGCGCCGGCCTCCTCGCAGGCCTGCAGCAGCGTATATTCGGCCGGAACATCGACCTCGACGCCATCGACGAGAATTCTGGTCATTGGAATGCCCTACTCCGCCGCCACGCGCACAGGATCGGGATGCGGATTGGCCGCATAACGATCGATGCGCTGCTCGATCTCGCCACGGAAATGATTGATGAGGCCCTGGATCGGCCAGGCGGCCGCGTCGCCGAGCGCGCAGATCGTATGGCCTTCGATCTGCTTCGACACGTCGAACAGCATGTCGATCTCGCGCTTATGGGCGCGACCTTCCGCCATGCGGGTGACGACGCGCCACATCCAGCCCGTGCCCTCGCGGCAGGGCGTGCATTGGCCGCAGCTCTCATGCTTGTAGAAATAAGAGAGGCGGGCGATGGCGCGGATAATGTCGGTCGACTTGTCCATCACGATGACCGCCGCTGTGCCGAGGCCGGAGCCGAGCTTGACGAGGCTGTCGAAATCCATCGGACAGTCGATGATCTGATCCGCCGGCACGAGACGCACAGAGGAGCCGCCGGGGATGACGGCGAGAAGATTATCCGAGCCGCCGCGCACGCCGCCGCAATGGCGGTCGATCAGCTCGCGGAAGGGGATCGACATCGCCTCCTCCACATTGCACGGCTTGTTCACATGGCCGGAGATGGAAAACAGCTTGGTGCCGGTGTTGTTGGGCCTGCCGATGCCGGCGAACCAGCTCGCGCCGCGGCGCAGAATCGTCGGCGCGACGGCGATGGATTCGACATTGTTGACCGTGGTCGGGCAGCCGTAGAGTCCGACATTGGCCGGGAATGGCGGCTTCAGCCGCGGCATGCCCTTCTTGCCCTCGAGGCTCTCGATCAGCGCCGTCTCCTCGCCGCAGATATAAGCGCCGGCGCCGTGATGGACGTAGAGATCGAAAGGATAGCCGTGAATATTGTCCTTGCCGATGAGCCGCGCCTCATAGGCCTCGTCGATCGCCTTCTGCAACGCGACGCGCTCGGCGATGAACTCGCCGCGCACATAAATATACGAAGCATGCGCGCCCATGGCGAAGGAGGCGATCAGCGCGCCTTCGATCAGCGTCTGCGGATCATTGCGCATGATCTCGCGATCCTTGCAGGTGCCCGGCTCCGACTCGTCGGCGTTGATGACGAGATAGGAGGGACGCGCCGGATCGGGCGTCTTGGGCATGAAGGACCATTTGAGGCCGGTGGAGAAGCCGGCGCCGCCGCGCCCGCGCAGCCCCGAATCCTTCATCTCCTGAATGATCTTGTCGCGGCCGAGTTCCAGCAGCGCCTTGGTGTTGTCCCAGGCGCCGCGCGAGCGGGCTCCGGCGAGGCTCTTGTCGCCTATGCCGTAGAGATTTGTGAAGATGCGATCCTTGTCGGCGAGCATTAGTCGTTCACTCCGCCTGCGCTTTGGCGCCGTCGCCGTAGAAGGATGTCAGGCTCGTCAGTCCGCCCGCCGGCTCCGAGGAGACGCGGCCCGTCTGCGAGCCGATCTTCACCGGCCGGCCGGCGGCGAGATCGTCGAGCAGCGTCTCGAAATTCTCAGCCGTCAAATCTTCGTAATAGTCGTCGTTGATCTGCACCATGGGCGCATTGCAGCAGGCGCCGAGGCATTCGACCTCGAGCCAGGAGAACAGCCCATCCGACGTCACGTGACGCTGCGGACCCACTCTCCGCTCCAGCACGGCGATCAGCTCGTCGGAGCCGCGCAGCATGCAGGGCGTCGTGCCGCAGAGCTGGACATAGAATTTGCCGACCGGCTCGAGATTGAACATCGTGTAGAATGTCGCGATCTCGAGCACGCGAATATACGGCATGCCCAGCGTGTCGGCGACTTTCTCGATCGCCTTTTGCGGCAGCCAATAGTCGTTCTGCGTCTGCGCCTGCCACAAGGCCGGCACGACCATCGAGGCTTGGCGCCCGTCTGGATATTTGGCGATTTGCGCCTCGAGCCACGCCTTGTTCTCGGGCGTGAATTCGAAGCTCGCGGGCTGCTGTTCGGCGAGACGACGTATGGACATCAGCGATCGACCTCCCCGAAGACGATATCGAGCGAACCAAGGATCGCCGAGACGTCGGCGAGCAGATGGTCCTTGCAGAGAAAATCCATGGCCTGCAGATGCGCGAAGCCCGGAGCGCGGAGCTTGCAGCGATAGGGCTTATCGCTGCCGTCGGAAACGAGATAGACGCCGAATTCGCCCTTGGGCGCCTCGACCGCCGCATAGACCTCGCCGGCCGGCACCTTGAAGCCTTCCGTATAGAGCTTGAAGTGATGGATGAGCGCTTCCATCGAGCGCTTCATCTCCGCGCGGGGCGGCGAGCATATCTTATTGTTCACCGTCGCCACCGGGCCGCGATTCTCGGCCTTCAGCAGCTTGTCGACGCATTGCTTCATGATGGAGGTCGATTGACGCATCTCCTCCATGCGGATGACCGCGCGGTCATAGCAATCGCCATTCTTGCCGATGGGGATGTCGAACTCCATCTCCTCGTAGCAATCATAGGGACGCGCCTTGCGCAGATCCCAGGCCGCGCCCGAGCCGCGCACCATCACGCCGGAGAAGCCGAACTTCCACGCGTCCTCGAGCGAGATGACGCCGATGTCGGCGTTGCGCTGCTTGAAGATGCGGTTGCCGATGAACAGCTCGTCGAGATCCTCGAGGACCTTCAGGAACGGATCGCAGAAGGCGCCGATGTCCTCGACGAGCCGGTCCGGCAGGTCGCGGGCGACGCCGCCGGGGCGGAAATAATTGGCGTGCATGCGCGCGCCGCTCGCCCGCTCATAGAAGACCATGAGCTTCTCGCGCTCCTCATAGCCCCAGAGCGGCGGCGTCAGCGCGCCGACGTCCATCGCTTGCGCGGTGACGTTGAGCAGATGCGAGAGCAGACGCCCGATCTCGGAATAGAGAACGCGGATGAGCTGGCCGCGGCGCGGAACTTCGACGTCGAGCAGCTGCTCTATGCCGAGACAGAAGGCATGCTCCTGATTCATCGGCGCGCAATAGTCGAGCCGATCGAAATAGGGCACGTTCTGCAAATAGGTCCGCGCCTCCATCAGCTTCTCGGTGCCGCGATGCAGGAAGCCCACATGCGGATCGCAGCGCTCGACCACTTCGCCGTCGAGCTCGAGGATCAGGCGCAGCACGCCATGCGCCGCCGGATGCTGCGGGCCGAAGTTGAGATTGAAGTTGCGGAGGCTCTGGTCGTTCATCGAGACAGTCCCAGGCGGAGGAAGAGCGAGTGGCGAGAGAGGGAAGCGGCGCGACGATTCATGACGCGCGCTCTCACTTGCTGGCCTTTTCATCGCCGGGGAGATCATATTGCACGCCCTCCCACGGCGATAGGAAATCGAACTTCCGATATTCTTGAGTGAGGTTCAGCGGCTCATAGACGACCCGCTTGCGCTCGTCGTCATAACGCACCTCGACATAGCCGGACATCGGGAAATCCTTGCGCAGCGGATGCCCCTCGAAGCCATAGTCGGTCATGATGCGGCGCAGGTCCGGATGGCCGTCGAACAGAACGCCGAACAAATCATAGGTCTCGCGCTCGAACCAGTCGGCGCCCGGATAGAGGCTCGTCAGCGAAGCGATCGGCGTCGCCTCGTCGGTCTGCGTCTTCACGCGAATGCGCCGATTATGCTTGGGCGAGAGCAGATGCAGCACCACGTCGAAACGAAGATCGCGCTCCGGATAATCCGCCGCCGTGATGTCGGTGAAGCTGACGAAGAGGAACTCCGGATCGTCGCGCAGCACGCGGGCGACGTCCAGCCAGCGCGAACGCTCCACGTCCACGGTGAGCTCGCCATAGGCGATTTTGAGGCTTTTCACCAAGCCCGGCAGGGCCGCGGCGACCTTCTCGCCGAGCTTTTCGAGTTCCGCGCTCATTTCTCACCCTCGGATCATGAGAAACCGACGGCTCTTCGCGCGTCGGCTCGCATCGCATTCTTCGCTTTTGCTCGCGCTCTCGAGGAGGCGCGAGATATCACCGTTCGATCGTGCCGCTGCGGCGGATCTTCTTCTGCAGGAGCAGAACGCCATAGACGAGCGCCTCGGCCGAAGGCGGACAGCCCGGGACATAGATGTCGACGGGAATGATTCGATCGCAGCCGCGCACCACCGAATAGGAATAGTGGTAATAGCCGCCGCCATTGGCGCAGGAGCCCATGGAGATGACGTAACGCGGCTCCGGCATCTGGTCGTAGACCTTGCGCAGCGCCGGGGCCATCTTATTGGTCAGCGTGCCGGCGATGATGATGACGTCCGACTGGCGCGGGCTGGCGCGCGGCGCGAAGCCGAAGCGCTCGAGATCATAGCGCGGCATGGCCGCCTGGATCATCTCGACCGCGCAGCAGGCCAGACCGAAAGTCATCCACATCAGCGAGCCGGTGCGCGCCCAATTGATGAGGTCGTCGGTCGCGGTGACGAGAAAGCCCTTGTCGGCGAGCTCGTCATTGAGTCCGAGATAGAAAGGATCGTCCGCGCCCACCGGCTTGCCGGTGCGCGGATCGACGAGACCCTTGGCGGACGAGGCGACGAGAGTCGGGCTCTGGCGAGTGATCAATCCCATTCGAGCGCTCCCTTGCGCCATTCATAGACGAAGCCGACGGTCAGCACGCCGAGGAAGAACATCATCGACCAGAAGCCGAAGCTGCCCGCCTCCTTGAAGGCGACCGCCCAGGGAAACAGAAAGGCGACCTCGAGGTCGAAGACGATGAACAGCAGAGCGACGAGATAGAAGCGCACGTCGAATTTCATGCGCGCGTCGCCGAAAGGATTGAAGCCGCACTCATAGGCGGAGAGCTTCTCCGGATCCGGCGCCTTGAAGGCGACCAGGAAGGGGAGAACGAGCAGCGCGCCGGAGATGATCGCCGCGAGGGCGATGAAGATCACGAGCGGCAAATATTGTTCGAGCAGGCTCGGCATGGCGATGTCCGACGTTTGCGGCGGGGGCGGCGCGGTGTTTCTCGGGGCGGAAGCCCCGGGCGCCGTCTGACCGCGCGTTCCGTAACCCAGCGTATAGGTCAAAGCAAGAGCCGAGCACGTCTTTACCCGAAGGGCGAGCACGCTTTACCCGAGGGATCGAGCGCACGAGCCTCGGCCCCGCCCGGGCGCGACGCGAAATTGCACGCCGGCGCCCGTAAATCAGGCGGCGCCGGCGAAGAATTCAGCGATCCGGGCGGCGGCCTTCATCTCCACGAATCGCCGCGCGCGGCGCGCCGTCGCCTCTTCATCCGCGCCCCAGGCGCTTATTTGATGGTCCTCGTCGACATGGGCGGCCGCCCAGGCGGCTTCCACATCCATTTCGCCGAGCGCCACCGCCAGAGCGATGAGGCTGGAGCCGGTCAGCGTCGTCATCGTGTGCAGCGCCGCGAGCCGGAACGGCGCCGCGGGCCCCTCCCCCGCATAGGCGCGCACGGCCGCGGCGACCGCGGCGATCGCCTCCGGCGCCTGGGCGAGAAACATCACGCCCGAGGTTACGGCGAGCTCGGCGCCGAGCCGCTCCCGGGCGAAGGCGAGGAGCGGGTCCCAGGCCTCGGCCTGCGCCGCAGCGAGGCCGGCGGGCTCGACGGCGCGATAGCTCACGAGGTCGGAGCCGGCATATTTGGCGACGTCGGCGACGACCTCATCCATCCGCTCCGCGACGCCGTCGATCGCCGAATTAACAAGTCGTGTCAATGGCATGGACGATGGAGCGAGCCTTTCGCCCTGTGCCGCCCATTCCGCCGCGAGCGCCGCGGTCAAGGGCGAGGACGGGGTTGTCAGCGTCCGCCGCGCCGGCGTCTTGACCGTCCTGCCGTCCAGCAGCACGGCATAGCCGTCCTCGGTCTCGCCCACGCCTGCGGATTTATAGAATCGCTTCGGCAATTCGGGCCGTGCGCCCTGAACCGCGGCGCGCAGCGGATTGCGCTCCTCATTCGGCACGAACAGGCCGTCGGCGAGATTTTCGCTATCACGGGACATGAGGGTCTCCTCGGACGCGGCGCGTCAGGCGTCCGGCGCCGCCATTATGGGATCGTCCCGCCCCACGTCGAAGCCGAAGAAGTCCCAGCTCTCGCGCATATGTTCCGGCAGCGGCGCGGTGACGTCGAGCGTCCCGCCTCGGGGATGGGGCAGAATCAGCCGCCGCGCCAACAGATGCAGCTTGGGCGCGAGCTCGGCCGGCATGGCGCGCATCGGATCGCGGCGGCGGATCTCGTCCTCCTGCCTATGTCCATATTTCGGGTCGCCGACGATCGGGCAGCCGATCGCCTCCGCATGGGCGCGGAGCTGATGGGTGCGCCCGGTCAAGGGCTTCATCGACAGCCAGGCGCAGCGCGGCGCGGCCTTGTCGACGACCGCGTAATAGGTCAGCGAATGCTGCGCCCCATCCTCCCCATGCCGGGCGACGCGCATTTTCTCGCGCGCGTCGGAGGGCTCGGCGGCGCGACGATCGCCGGTGCGGCGGGAGCGCTCCTCGCCCATATCCGCGCCCTTGGCGAGATAGAGCGAGACGCGGCCCTGCGCCGGCTTGGGCACGCCCTCGACCAGCGCCCAATAGATTTTCTGAGCCTGGCGCGAACGGAAGATTTCGCCGAGATCGGCGGCGGTGCGACGATTCTTGGCGATGAGCAGCACGCCGGACGTGTCCCGATCGAGCCGATGCACCAGCACCGGCCGCTTATCGCCCACCGCCAGCGATTCGAGCATGCCGTCTATATGCCGCTTCATGCCGGAGCCGCCCTGGACGGCGAGGCCAAAAGGCTTGTTCAGCACGATGAGATGCGCATCCTCGAACAAGGTCATCTCGGCCAGCTCGCGGGCGTCCTCCGGCCGTGCCCGGATGATCGCCGGCGCGGCGATCGTCTCCAGCTTGAGCGGCGGCACGCGAATCTTCTGGTTTTGCTCGAGCCGGGTCGACGTATCGGCGCGCTTTCCGTCGACGCGCACCTCGCCCTTTCGGCAGATTTTGGCGAGATGCGAAAGCGCGAGCGCCGGGAACCGCCGCTTGAACCAGCGGTCGAGCCGCAGTCCCGCCTCGTCCTCGTCGACGATCAACGTCTGCACCGGCGTCGATTGCGGCGCCTCGGCCGCGGCCCCACTCACGTCAGCGCCCTCACCAGATAGAGTCCGAGAAACAACGCGGCGACGGACAAGCCGACCGAGCCGGCGAAATAGCGCCCCGCATCGACGAAACGCCTCGGGACTCCGACCGAGCCGGCCCCGAGAAAGATGAGAAGAAGTGCGCGCATGACCCGCCTTCTAGCGCAAGCGGGCCTCGACGTCACGAAGCGCGACGTCGTCAATTGCGCAGCTTCGATTCAACCCCGATTTACGTATTGCCGTTATGATGCGTAATCAGCCCCCGATGGCGGCGCGCCGCCATCGGGTAGAAGCCATTGAAATTTCTAGATATTGCCGGTCGTGCAGCGGCCGCAACTCGTCAGCGCCCCGGTTCATGATCGACCGGCGAGCGCCGCGCATGTGGAGCGACGGCCGTGGCACGACATGATTTGCGCCCGAAGAACGGGGAGGAGCGCCTCGCCGCCGAGACGATCGCCGAGCCGAGATTCGACGGCCGCTTCTTCCTGCCGCCCGATCAGCGCCGCTACCCCTGCCGCACCATAGACATGTCGGCGGAGATCGTCGCCTTGCGCAGCGACTATCGGCCCGCGGTCGGCGAAAAGGTCACGCTCGATCTCGACCGCTGGGGTCGCTTCGACGGGGCCGTCATTCGCCTCTTCGACGGCGGCTTCACACTGGGCCTCGAGGTCGAGGACAGGCCCCGGGCCCATGTGGCGATGCAATTCGCCTGGCTGACGCGGCATTTTGCGCCGGACGCCGCGCGATGCCGCTCCCATGAGCGACTACGGCCAAAGCGGCGATTCACGACCTTCACCGTGGCGCAGGTGACGCTGCCCTGCGAGATTCTCGATCTATCGCGCAGCGGCGCCTCGCTGAGAACCGAGGTGCAAGTTCCACCGGGCGAGAAGATCACGATCGGCAAAAAGACGCAGGCGGAGGTCATTCGCCCGACCGAGGATGGTTTCGCGGTCCGATTCCGCCGTCTATTGCCGCTCGAGATATTCGACGAGGACATCGACCTCTGACGCGAGGGCCCGCCCGGGTGAAAAGCTCGAAAGGCGCATGAGGCCGATTGCAGCGGCCGCACGGTTGCGATAGTGAAGATGCAGAAGCCTCACGCGCCCGTAGCTCAGCTGGATAGAGCGCTGCCCTCCGAAGGCAGAGGTCAGAGGTTCGAATCCTCTCGGGCGCGCCATTCCTGAACAGTAGTGGGCACCATGCCGCCGTCGAACGGCGAGCCGCCGGCGACGCGGGAACGCAGCCGGTCATTGCGGCCGCGGATCAGGGCGACTTCCTTCCCGACGCGGATCTCGTCGATGAGAAGGCGAAGATAGGTCTTCCGGAACGGAATCTCTCCCGCCGTGATGGCGTCGCGCATCACGGCGCCAAAAGCCACGACCTTGTCCGGCGTGATGTCAACGCCGTTGACGCGCCGGGCCACAATGCGCTCTTTCGCCACGGCCGCGACGTCCCTGTCTGTCGTGGCCTTGGCGATACGAGACGCGAACTGCGCGTCCGAAGCGTCCACGATTCCCTTTTCGATCGCCTCGTGAAGACGGTCGAGTCGCAGCTTGGCCTCCGCGAGTTCGGCTTCGACGCGAAGCAGCTCCCCCCGATCTCGGCTGTCGACTTCCTGCATCCGATCGCCGATTTCCCGCAAAAGATTTTCGAGGCGGCTCGGCTCCAGCACGCGCTCGCACAGGGCCGAAGTGACCGCCTCGTCGAGTTGCTCCATGCGGACGGAAAGCCCGGAGCACGCCGATTTGCCGCGCGCCTGGGCGTTCGCACAGGAATAATACCGATAGCGTCCCGACTTGCCCGTGCGGATCGTCATGGCGGCCCCGCACTCCGCGCAACGCGCGACACCGGTGAGAAGAATGGGCCCGCTCACCGTCTGCGGCGGATTGACCCTCGGATTCTTCGAGCGGAGGATTTCCTGAACGGCGGTCCATTGATCGACAGAGACGATCGGGGGAACGGCGATCTCCACGATCTCATCCTCGCTGCGCTTGGCGCGGGTTCGCGAGTCGGACCGATTATATTGATGCACGCCCTTGTAGGTGGAGCGAGTGAGGAGTTGGTGGAGGGGCCCGATATGCCAATAATTGCCGTTTCGGGTTCGGAAGCCGTTGTCGTTCAGGTGCGAGACGATCTTCTTGACGCCGAGCGGGCCCGATTTTCCGACGCCCTTCGAGGCGAGATCGAATATGCGACGCACCACCGGCGCCTCGACTTCGTCCACCTCCAGCTTCTTCTTCTCCTTTTTTCCTCGGACCTCGGCGACGATGGTCTTGTAGCCATAGGGCGGGGCCGCGCCGTTCCAAAATCCTTCCTTCGCATTGGCGACCATGGTCCGGCGGACGTGCTTCGCGTTCTCCTTCGAGCCATACTCGTCAAAAATGGCGAACACCTGCCTGATCATGCTGCCCGCGTCATCGTTTCCGGTGGGCTGCGTTATCGAGCGATATTGTATGCCATTCGCCCGCAAGTCCCTGACGGTGAGCTCGAGAATCGCTGCGTCACGGAAAAATCGTGAGAAAGAGTGTACGACGACGACCTCGAATTGGCGTGGAATCGAATTCGCGTCCGCGAGGAGCCGCTGGAGTTCGGCCCTCTCATCGGTCCGCCCGCTGACGCCTCGCTCTATATATTCCTCGACGATCACCTCTCCTCGGGCAGCGCAGTCCGCTCGAACGGCGCGTTGCTGGTCTTCGAGAGACAACCCCTCCTTGGCTTGGCGCTGCGTCGACACTCGATAGTATGCGGCCACTCTCACCGTCATTTCCGATCAACCTCGTTTCTCGGCGAAACGTTCTTTACGTCGACCGCCGCGTCCTCGGCTTGCACCGACGTATTCGATATATGGTAGCTCCCCTGGAAGATCGCCCGAATTTCGCCAGCGAAGCCCATCATAATATAGTCAATCTCTTCCGTCGAAATCTCGAGGCGCGTTTCGGAAAACCATCTCGCTCGGGGCGGAGGTTGTCGCCGATCAGTGATTTTTCGGGGCGAGGACACGACAACGTTTTCCGGATTCGACAATTCCGGCTATCATCGTCGTCACGAGATCGGACGCTCCCCACTTAATTCGGAAATGGGCAGATTTTTCGTTCTGGACGCATAATGTCAGGCACGAGGCGACAAATGGCGATTATAGACCACAATGTGTCCATGCCGCGGTCGATATTTGAGGCAAAAAATTTAATTTCTAATCCACACATCCTCGCAATATTTATTACCGGAGATATTGATTACTTTAAGCGCATCAAACAGCCGGAACTACTCTGGCACATACGGCAAGCCTTGCGGCCCGGCGTCACATATATCGAGGCAATTTGGACGCCCGATTTTTTTAAAGGCTGGACGATCACGCCGCATTTTCCTGACAAAACCCCTGGATTGCTCGGCGGGGCGTCCAACGCGATCAAAATATTTGATGGGAATTTGCAGGTGGGAATAACACTGCCGATGGCTCTGTTTCCGGCGGCTCCGAATCCGAGAGGGCGCCCTGGTATTGCAGATGTCGAGACGCAAATTTCCGACGCAATCGATGCAGAAGTCTATTTTCTTATGCGATATCTAAAGGCTTTCTACTTGGATCCGAAATTGGGCTTCGTTTCCGCTGAAAAAAGTGCAACGGCGACCCTCATGCGGCACATAGAACCGATCCGCACATTATTTTACGTAGATAGATCCAAGATCGATAAAGATCTACTCGACAAAGAGGATTTGGCGCTAGCAAATTTAGACAAAATCGTCTGCGATATGCACGAACGAGGCTCAAGAGCGGCAGCGACCTTATGGGAGGCCGATCGCCGCGATATGGAAGCGAGAAGGCTCTCTCAACTAGGCGCGAACATAGCAAAGGCGCGTCAACGAGCAGTTCCGGAGGACGCGGCGGACTACCGGACTCGACTGGGGCAACTCGATTTGCTCGTAAAATTTCGTCTTGCGGCACATACGGTCGCGAACGCTCATACCAACTCTCTGAGAGGCCGACTCACGTGTGGGATTCCCGAATCGGCTGAAATTTGATTCGACCAGGCGAACACATGGAGGTTCGCCATGGCGGCGGCGATTGGGCTTCGAGGCGATTATGACGCGCGCTCCTTG
>NZ_DATBQF010000058.1:0-119073 GCF_036560965.1 Methylosinus sp. | reverse complement strand
GTCGGGCAAGCGCTACGCCACCGAAATCGGCGGCCCGGTCATTCCGAAGTTCGTCGCCGGCGACATGCCCTGATCGAACCTCGAATAGAGGCTGAAACATTCGCCGGCCGGGCCTTGCGCCCGGCCGGTTTCTTTTTGCGAGGGCTCGGTCTCATCGTTCCCGCGGCTTCTTGCAACGAGAGCCAGAGCGGATTAAGTCCAATCGAGTCCTCTCGGCGCTCATCGGGGGAAAGAGCATGTCGAGCCGCCGCCGCTTTATTCAATCGCTCTCGCTGGCGTCGCTGATCGCGGCGAGCGCGGCGCCGCATGCATCGGCGCGCGGCGATCTGCTGCCCGACAAAGACGGCTGCGTGCTCAAGATCGGCCCGGAGCTCATGTATTTCGCCGGCTATCAGCCGGGCGATGCGCAACAGCGCAAATTCTGCGAGGACGCCCCGAAATTGGGGGAGACGATCTTCGTTTTCGATTATGCGGCGCCGGAGCTGCGCGAGATGAAGGCCGGCTTCCGCATCATGCGCCAGACCGACGATGGCGAGGATCCTGTCGACACGGAGGCCGCGACCGCAGCGTCGCTGGCGCCGCAGATCTATCCCAAAGGGACGTTTTCCTTCGCGCATGTCTTCACCCAGCCGGGCGATTTCGTCGGCGTGGTCACCGTCGACGGCGCCGCCGGCGAGCATTGGAAGGCGCGTTTTCCCTTTTCCGTGGGCAAGCGTCATTTCGAGATCAGCCCTTATTATCTGATCGCCGCCGCCGGCCTGCTCGCGCTGATTCTATTCGTCTCCAGCCGGAAGCAGGCGGGCAGTCGGTCGCGCTGAGCGACACGAGCGCCGCGCCACGATCCTTTCGAAAACGATGAAAACCACGCTCCGCGAGCGGCCGCCCCCGTTTACAGCCCCGTCGAAATAGATTAGTCCATAAAGTCACTGATGTTATAGACCATAGAAGGAGACCAGTATGCGGAGCGTTTCAATCTCGCGGCGCGGCCTCGGCGCGGTCGTCGCATTCGCCACGGGCCTGTCGATCCTCGTCGACGCGCCGACGCTGGCGGCGACGGCGCTGCTGAATGTCTCCTATGATCCGACGCGCGAGCTCTATAAGGCGATCAATCCCGCCTTCATCGCCGATTGGAAGGCGAAGACCGGCGAGACGATCGAGATCCAGGCGTCCCACGCCGGCTCCGGCGCGCAGGCGCGCGCGGTGATCGACGGACTTTCCGCCGATGTCATGACGTTGGCGCTCGCCGCCGACATCGACGCGATCGTGAATAAGACCGGCAAGATCTCGCCCGACTGGCAGAAGAAGCTTCCGAACAACGCCTCGCCCTATACGTCGACGATCGTCTTCCTGGTTCGCAAGGGCAATCCGAAGAAGATCAAGAATTGGGACGATCTGGCCAAGCCCGGCGTCGCGGTCGTCACGCCCAATCCCAAGACCTCGGGCGGCGCGCGTTGGAACTATCTCGGCGCCTGGGGCTATGCGCTCAAAAAATTCAACGGCGACGAGGCCAAGACGAAAGAGTTCGTCAAGGCGATCTACAAGAATGCGCCCGTGCTCGACACCGGCGCGCGCGGCTCCACGATCACCTTCGCCCAGCGCGGTCTCGGCGACGTGCTGATCGCCTGGGAAAACGAAGCGTTTCTGGCCTTCGAGGAGTTCGGCAAGGACAAATTCGAGATCATCGTGCCTTCGACCTCCATCCTCGCCGAGCCGCCGGTCGCCGTCGTCGACGGCAATGTCGACGCCAAGGGCACGCGCAAGGCGGCGGAGGCCTATCTGAACTTCCTCTACACGCCGACCGCGCAGGCGATCATCGCCAAGAAATATTATCGCCCCGCGCATCCGGAATTCGCCGCCAAGGACGATCTGAAGCGTTTGCCCAAGCTCGATCTGTTCACCGTCGATCAGGTTTTCGGCGGCTGGACGAAAGCGCAGAAGACGCATTTCGCCGACGGCGGCGTCTTCGACGATATTCAGAAACCATAAGGCTCGGGATCTCTCATGAGCGCTTCTGCGCCTGCCGCGAAAAGAAAAGCTCGGCGCTTCACGGCTCCGAGCGTCATTCCCGGATTCAAAGCGACTTTCGGCTTCACCATCTTCTATCTGAGCCTCGTCGTCCTGTTTCCGTTGTCGCTGCTGATCCTTCGCGCCTCGGAGCTCGGATTCGCGGGACTCTACGGCATCGCCGTCGAGCCCCGCGTGGCGGCGGCCTTGCGCACCAGCTTCTTCATCTCCTTCGCCGCGGCGGCGATCGACGTCGTCTTCGGCCTCGTCACCGCCTGGGTGCTGACGCGCTATGAGTTTCCGGGCCGGCGCTTTCTCGACGCCATCGTCGATCTGCCTTTCGCGCTGCCGACGGCGGTCGCCGGCATCGCGCTCGCGGCGCTCTATGCGCCCAATGGATGGCTCGGCGAGCCGCTCGCCGATTACGACATAAAGGTCGCCTTCACGCGCTGGGGCATTCTGGTCGCGCTGGTGTTCGTCGGCCTGCCTTTCGTCGTGCGCACGGTGCAACCGCTGCTCGTCGAGATCGACGCCGAGCTCGAGGAAGCGTCGGCGACGCTCGGCGCGAGCCGCGCGCAGACGATCTGGCGCGTGCTGCTGCCGCCGATTCTGCCGGCTCTGCTCACCGGCTTCGCGCTGGCTTTCGCGCGCAGCGTCGGCGAATATGGCTCGGTGATCTTCATCGCCGGCAATCTCGCCTATATCTCGGAAATCGCGCCCTTGCTGATCATCGTCAAGCTGGAGCAGTTCGACTATGCCGGCGCCACGGGCATCGCGACGATCATGCTCGCGATCTCATTCTCGGTGCTGCTCGCGATCAATCTGATCCAGGCGTGGAGCCAGAAGAGGTTCGGTCATGTCTGAGGCGATCATAAATGTCTGAGGCGATCGCTCCCGCGGTTTCCATTTCCGCGCCGCGCCGCGTGACGGAGGAGACTCCGCTCACGCGCTATCTGCTGATCGGCGTGGCCGTGGCCTTTCTCGGCCTGTTCCTGCTGCTGCCGCTCGCCGTCGTCTTCACCGAGGCTCTCGCCAAAGGCGCCGGCGCCTTTTTCGCGACCTTCGACGAGCCGGATGCGCGCGCGGCGATCCGCCTCACGCTGGTCGTCGCCGCGATCGTCGTGCCGCTCAACGCCCTCTTCGGCCTTTGCGCGGCCTGGTCGATCGCGAAATTCTCCTTTCCGGGCAAGAGCGTGCTGATCACGCTCATCGATCTGCCGTTCTCGGTCTCGCCGGTCGTCTCCGGCCTCGTCTATGTGCTCGTCTTCGGCTCGCAGGGACTTCTCGGGCCGTTTTTGTCCGCGCATGGAATTCAGGTCGTCTTCGCCATTCCGGGCATTGTTCTGGCGACGATCTTCGTCACCTTCCCCTTCGTCGCGCGCGAGCTGATCCCGCTCATGCAGGAGCAGGGGACCGTGGAGGAGGAGGCGGCGCTGACGCTCGGCGCGAGCGGCTTCCGCACCTTTCTCACGGTGACATTGCCCAACATCAAATGGGGCCTGCTCTACGGCGTGCTCCTCGCCAACGCCCGCGCCATGGGCGAGTTCGGCGCGGTGTCGGTCGTCTCTGGCCATATTCGCGGCCTGACGAACACGATCCCCCTCCAGGTGGAGATCCTCTACAATGAGTATGACATCGTCTCGGCGTTCGCCCTCGCCTCCCTCCTGGCTGGGCTGGCTCTCGTCACTCTTGGATTCAAGACGCTTCTCGAATGGCGCTTCGCCGGTCAAATCGCCGGCAGACGCCGTCACTGACGACGCGCCGCATCTGCAGGGCGTCGAGATTCGCATCGAGGGCGTCGAGAAGGATTTCGGCGATTATCCGGCGCTGCGCGACGTCAATCTGACGATCGCGCGCGGCGAGCTGGTCGCGCTGCTGGGGCCGTCGGGCTCCGGCAAGACGACGCTGCTGCGCGCCATCGCCGGGCTCTCCTCGCCCGAGCGCGGCCGCATTTTCTTCGACGGCGAGGACGCCACGACGCTGTCCGTTCAGGAACGGCGCGTCGGCTTCGTGTTCCAGAATTATGCGCTGTTCAAGCATCTGACCGTCGCCGGCAATATCGCCTATGGGCTGAAGGTGCGCCCGCGCCGCTCGCGTCCGTCCCGCGCGGAGATCGCCGAGCGCGCGCAAAAGCTGCTGGAATTCGTGCAGCTGGACGGGCTCGGCGCGCGCTATCCGGCGCAGCTCTCCGGCGGCCAGCGCCAGCGCGTGGCGCTCGCCCGCGCGCTCGCCATCGAGCCGCGCGTGCTGCTGCTCGACGAGCCTTTCGGCGCGCTCGACGCGCGCGTGCGCAAGGATTTGCGCCGCTGGCTGCGCGATGTGCATCGCCAGACCGGGCTGACCACCGTCTTCGTGACGCATGACCAGGACGAGGCGATGGAGCTCGCCGATCGCGTGGTGGTGCTGGACAAGGGCCGCATCGAGCAGATCGGAACGCCGGACGAGCTCTATGACCGGCCGGCCTCGCCCTTTGTGCTCTCCTTCGTCGGCGAGGCGCTGGCGCTGCCGGTGCAGGTCGCCGACGGCAAGGTGATCTTCCAGGGCAAGGAGCTGCATATCTCCTCGGAAAATCTGCGCAACGGACCGGCGCGCGTGTATTTTCGCCCCGCCGACATCGCTCTGCACGGCGGCTCCATCGGCGGGCTCGAGGGGCGCGTCGAGGCGGTGCGCCGCACGGCCGCCGGCCTGCGCGCCTCGATCTCCATCCCAGGCTATGATCAGACGGTCGAGGTCGACACCGATGACCGAGAGGGCGCGAAGCTCGGCAGCAACGTGCCGCTGTCGCTGAGCAATGTGCGGATTTTCTCGACGGCGGAGGAGACCCTCGGCGACGGCGCCGGGATTTGAACGGCGCGGGGACGCCGGTGACGATCGGCGCTCGTCTCTGTCGCCACGCGCCGAATGCGGCGAAGGATCAGAGCGTTGCGGACAAGAGGGACGTGATCGCCTTCTTGTCTGCGAGCCATTCGGCGAATTGCTTCACGCTGCCGACGCCATCGTCGACAACGGCGTCGTAGACATAAGCGCTCGGAATCCGGCTTTCCGACGAGCCGGGTCTCGTCGCCGCCAAAGCATGCTTGATCGTCAGTATCCTGATCCGGCGTTCATCGTCCAGACGCGGCGGGAGCGTGCGCAAATGGTTCAGATCGGGTTGCCGATCCGGCCGATCCACCGCCCAAATATCCAGCGTCCAGTCGATCCCCGCGCCGAGGCGCGCCGATACTCCGAGATAGAGGCCGTCGGGATAGGCCGCAGGATCGGCGTTCCACGCGCCTGTGTCGTTTCTGAAGCGGACAGAAACCACGTGGCGATCCATCGACATTAATTCCGCCCCCGCCCGAATGAAGGCGGCGCGGGTTTCCGAAGACAGGCTTTCGCAGACCACGGTGATGTCGATATCGCGGCGAACCATGAGGCCGAGCGCGGAACTGCCGACCCTGATCGGTTTGCCGACGCGGTTCAGCAAAGCGTCCAGCCGGAGGAGCGCGACGACCTGGTCCGCTCGTTCTTGCAAGAGCCCTTGCGCGCTCAGAAGATCGTCCATCTCGCCGCCCGTATGCCCCAGCGCATTTTGGAGGGCATTTTGACGCGTCATTTTTAAAAATCAAAGCCGAGGCGTCGCCGTTCGGCTCCGCTGGAGCCCGAGTGTGTGGGAAAATGGCGCGCCGATTGCTTCAACCCCATGTCTGATCCGGACGGCGATGCGCGCCTTCATGTCCAGGCGAAGTCAACTTCGACCTGGGAGACGGGAATGCGATCGCCCGGACGCAGCCGCAGCATGTGTGAATGGGACGATTTCGCGAGCGATGCGAAAGCGCTCGACGATCTTCTCGTGGCGGACGGGTCTGGCGCGCTGCCGCCTTTTTTCCTGCTTTCGCAGCCCGGCGTCGGCGCGACGGATCAGCGGCGCTGCTCCGAGGCGTGGACGCGCGATCGACGCGCTGCGGCGGCAATGGAGCGGCGCACGCATGATTTCCGCTTCCACGCCTTCGACGGGCGCAAGATCAAGCTCGGCTATCTCTCCAATGATTTCCACGACCATGCGACGGCGTTGCTGCTGATCGAGATGCTCGAGGCGCATGATCACGACCGCTTCTGCGTGAACGCCTATTCCTACGGGGCGGACGATGGCAAGGCGATGCGCCGCCGCCTCGTCGGCGCCTTCGACTCCTTCGTCGACATCAAGGCGCTCTCCGACGGCGACGCCGCGCGCGCGATTCATCGCGACGAGGTGGACATTCTCATCGACCTCAAGGGCTTCACCGCCAATGCGCGCAGCGGCATCCTCATGCTGCGGCCGGCGCCGGTGCAGGTGAATTATCTCGGCTATCCCGGCACGCTGGGCGCGGATATCTGCGATTACGTCATCACCGATGATTATGTGACGCCGCTCGCATCCGCCGCCGATTATTCGGAATCCTTCGCCTATATGCCGCACAGCTATCAGCCGCGCGGCCGCGCCGGGCCGCTCGGGCTGAATCCCGGGCGCGCGTCCGTGGGGCTGCCGGAGCAGGGCGTCGTCTTCTGCTGCTTCAACCAGGCCTATAAATTCACGCCGGAGATGTTCGATATCTGGTGCCGGCTGCTGGACGCCGCGCCGGGCAGCGTGTTGTGGCTGCTCGCCGCGCCCATGGCCGAGGGCAATCTGCGCAATGAGGCGTGGAAGCGCGGCGTGAACGGCAATCGTCTCATCTTCGCGCCGGATATGGCGCAGGGCGAGCATCTCGCGCGGCTGCAGCTCGCCGATCTCGTGCTCGATACGGCGCCCTACAACGCCCATACGACGGCGAGCGATGCGCTATGGGCGGGCGCGCCGATCGTGACCTGCAGCGGCTCCACCTTTCCGTCGCGTGTCGCCGGCAGCCTGCTGCGCGCGGTGGGAATGCCCGAGCTCATCACCGCCGATCTCGGCGGCTATTTCGATCTCGCGAGCGGTCTCGCCGCGGATCCGGGATGGCTGGCGCGGACGAAAGCCAAGCTCGCCGGCAATCGCGCCGGAGCGGCGCTGTTCGATGTGGACAGCTATACGCGCGATCTCGAGGGGCTCTACCAGACGATGTGGCGCCGCCATGCCGGAGGCCTGCCGCCGGCGGCCATTGCGGCGGGGTAGCGCGACGATGAGCGCGCTTCCGTCTCCCACTCGTGGAGAAGTGGGCGTTCGCATCGGCGAGGATCGGATAAGGGCGCCCGCCATAGGCGAGAGCCCTCATCCCGCTCGCTTCGTTCGCCCCCTTCGCCCGCGGAGCGGGAGAAGGGGGCGCGCGCTGGTCAGCGCACCAGAATATTCTTGAACTGCCAGGGGTCCTCGAGGTCGATGTCCTCGGGGAAGAGGCCCGGACGGCCGTCGAGCGGCGTCCAATCCGTATAGACGCCCTCCACCGGTCCGAGATAGGGCGTCTGCACCTCGAGGCAGCGGCGGAAATCCACCTCGTCGGCCTCGACGATGCCGGCAGTCGGATTCTCCAGCGCCCACACCATGCCGGCCAGCGCCGCCGAGCTCACCTGCAGGCCGGTGGCGTTCTGATAGGGCGCGAGCTCGCGCGTCTCCTCGATGGAGAGGCGCGACCCATACCAATAGGCGTTCTTGGCGTGGCCGTAGAGCAGCACGCCTAGCTCGTCTATGCCGTCGACGATCTCATTCTCGTCGAGAATCGTCCAGCTCGCCTGCATCTTGCCGGCGCGGCCGAACATCTCGTGCAGCGACAGCACCGCGTCATCGGCCGGATGATAGGCGTAATGGCAGGTCGGCCGATAGACGACCGAGCCGGCGCCGTCGCGCAGCGTGAGAAAATCGGCGATGGAGATCGACTCGTTGTGGGTGACGAGGAAGCCATATTGCGGCCCGGGCGTCGGCGTCCAGGAGCGCACGCGCGTGTTGGCGCCGGGCGACTTCAGATAGATCGCCGCGCCACAGCCGGAGGAGTGCGTGCCGGCGATGTCCGGCAGCGACTTCTCATGCGTGCCCCAGCCGAGCTCGGCCGGCTGCTGGCCCTCGGAGACGAAGCCCTCGACCGACCAGGTGTTGACGAAGACGTCGCGCGGCTTCGGGCTCGTGGCGCGCTGCGTGTCGCGCTCGGCGATATGAATGCCCTTGACGCCGAGCGTCTGCGCCAGCGTTCCCCATTGCGCGCGCGTCTTCGGCTCCTCGATCGAAAGGCCGGTGTCGGCGGCGATGTTCAGCAGCGCCTGCTTCACGAACCAGGACACCATGCCCGGATTGGCGCCGCAGCAGGAGACGGCGGTCGGACCGCCGGGATTGCGACGGCGCTCCTCCAGCACGGTCTCGCGCAGCGCGTAATTGGTGCGCTCCTCATTGCCGAGCGTGGTGTCGAAGTAGAAGCCGGTCCAGGGCTCGACGACGGTGTCGACATAGAGGCAGCCCAGCTCGCGGGCGAGCTTCATGATGTCGAGCGAGGAGGTGTCGACCGAGAGATTGACGACGAAGCCCTGTCCCTCGCCCTTGGTGAGCAGGGGGGTGAGCGTCTCGCGGTAATTGTCCCTGGTGAGGGCGGTTTTCTGGAAGGCTATGCCGCGAATATCCAGCATCTCGCGATGCGTATCGACGGGGTCGATGACGGTGAAGCGGCTCTTGTCATAGTCGAAATGGCGTTCGATGAGCGGCAAGATGCCACGTCCGATGGAGCCGAAGCCGATCAGAACGATCGGGCCGGTAATCTTCGCATGGACGGGCCAGTCTGCCATTTCGCTCACCTCTCGAGAGTTGAAGAATTATTGTGCGGCGCGTTACAGCAAGAGCGGCCGACATAATCAAGGAAAAACGGGGGCGGGCGCGAAAGAGAAGGCGCGGCGCGTCTTCTTCTCCCGCTCTGCGGGAGAATGCGGCGCCCGCAAAACATGGGTCGGATGCGGGGGCGGGCGACCGCTGCGGCCCTTA
This sequence comes from Methylosinus sp., assembly GCF_036560965.1. NCBI lineage: Bacteria > Pseudomonadati > Pseudomonadota > Alphaproteobacteria > Hyphomicrobiales > Methylocystaceae > Methylosinus > Methylosinus sp. The sequence continues at coordinate 110,174 of NZ_DATBQF010000058.1, read as the reverse complement.
TCGGTCGTGGATCGGCGCGAAACCGTCTCGCGGAACCGGCAACGGGAGGCGCGCGATCATTCCGGCTTGTCGTCGAGGGCAAATCCCATTCGCGTCAGCGCCGCCGCCAGCGCCGGCTCGGGACGCGCGCCGCTGGTGAAGATCGCGCGCGGCGCCGGCGCGGCGGCGTCGCGGTCGGGACCGAAGCGGTCCGCCAGCAGCCGGTCGGCCTGGCGGGCGATGGCCGGGGCGGGGTCGATCCATTCGACCGCCCAGGGCGAAAGGCGACGGAACGAATCGAGCAGCAGCGGATAATGCGTGCAGGCGAGGACGACGACATCGGTCCGCGCCGCGTCGCGCGTGACGAAGCAAGGCGCGATCTCGCGGGCGATCTCGGCCTCCGGAACAACCGCGCCGCGCATAAACTCTTCGGCGAGCGGGGCGAGGCGGGTCGAGCCGACCAAAGTCACCGCGCAATCCTCCGCGAAGCTGGCGATGAGCGCGCGCGTGTAGTCGCGCGCCACCGTGCCGGGCGTCGCCAGCACGGAGACGAGGCGCGAGCGCGAACGCTCGGCGGCCGGCTTGATCGCCGGCACGGTGCCGACGAAGGGAAGCTGCGGCCAGCGCGCGCGCAAATGCGGTAGGGCGAGCGTCGAGGCCGTGTTGCAGGCGATGACGACGAGATCGGGCGCCAGCTCGGCGACGAGCTTTTCCATCACCTCCATGACGCGCGCGACCAGCGCCGCCTCGGAGAGCGGGCCATAGGGAAAGCCGGCGTCATCGGCGCAATAGAGGAGGGCGGCGAGCGGGCGTAGCTTCGCCACCTCGGTGAAGACGGTGAGGCCGCCGAGCCCGGAGTCGAAGACGAGGATTTTGGGGGCAGGGGGCGTCATGCGGCGTGCGGTCTGTGAGATTCGGCGTCCGACATGCCCCCTCCCCGACCCTCCCCCGCTTCGCGGGAAAGGGGGCGCCAGCGATCGACGTAGCGCGTGACCTCGATGAAGTCCCGTCTCTGCCTCTCTCCCGCGAAGCGGGCGAGGGGTGGGGGCGCTCCGCGAATTGAAACCATTCGCGCGCGAAGATCAACCTCGCGTCAAAACGGCAGGTTGAACACGCGCGAGGGTTCGAGCGCGCCTTCCACCACCTCGCCGAAGGCGACCGGGACGCCGCCGCAGGCCGCATAGGCGATTCCGCCGGCGGGCGCGTCGCGGCCGCGCAGGATCAGCGAGCCGCCGCGACGCAGACGCGCCGCCGCGTCGCGGTCGACGACGATGCAAGGCAGCTCCGTGAGGCCCGCTTCGACGGAGAGCATAGCATTGGCCGCCTCGCCGCCCTCGATCTCGTCGAGGGTGAAGCTGTCCTCCTCGAGGAAGGGCCCGACGCGCGTGCGGCGCAAAGCGCTCACATGGCCGAAGCAGCCGATGAGCCGGCCGAGATCGCGCGCGATGGAGCGCACATAGGCGCCCTTGCCGCATTCCATCACCAGCTTCGCCTCGTCCGCCGTCGCATCGATGAGCGAGAGGCGGTGGACCGTGACGGGACGCGCTTTCAGCTCCACCGTCGCGCCCTCGCGGGCGAGATCATAGGCGCGCTCGCCGGCGATCTTGATCGCCGAATATTGCGGCGGGATCTGCAATATCTCGCCGAGGAAGCGCGGCAGCAGCGCCTCGATCTCGGCGATGGTCGGCCGCTGCGCGCTGTCGCGCACGGCCTTGCCGTCGGCGTCGTCGGTGTCGGTCTCGACGCCCCAGCGCACGGTGAAGCTATAGGCCTTCTCGCCGTCCTGCACGAAGGGCACGGTCTTGGTCGCCTCGCCGAAAGCGACCGGCAAAATGCCGGAGGCGAGCGGGTCCAGCGTGCCGGCGTGGCCGGCTTTCTTGCCGTTGTAGATGCGTTTCAGGCGCGAGACCGCATGCGTCGAGGTCATGCCGACAGGCTTGTCGAGCACGACCCAGCCGTCGACGACGGCGCGGGTCGATTTTCTTCCATTCATTGCTGGGCGCCGTTCTCTTCTTCTGTGTCGGGCTGCTCGAGATCGCGGCGCACGCGCTCGGAGTTCAACAGCGCGTCGATGCGCGCGACATTGTCGAAACTGTCGTCGATGCGGAAACGCACCTCCGGCGCGAATTTGAGATTGACGTTATGGGCGATCTCGCCGCGCAGGAATTTCTTGTGACGATCGAAGGCGCGCAGCACCTCGGCCTCGTCCTTGCCGCCGAGCGGCATGACGAAGACGGTGGCGAGCTTCAGATCGGGGCTCATCGCCACGCGCGAGACGGTGACGACATGCTGCTCGAGCACGGGGTCGACGATCTCGCTGCGCGCGAGCATCTGGGCAATCTGATGGCGGATCAGCTCGGCGACGCGAAGCATGCGTTGCGACGGCTCCGCCCCGTGGGCGTGATGGGTTCTGGACATGGATTTTCGCGCTGGTCGCGCGCTCCCGACGTTGCGCGGCCGTCACTCGCCAATTATGGTCGAGGACGACGGCGCGCCGAAGGCCTGATGAAAGTTTGGTGGAGATCGGCGCGGCGCGCGTCACAGCGTCCGCTTGATCTCCTCGACGCGATAGCATTCGATGACGTCGCCGGCGCGCATGTCCTGATAGTTCTCGAAGGCCATGCCGCATTCCTGCCCGGATTGCACTTCCTTGACCTCGTCCTTGAAGCGCTTGAGCGTCGACAGCTTGCCCTCGTGGACGACGACATTGTCGCGGATGAGACGCACATTGGCGCCGCGCTCCACCGCGCCGTCGGTCACGCGGCAACCCGCCACCTTGCCGACTTTCGTAATGTCGAACACTTCGAGAATCTGCGCATTGCCCAGCATGGTCTCGCGCAGCGTCGGCGCCAGCAGGCCGGACATGGCCGCCTTCACATCGTCCACGAGATTGTAGATGATGTTGTAGTAGCGGATTTCAATGCCGCCGCGCTCGGAGGCCTCGCGCGCTTCCTTATGGGCGCGCACGTTGAAGCCGATGACGACCGCATTCGACGCTTCGCCGAGCGCTATGTCGGACTCGGAAATGCCGCCGACGCCGGCATGCACGATGCGCGCGCCGACCTCGTCGGTGCCGAGCTTGTCGAGCGCCGCGACGATCGCTTCCACAGAGCCCTGCACGTCGCCCTTGATGACGAGCGGGAACTCCTTGCGGCCGGCGGTCTTCAGCTGGCTCATCATATCGGTGAGCGAGGTGCGGGCGCCGCCGCCGCGCGCGGCGAGCTTCTCGCGACGCTGACGCTCGCGATATTCGGTGATCTCTCGCGCGCGGGCTTCCGACTCCACCACGGCGACGCGATCGCCGGCGTCCGGCGTGCCGGAGAAGCCGAGGATCTCGACCGGGAAGGACGGGCCGGCTGTCGGCACGACGACGCCCTTGTCGTCGAGCAGCGCGCGCACGCGGCCCCATTGCGAGCCGGCGACGATGATGTCGCCCACCTCCAGCGTGCCGCGCTGCACCAGCACGGTGGCGACCGGACCGCGGCCCTTGTCGAGCCGCGCCTCGATCACCGTGCCCTCGGCCGAGCGCTCCGGATTGGCCTTGAGGTCGAGCACTTCCGACTGAAGGGTGATGGCGTCGAGCAGTCTGTCGAGATTGAGCCGCTCCTTGGCGGAGACTTCCACCTCGAGCGTGTCGCCGCCGAAGGTCTCCGTCTGCACATTGTGCTGCAGCAGCTCGGTGCGCACGCGCTCGGCCTTGGCGTCGGGCTTGTCGATCTTGTTGATCGCGACGATGATCGGAACCTCGGCCGCCTTGGCGTGGTGGATCGCCTCGATCGTCTGCGGCATCACGCCGTCGTCGGCCGCGACGACCAGGATCACGATGTCGGTGACCTTGGCGCCGCGGGCGCGCATGGCGGTGAAGGCCGCGTGGCCGGGGGTGTCGATGAAGGTGATCGGCGCGCCATTGGGCGCCTTCACCTGATAGGCGCCGATATGCTGGGTGATGCCGCCCGCCTCGCCGGCGACGACATTGGCGTGGCGGATCGCGTCGAGCAGCGAGGTCTTGCCGTGGTCGACATGGCCCATGATGGTGACGACCGGCGGACGCGACATGAGCTCGTCCTCGGCGTCGGGCTCGTCGAACAGGCCTTCCTCGACGTCGGACTCGGCGACGCGCTTGACCGCATGGCCCAGCTCCTCGGCGACGAGCTGCGCCGTGTCGGCGTCGATGACGTCGGTGATCTTGTGCAGCGCGCCCTGCTTCATCAGCAGGCGGATCACGTCGACGCCGCGCTCCGACATGCGGTTGGCGAGCTCCTGGATGGTGATCGTCTCCGGGAGGATGACCTCGCGGGTGATCTTCTCCTTCTGCTCGGCCTGGCCGAAGGATTTGAGGCGCTGCGTGCGGCGGCGGAAAGCGGCGACGGAGCGCGTGCGCTCCTCTTGCTCGGAGGTCGCGGTGGAGACGGTGAGGCGGCCGCGGTCCTTCTGCGCGCCGCCGCGCGAGGGCGTCGGGCGGGGCGGCGGCGGCGCCTTGACGGCGATGACGCCGGCGGGACGACGCACGACGCGCTTCTCGGCGTCTTCCGTGGCGGCGGGGGTCGAGGTCGTGGCGGCGCGGGGCTGCTCGGCTCCGGCGACCGGCGCGGTGCGCGGCTGCGCCGAACGCTGAATGGCGGGAGCCGCGGCGTGCGGCTCGGGAGCGCCGCCCCCGGCGAGACGGCGGCGCGCCTCCTCTTCCGAGCGGCGCTTCGAGTCGGCGTCGCGGGCGAGGCGCTCCTCCTCCTCGCGCTTGCGGGCTTCGGCGGCGGCGCGTTCCTCGCGCTCACGCTCCTCGCGTTCGGCTCTCGCCTTGGCGTCCGCCACCGCGCGGCGGCGGTCTTCCTCCTCACGCGTGCGGGCGTCGACGAGCGCGCGGGCGCGGGCCTCTCGCTCATCGTCGGTCAGCGCGCGCAGCACGACGCCGGCGCCGCGCTTGGGCTGCGGCGGACGCGGGGTCTCGGCGCGCGGCGGCGGGGCGGCCGGAGCGGCGACGACGACGGGCGGGGGCGGAGCCGCCGGAGCCGGGGCTGCTGGCGTGGGTGGGGCTGCTGGAGCCGGAGCTGCGGGCTTGGTCTCGACCGCGCCCGGCGCGCGACGCTTCACTTTCTCGACCACGACGACCTTGGAGCGGCCGTGGGAGAAGCTCTGCCGCACCATTCCGCCATGCTCGGTCGGACGCTGCTTCAGATGCAACGTCTTCGACGGCGTGACGGTCAGCGTCTTGTCGCCGCTGTTCTCGGTCTCGGTCTCACTCATCCAGTTTCCGATCCTCGGGCTGCGCCTGTTCTATTACGTCGTTCAGCGGGCCGAGCTCGTTGGTCTGCTCGCTGTCGTGGTCTTTCGCGTCGCCGGATGCGCTCTCGCCTCTATAGGCGGCGAGGCGGCGGCAGCGCGCCAAAAAGGCCTGCGTCGGTCCGCCCGGCGCGAGGGCTGCATGTATCACATTTGTGCGGCCCAAAGCCAAATCCAATTGAAGAGAATCGAACAGAGAGATCGCCTCCGTCGCCCGCTCTCCGCGTCCCCGCGCCGTCGCCGCGCGACGCGCCGCCTGGGCGAGCTTTCGCCGTCCGTCGGCCGAGCCGCCACGCGCCTCCAGCAGAGCCGCGACGGCGCCTTTTTCCAGCGCCTCGCAGACCTTGCCGAAGCCGGCTACGACCGCGCCCGCCTTATTGGCCATGGCCAGCGATTGCAGGCAATCGGCCTCGAGCAGCCGGTCGACGTCGGCCGGCAGCGAGGGGGAGGCGGAGACCTTGGCCTTCAATTGACGCGAGAACGCCTGTTTCTTCACCGCTTCGGCCACCATCTCGGCGCGCGCCGTCACCCAGGCGCCGCGGCCCGGCAGGCGCGACCTTATGTCCGGCGTGAGGACGCCGTCCGGCGCGCGCACGAAACGGATCATCGCCTCCGGCGCTTCGCGCCGGCGCGTGACGATGCAGGTCCGTTCGCTCGCCTCGGCCTCACTCATATTTTCGCCGTCCCGTTTCGTCACTGCGCTTCAGTCTGCTCCGTGGTCTCGGACTGTTCTTTGGTCTCGGCCTGTTCTGTCGCCGGGGCCTGTTCTGCGGCCTCCGGCTCGCCGGCCTCTTCTTCCGCCTCGGGCTCGGGAGCCGGGGCCTCGATCCAGCCGACGCGCACGCGGGCGTCCATGATCATCGCCTCCGCCTCTTCGCGGGACATGTCGATCCCGTCGAGGAAGCCGGTCTGCTTGATCGTCTCGCCGTCCTTCTTCTCCGTCCAGCCGACCAGATCGTCCGGCACGCAGCCGGCGAAATCCTCGATCGACTTCACGTCATTCTCGCCGAGCTTGACGAGCATCGCCGTGGTGACGCCGTCGAGCTCCTTCAGCTCGTCGAGCACGCCGAGCGCGATGCGGCGCGCCTCGTTCTCCGCCTCCACCCTTTCCAGATAGTTGCGGGCGCGATTTTGAATCTCGGCCGCCGTATCCTCGTCGAAGCCCTCGATCGTCGCCAGCTCGCCGAGATCGACGAAGGCGAGCTCCTCGACCGATTGGAACCCCTCCGAGGCGAGCAGACGGCCGACGACCTCGTCGACGTCGATGGCGTTCATGAACACTTTGGTGCGCTCGACGAATTCTCTCTGGCGGCGCTCCGATTCCTCTGCCTCGGTCAAAATATCGATGTCCCAGCCGGTGAGTTGCGAAGCGAGGCGCACATTCTGGCCGCGGCGGCCGATGGCGAGCGAAAGCTGATCGTCGGGCACCACCACCTCGATGCGCGCCGTGTCCTCGTCGAGCACGACCTTCACGACCTCGGCCGGCTGCAGCGCATTGACGATGAAGGTCGCGGCGTCCGCCGACCAGGGGATGATGTCGATGCGCTCGCCCTGCAATTCGCCGACGACGGCCTGCACGCGCGAGCCGCGCATGCCGACGCAGGCGCCCACGGGATCGATGGAGGAGTCGCGCGACACCACGGCGATCTTGGCGCGCGAGCCCGGATCGCGGGCGACCGACTTCACCTCGATGACGCCGTCATAGATCTCCGGCACTTCCTGGCGGAACAGCTTCGCCATGAATTGCGGATGCGTGCGCGACAGGAAAATCTGCGGACCGCGCTGCTCGCGGCGCACGTCATAGACATAGGCGCGAACGCGGTCGCCGGGACGGAAGGTCTCGCGCGGGATCATCTCGTCGCGGCGGATGATCGCCTCGCCGCGACCGAGATCGATGATGACATTGCCATATTCGACGCGCTTCACCACGCCGTTGACGATCTCGCCGATACGGTCCTTGAATTCCTCGTATTGGCGATCGCGCTCGGCCTCACGCACCTTCTGCACGATGATCTGCTTGGCCGATTGCGCGGCGATGCGGCCGAAGTCGAAAGGCGGCAGCGTCTCGGAGATCCAGTCGCCGGCCTGCGCTGCGGGATTGCGCTTGCGCGCATCCTCGATGGAAATCTGCGTCGCGTCATTGTCGACGAGATCGACGACGAGCAGCAGGCGCGAGAAGCGCACCTCGCCGCTGCGCGGATTGATCTCTGCGCGGACCTCGGTCTCCTGGCCATAGCGCGAGCGCGCGGCCTTTTGCAGCGCGTCCTCCATGGAGGCGATGACGATCGAGCGGTCGATCGATTTCTCGCGCGCGACCGCATCGGCGATCTGCAGGATTTCCAACCTGTTGGCGCTGACGGCCATATCTTGCTCCCAAAAACGTCGGCTCACGCATTGTCAGCGCGGGCCGGGCCCGCTGCTTTTTTTCTTGAATCCGGCTTGCACGCCGGCCGGAACCAGCGGCTTCGCCTTATTGCCCTTCGCCGCTGCGAAACGGCCGGGCCCGCGGCGGGGCCTCTCCTCTTCCTGCGGCGCGGCCTCTTCCTCGCCCGCGGCGTCGCCCTCGCTCGTCTCGTCTTCGAGCTGCGCCTTGCTGGCCCGCAGCGCCTCGCGGATCAGCGCGTCGGTCAGCATCAGCTTGGCCTCGTCGAGATCGCGCAGCGGCATGCGCACGGTCTTTTCTTCGTCCGGCGGCGCGTCATTGCGCTCGAGCGTCACCACGGCGTCGCGGCCTTCTCCCTCGACACAGAGAATATTGCCCCGAAAACGCTTGCGGCCAGTTTCGAGCGGCTGCGTCAGCTCGATCTTCGCCTCATGGCCGATCGCGCGACGAAAATCCGAGACGCGCACCAACGGACGATCGATGCCGGGCGAGGAGATCTCCAATCGATAGGCGTCGGAGATCACGTCCTCGACGTCGAATTCGGGCGACAGCGCCTGACTCGCGGCCTCGCAATCGCCGACCGTCATGGTTCCGTCGGGTCGTTCGGCCATGATCTGCAGCGTCATGCCGGTCTGCGCGAAAATGCGCGCGCGCACCAGACGATAGCCGAGCTGCGCCAGCACGGGCTCGGCAATATGGGCGATGCGCGCCGCGACGCCCGTCTCGCCGCAAAGGCGCGGCTCATCGAGCGGGGAGGGCGCCTCGACGGCGCCGACGGCGGGCGTTTCTGCCAAGCGGCTCATCCTGATTTGCGAGGGTCTCTGGCCGGAGCAAACAAAAAAGAGCGGGTCCCGGCCGGGCCCCACTCTCAAGCAGCGATCATCCGGGAATGATCGTTATGAGATAGAACGAGCGGCTTATACACCCGGATCGCGCGTAGGCGCAAGAAAAATGCTTCATCGGCGGCGGCGAGCGTAGCCCTCGCGGGCGCGGGCGGGCTCCGTCCAGGGCGAGAGGCTGTTTCGAGACGAAGGGAAAGGCGATAGGCTCATTGACCTTCGAAGAGACGAGTAGATGCGAATTCCTTTTTTCAACGCGCTCGACGATTCGCAGCGCATCCTCATCGCCGGCTGCGGCGGCGGCTTCGACATCGTCAGCGGCCTGCCGCTCTATGTGTTTCTACGCAATGCGGGCAAGAGCGTCTTCCTGGCCAATCTGTCCTTCGCCCGCGTCGATCTCGCGTCCCGCAAGAAGATCGGCCCCGCGGCGCGGCTCGTCGATTTCGACAGCCGCATGCAGGGCTATTTTCCCGAGCGCCACCTCGTCGACTGGCTCGCGGCGCGCGGCTGCGAGCCCAAGGTCTTCGCCTTCGAGAAGACCGGCGTGCAGCCGTTGCGGCGATCCTATGAAGCGCTCGTCTCTTTGCTGAAGGTCGACACGATCATCCTCGTCGATGGCGGGACCGATAGTCTAATGAAGGGCGACGAGGCCGCGCTCGGCACGATCGAGGAGGACGCGCTTTCGATCGCCGCGGTCCATCAGCTCGAGGGCGTCCGCAAATTTCTCGTTTGTCTCGGCTTCGGCGTCGATCATTATCATGGCGTCTGCCATCACTCTTTTCTCGAGAACACGGCGGAGCTCGTTCGTTCCGGCGGTTTCCTCGGCTGTGTTTCCGTGTCGCAGGGGACGCCGGAGGGCGACGCGCTGCTGGACGCCGTCGATTTTCTCAACGAGCGCCAGCCTCATTCCAAGAGCATCGTGGCCAACTCCATCGCCTCGGCGATACGCGGCGGCTTCGGGAATAGGCACGACACCGAGCGCACGAGAGGGACGGAGCTTTTCATCAATGCGCTGATGGCGCTCTATTGGTGCTATGATCTCGCCGCGGTTGTCCGTGGAATGGGCTTTTACGAGGCGATCGCCGGCAGCGAGAAATTCCACGAGGTGGAGAATGCGATCCGCATTCATCACGCCCATGCCGACAAGCGAGACTGGAAGAATTTGCCGTTGTAAGCAGACTTTCAGGGATGGCCGGCGGGAAGATAACGGATCGCCGCGAGAATCACCCCTACCGCGACCACCATGGTCGAGCCGAACCAGATTTTGAGATCTCGCTTGGCGAGCTCGACGTCGGATCGCACCGAAGCGATCTCGGTCTTGAGGTCCGAGCGGACCGCGGCGATCTCTGTCTTGACCTCGGCGATCTCCGTTTTCAGCTCCGTCCGGACAGCCGCGATCTCGGTTTTCAATTCTGTCTTGACTGCCGCGATCTCGGTTTTCAGCTCGGTTCGGACTTCGGCGATCTCGGCTTTCAGCTCGGTTCGAACCTTGCCGATCTCGGCTGTCAGCTCGGTTCGGACTTCGGCGATCTCGGCTTTCAGCTCGGTCCGAACCTTGCCGATCTCGGCTGTCAGATCGGTTCGAACCTTCCCGATCTCCGCGCGCAAACCTCCTTCGGCGGCCGATAGATCGGCTTTTGTCGCCAGCTCCTGGCTCATCGCCTCTGCGAAAGCCTCGGCAGCCGCCTTCGCCTGGGGGCGAGCGAACCCGCCCGCTTCCAGCTTCTCGACGAATTTCAGCGTATCGAAAGCAACGGAGCCGCTCATGCTCGGAAAGATAGGCTGCGTCGAGCCCTGAATCAACTCGCTTCGCTCACCCCAGCAGCGCCGCCAGCGGGGCGATCAGCGGGGCGTCGGCGGGGGGCATTCGCGCCGGGTCCAATTCGCTCGGCCGTGTCCAGGCCAGCGCCTGGCCCTCGCGGGGGTGCGGCTCGCCGCGCCAGCGCCGGCAGAGGTAGAGCGGCATCAGCAGATGAAACCTCTCATAGGCGTGGCTGGCGAAGGTCAGCGGCGCGAGATCGGCCGTCTCCACCTCTATGCCCAGCTCCTCGGCCAGCTCGCGCACGAGCGCCTGCTCCGGCCGCTCGCCGGGGTCGAGCTTGCCGCCGGGAAATTCCCACAGACCGGCGAGCTGCTTGCCGGGCGGGCGTTGGGCGATCAGCACGCGGCCTTGCGGATCGACGAGCGCCGCGGCCACGACGAGAAGCAAGGACAAGCGCGTTCCCCTCAATTGCCGGAGAGGACGACCTCGATCGGGTCGGTCTCCTTGCCGGTGACGGCGACCTCGTCGTACATCGCGCCGCCGTCGCTGAGCAAGCCGCCCTTCGGGACCCAGGTGAGCTGCGTCGTGACGAAATAGCGGCCCGGCGCCACTTTGTCGAAGGTGAAACGGCCGGTCGACCCCGCCTTGGTCGTGCGCGTGAAGGCGGCATATTCGGCCTCCTGCGTCGGCGTCGGCATGAGCAGGGCGGGGATGAACTTTCGCTTGCCGTAATATTGCGAGAAGCGCGCCTGCGCATAGGCGGTCGCGGGAATGAGCCGCACCACCTCGCCCGCGGCGTAGCGCACATTCACCTTGCCCTGCTGGTCGCGCAGAAAGGCCTGGCCCTCGATCGTCGCCTTGCCCTCTTGCCGGATGAAGGCGGCCTCCGTCGGATCGAAGCGCATTTCCGGCGCGGCGCTGTTGCAGGCGAAGAGGGCGAGCGGCGCGAGCGCTGCGCAGACGGCGAGAAAACGCATGAAACGGCCTCGGTAACGCGAGATGCGCGGCCAATCTCGCCGCTCCGCCGACCAAAGGCAAGGCTCGAGCTTATTCTCTCGAGCTTGTTCTCGAGGCTCGAGCTCGGTCTACGGTTTCTTCTCGGGCGGCGACAGAAAGGCGGCGGCGCAGCTCAGCCCATTGCGCCAATCGACGACATTCGTGCGCTTGTCGTAGCAATTGCGCTTGGTGATCGCCTCCTCGCAATCGGCGCCGCCCATGAATTGATAGGTGACGCAGGCGCCGACGGCGGGTGGCTTGCTCGCATCGCCCTTGGCGGCGGCCGCTTTTTTCTCCGCGCCTTTCTTTTTCGCGCCCTTCTTTTTGGCGGGCTTTTTGGCGCCGCCCTCGTTCGCGTTCTTCTCCACGACGACGCCGGATTCGGCCACGACCGCGCGCGCCTCCTCATAAGCGCCGGCGCAGGCCGAGAGAGACAGCGAGAGCGCGACGATAGCGGCGAAGAGCGGGCGGCGCGGGTTCATCCTCGTCTCCGTCGCGCGATGAGCGAATCGTCATGTAGACTAGAAACCGGAACGAATTTCGTCAGCGCGCAAAGGCCCCTAGGGGCCGCTGCGCGCTTGCCTGCGCGCGCAGCATGTCGAGCACCTCGCGCAGGCTCGCGACGACGGCGAGGCAGAGCGCGCGCTCCTCCGAGGAGGGCTGCAATATGTCCGGCGCGAGAATCGTCATCGCGCCCGAGGCGGCGGCCGAGCGCAGGCCGGTGGGCGAATCCTCGAGCGCGAGGCAGCGCGGCGTTTCCTTGCCGAGCGCCCGCGCGGCGCGCAAATAGGATTCGGGATGCGGCTTGCCGCGCGCGACATCGTCGCGCGTCACCAGCGCCGAGAAGTGGGAGAGCAGGCCGCAACGGCTCAGATGATGCTCCGCCGTCGGCCGCCGCGAGGAGGTGGCGATGGCGAGCGGAATATTCATGGCGGTGAGATAGTCGACCAGCTCGCGCGCGCCGTCCTTGAGCGGCACGCCGGCGCGCGAGGCGTGGGCGACGAAGCCGCCGCAGGCCTCGATGCACGCGTCTAGCGGGAAATCGGCGCCGAAACGCTCGATCATCATGATCTCGCAATCCTGCATCGGCTTGCCGATCATGCGATGGCAGAAATCTTCGGTGATCTCGAAGCCGACGGCGTGTCCGGCGGCGATCCAGGCGTCGACATAGAGCCGCTCGGTATCGAGGAGCGTGCCGTCCATATCGAAGAGCACCGCCTCTACAGTATGGGGGAAAACCATTTGTCCGCTTCCTCGCCGCCGCCGAGCCGTCGCGAGTAGAAGCCGATTCTCGAAACGCTGCGATGACGAAGACATCACGAGCGCATGTCATAGACGGGCCCGCCCCCTTCTCCCGCAGGCGAGAGAAGGGGGCGGGCGCCGAGCCTCTAGGAAATTTTCAGCTGCGATAGTCGCCGTTGATGGCGACATATTCTTTCGTCAGATCGCAGGTCCACACGCGCGCCGCGCCGGAGCCGAGGCCGATGTCGACATGGATGGCGATCTCGTCGCGCTTCATGATCTGCGAGACTTCCGCCTCGTCGTAATCGGGATCGCGCATGCCTTTGTGGGCGACGCGTATGTCGCCGAACCAAATGGCGAGCTTGTCGCGATCGGCCGCTTCGCCGGACTTGCCGACCGCCATCACCACGCGGCCCCAATTGGCGTCCTCGCCGGCCACCGCCGTCTTCACCAGCGGCGAATTGGCGATGGAAAGCGCGATGCGCTTGGCGGCTTTCGCGCTCTCGGCGCCGATCACCGTCACCTCGACGAATTTGCGCGCGCCCTCGCCGTCCTTCACCACTTGATGGGCGAGGTCGAGCAGCACCTCGTCCAGCGCGCGGCGAAAATCCTCGAGACGCCGGTCGCTCGCCTTCTCGATGACGGGCGCGCCGCGCTTTTCCGCCGCGCCGGTCGCAAAGAGCAGCAGCGTGTCCGAGGTCGACGTGTCGCTGTCGACGGTGATCGCGTTGAACGAGCCCTGCGTCGATTTCGACAACAGGCTCTGCAGCGCCTCGGCGTCGATCGGCGCGTCGGTGAAGACGAAGGAGAGCATGGTCGCCATATCGGGCGCGATCATGCCGGCGCCCTTGGCGACGCCCGCGATGCGCACCTCCACGCCGCCGAGCGTGGCGACGCGCGTCGCGAGCTTGGGATAGGTGTCGGTGGTCATGATGGCGGAGGCGGCCTCGCGCCAGGCGTCCCCTCGCGCTTCAGCGGCGAGCTTGCCCAGCACGGGCTCGAATTTCGTGGCGTCCAGCGGCTCGCCGATGACGCCGGTCGAGGCGAGGAACACCTGTTTCTCGGGAATGCGGGCGGCGGCGGCGACGAGCTTGGCGGAGAGCTTCGCCGCATCCTTGCCGGCCTTGCCGGTGAAGGCGTTGGCGTTGCCGGAATTGACGAGCAGCGCCCGCGCCTTGCCGCCGTCGAGCCGCGCCCGGCACCAGTCGACCGGGGCCGAGGGGCATTTGGAGCGCGTGAACACGCCGGCGACCTGCGTCCCCTCGTCGAAGAGGGCGAGCATGACGTCGGTGCGCCCGGCGTAGCGTATGCCGGCCTGCGCCACGGCGAAACGGACGCCGTCGATCGGCGGAATGTCGGGATAGGTCTTGGGGGCGAGCGGCGAAACGGGAGCGGCCTTGGCCATTGTCGAAACGGGTCCTGAAAGAGGCGGGAGGCGGTCGGGCGGCCGGCGGTCGGCGACAACCGACTGCCTACCGCCCCTTGCCGACGATCAGATGACTATTTCTTTTTCTCGGCCGGCTTGGCTTCGGCGGGCTTGTCGCCCGGCTTGACCTCGCCCGGCTTGGCTTCCGCCGGCGGGGCCTCGGTGCGCTCGATCTTGGCGCCCTGGCGCAGCTCGACGATGAGATCCGACTGCGCCTTCTGCGCGACATAGCGCGAAACCTGGTCGCGCACCTGGTCGAGCGGCGGGAACACCTTCGGGCGCTTCTCGTCCAGCTTGATTACGTGCCAGCCGAATTGCGTCTTCACCGGATCGGAGATGTGGCCCGGCTCCAATTTGAAGGCGGCGTCGCCGAATTCCGGCACCATGCGATCCTTGGTGAACCAGCCGAGATCGCCGCCCTGCGCGCCGGTGTCCTTGGAGAGCTCGGTGGCGACCTTGGAGAAATCCTCGCCGGCCTTCACGCGCTTCAGCGCCGCCTTGGCCTCGTCCTCGGTCGTCACCAGAATGTGGTGCGCGTGGATCTCGGTCTCGGGCTTCTGATTCTTGGCGGCCTCTTCATAGGTCTTCTTGACGGCGGACTCGGTAGTGGCGTCCTTGGCGATCTTGCCGAGCAGAGCCTCCATCAGCGCCTTGTCGCGGAGATAAGCGAGCTTCTTGGCGAAATCGGGAGTCTCGCCGAGCTTGTCGCGCTGCGCCTTCTGCACCACGAGCTGCTCGTCGATGAGGAAATCGAGAATGTAATTCTCCCGCGCCTTGCCCTCCAATTGCCGCGGCAGACCAGCCCCGAGATCGTCGAGCGCGATTTTCACGTCGTCGTCGGTGATGTCGACGCCATTGACCTTGGCGAGGACCTTGGCCTGCGCCGAGGCCGCGCCCATCGCCAGCAGTGCGCAGACGCCGATCGCGGCGAGGACGCCCCGGCTGCCGAGACGCGTGGTCTTGAGGTGAGGCATGATGGTCTCCAACAAAAGAGCGACAGACGGGGGGGCCTGTCGTGACAGGGGGTCCACTAGAACAAGTCCGCGCAAAGGGGAAACGGATTTTTCGGAACAGGCGGACGAAACCGGATCATCTCTAACGAATTCTTCAGTGAATTTGTAGGCCTCGTCCCGCGTCACGCGCGCAGCAGGGAAACGAGGATCGCGCGCGTGCTCGCTCTGGTCTCGGCGAGCAGAGCTTCGAGCTGTTTCATATCCGGCGATTCGCCCGCCCGCAACAAGAGCGCGACGAGGCCGCGCGGCGCTTCGGCGGGATCGAAATCGCTGTCGATGGCCAGCCGCAGCAATTGCGTGAGACCCTGGTAGAGCGAGGCCGCCTGCGTGAGCGTCGCCGCGGCTCGGGCGTCGAGCAGGCCGTGCGCGGAAAGGCGCTCGAGCGCGACGCGCGTCGTCGGGGAGAGCGTGTCCGGATGCGCGGCCGCGTGGCGAAGCTCCAGATATTGCGTGACGAACTCCACGTCTATGAGGCCGCCCGGCGCCTGTTTCAAATCCCATGCGCTCTTGGCGGGCTTCTCCCGCTCGAGCCGGGCGCGCATGTCGCGCACATCGGCGGCGAGCTTTGCGGCGTCGCGTGGACGCGTCAGGGCGGCGCGGATGGCGGTCTCGACCTCGGCGGAAAAATCGCCCGGGCCGGCGACGACGCGCGCCCTCGTCAGCGCCATATGCTCCCAGCTCCAGGCCTCATGCGCATGATAATCCTCGAAGGCGCGCAGGCTCACCGCGAGCGGCCCCTTGCTGCCGGAGGGGCGCAGGCGGAAATCCACCTCGTAGAGCAGGCCCTGGGCCATTGGCGCGGACAGCGCCGCGATCAGGCGTTGCGTGAGGCGCGCATAATAGGCCGCCGCGGCGAGCGGACGCTCGCCCTCCGACTCGGCGTGCGGATCGGCGTCATAGAGCAGCATGAGATCGAGATCGGAGGCGGCGGTCATCTCGCGTCCGCCGAGCTTGCCGAGCGCGACGACGGCGGCGCGGCCTCCCTCGATGCGCCCATGCGCGCGGGCGAATTCCGCCTCGACGCGCGGCAGCAGCGCGGCGATGACGCATTCGGCGAGCCGCGCATAGGCGAGGCCGGCCTCGGCCACCGAGAGCGCGCCGGTCAATATGCGCACGCCGATGAGAAATTTCTGCTCCTGGCCGAAGACGCGCGCGGCGTCGAGCGCCTCTTCATAGGAGCGCGTCTCGGCGAGGCTGCGCTGAAAGGAGGCGGCGAGCTCGGCTTCGCCCGGCAGCTGCTCGAAGAAGGCCGGCTCCAGCACGGCGTCGAGCACGCGCGGGCGCCGCGAGATGGTGGCGGCGAGCTTGGGAGCCGCTCCGGTGATCGCGGTCAGCAGGCCGAGCAGGCGCGGATTGGAGACCAGCACCGAGAATAATTGCACGCCGGCGGGCAGCCCCGCGAGCAGCCTGTCGAAAGCGAGAAAGGCCTTGTCGGCGTTCTCGGTCGCCGCCAGCGCCTCGAGCAGCGCCGGCGTCAGCTCGGTCAGGCGCTCGCGCGCCTTGGTGGAGCGCGTCGCGGGGTAGCGGCCGAAGTGCCAGCCGCGAATGGTCTCCGTCACCGTTTTCGGATGCGCGAAGCCGAGGCGCGCGAGCGTCTCGAGCGTGCCGGGGTCGTCCTCGCCGCCGGTGAAGACGAGATTGCCGGTCTGCGAGGAGAGCTGCGGCGCGCTCTCGAACAGATGCGAATAATGGCTCTGCACCGTCTCCAGCCGCGCGACCAGCGCATGCGTGAACGCCTCGAGCGTGGCGAAGCCCATCATGCGGGCGATGCGCAGCGCATCCGTCTCGTCGCGCGGCAGAACATGCGTCTGCTTGTCGGCGACCATTTGCAGCCTGTGCTCGACATCGCGCAGAAAGAGATAGGCGTCGGAAAGATCGTCGCGCACGCGCGGCTCGATCCAGCCATTGGCGACGAGCGCGTCCAGCGTCTCCAATGTCGCGCGGCCGCGCAGCGCGGGATTGCGTCCGCCAGTGATGAGCTGCTGCGTCTGCGCGAAAAATTCGATCTCGCGAATGCCGCCGCGGCCGAGCTTCAAATCATGGCCGAGCGCGGCGATCGCGCCATGGCCTTTGAAGGCGTGGATTTGCCGCTTGATCGAATGCACATCGGCGATGGCGGCGAAATCGAAATTCCTGCGCCAGACGAAGGGCGAAAGCTCCTCGAGAAAAGCCTCGCCGGCGGGTATGTCGCCAGCGGCGGCGCGCGCCTTGATGAAGGCTGCGCGCTCCCAATTCTGGCCCATGCTCTCATAGTAAGAGAAGGCCGCCTCGAGCGGTATGGCGATGGCCGTCGCGCCGGGGTCGGGGCGCAGGCGCAGATCGACGCGGAACACATAGCCGTCCGGCGTGATGTCGGAGAGAATGCGCACGATGCGCTTCGTCATTTTGACGAAGAGATCGACATCCTCGCCCGGCTGCGCGACACGCGCCCGCGCGCGGTCGAAGAGGACGATGATGTCTATGTCGGAGGAGTAATTGAGCTCATAGGCGCCCTCCTTGCCCATGGCGAGGAAGATCCAGCCGCAGCCGCGCTCGGGGCTGCGCTGATCGAAGAGCTCCAGCTTGCCGGAGGAGGCGGCCTCGCGCAGCGTGAAGGCGATGGCCGCAGAGAGCGCGGCGTCGGCGAGGCGGGTGAGCGCATGCGTCGCCTGCATCGTCTCCCAGGCCTTGGAGAGATCGGCGAGCGCCACGAGCAGCGCGCCCTCCTGCTTGGCGCGCCGCAGCGCACGCATCAGCTCCGCCTCTTCCGTGACGCCTTTCGCCGCGCCTCGCGTCGCCTCGACGAGCCGCGCGAGGCCGGCGTCCGGATCAGCCTCGAGCAGGCGCGCGAGCCGCGCGGGATCGCGCGCCGCGAGCTCGGTGAGAAAAGGGGAGGAGCCGAGGACGCCCTCCACCAAAGGGCGCGCATTCGCTTGCGCCGCGAGGACGGCGACGAGCGCGCCGCAGCTGTCGCGCTCCAGCACGCGAGCGAGCGCGGCCGCCGCCTGGGCGCGGTCGATCGGCTCGATGATGCGGCTGGCGCGGGCGAGGAGGGAGCAGGCGGAATTGGTCTGCGTCATTTTTTATCCGTTGCCTGCGCGCAGCGACGCCTTTTGGGACAGAGCGCTTCCTTCTCCCGCAAGCGGGAGAAGGTGGCCCTCGCGTAAGCGTGGGTCGGATGAGGGACCGAGACGCGGCAATTGTTTCGATATCCTGCGCCACGTCCAGAGCCGGGCGAACCGCTGCGACCCTCATCCGACCCGGCTTCGCCGGGCTGCCTTCTCCCACGAGTGGGAGAAGGAGTCGCGCGGCGAGATTCGGTTGAACGCGGCAAAGCGAACGCGCGTCACGAGAAGGCGATCAGCTCGCGCTCCGTCAGCAGGAAATCCAGCTTCTGGTCATGCGGCTCGGTCGGCACGGCGTCGGTCTCCTGGCAGGCGTAGGCGACGCCGATCGCGATGATGCGTTTCGCCGCCCGTAGCTGCGAGAGCGTCGCGTCATAGATGCCGCCGCCATAGCCGAGCCGATAGCCCTTGCGGTCGAAGGCGGCGAGCGGCGAGAAGACGATGTCGGGATCGAAGGAGGGTTGCGTCTCGGGCGGCTCGGAGAGGCCGAAGGGGCCCTTCACCAGATCGTCGCCGGGCGTGAAGGCGCGAAAGATCAGCGGGCGCTTCACCGCCGTCATCACCGGCAGGGCCGTGGCGATCTTCGCCGCGGACAGCGCCTCGATGAGCGGTCGCGTGTTGAGCTCGCTGCGAATCGGCCAATAGACCGAAACGACCTCGCCGGTCTCGGCGGCGTGGGGCGCGAATCGGCGCACCAGCGCCAGCGCGCGTTCGACCACTTGCAGAGAGGCGGCGTGGGCCTCGTCATGGGAGACGAGGTCGCGGCGGGAGAGCGTCCGCCGGCGCAGTTCGGTCTTGGCGTCGACGGTCATTGGGGCGTCCGAGCGTCCGATCATGTGAGGTGCGGGCCGCGTGAGCCGTGGGACATCGATCCCGGGAACCTACAACGTAGGTGGGCGCCGTAGTGACCAAGCCCACGGGCAAGGCCAGGGACAGCTCCCTTAGAGATCGATAAGGCCCCGGGGAATTAAAGTCCGTCACGCACCCCGCAGCGCCGCAGTGACAATGTAATCCCGACTGCGCGGGAACGCCAGAGGCAGGAGTGGCGGCAGGCGGGATGGCGGCAGGCGGGATGGCGACGGGGATCGGGGCCTCGAAATGGCCCCGTCACGCGTGCTCGTACGGCCGCCGCGTCTCGCGACAGGGCCGGCGCGAATGCTCGCCCCAGCGCGCCAGACGCTCGATGCGTGTCAGCGTGAACAGGCCGAAGGGCGGCAGCACGCGGCGCTCGGTCAGCCGCATGTCCGGGCGGGAGTCGATCCAGTCGCCGATGATCGACCAGGGAAATTGCGGCCGCCAGCCGAGCGTCGCCGAGAAGCTCTCGCCGATGAATTCCTCGAGCGCCGACATCGGCCAGTCCGCCGAGCTCACATGATTGACGAGCACGATCTCGCCGCCCGGCCGCACGACGCGGGCGAGCTCGTCCAGCGTGTCCTCCGGGTCGGGCACGACGGTCAGCAGATAGGGCGCGACGACGCAGGCGAAGCTGGCGTCGCAGAAGGCGAGCCGGCTGGCGTCCATGCGGGCGAGGCCGGCGATATTTTTCAGCCCCTCGCGGGCGATGCGGGCCGAGGCGCGCTGCAGCATGGGCTCGGAGAGGTCGACGCCGACCACCCGCGCTTTGTCGCGGAACATCGGCAGCTCGAGCCCGGTGCCGACGCCGACGTCCAATATGCGGCCGTCGGCGCGCGAGGCGATCGTCGCCACGGCGCGCCGTCCGGGGCCCAGCATGTTGGAGAAGACGAGGTCGTAGACGGGCGCCCAGCGCGCATAGGCCGCCTCTATCGCCCGACGATCGAGGCCGCGCTCGAAGAGGGTGAAGCCGGAGACGCCGCGCGCGTCGCTCATCAGGCGCTCCGATCGAGTGCGAGCGCGTGCTCGGGCGTCGCGGGCTCCGGCGCCTGCGCCTCCGCATGGGCGATGAAGCCGCCGCCCAGCACGCGGGCGCGTTCGTCGCCGCGCTCATAGAAGACGCAGGCCTGGCCCGGCGAGACGCCGTATTCGCCGGTCTCGAAGACGACCTGCGCGCCGCCGCCCGGAAGCGGGCGCAGCAGCGCCGGCGTCGGCGGACGGGTGGAGCGCACGCGCGCAGAGATCGGCAGGCCCTCGGCCGGCAGAGCGGCAAGATCGCCGGCGCCGATCCAATTGACGTTGCGCAGCGCCACGCGGCGCGTCTCCAACGCCTCGCGCGGGCCGACGACGACCTGCGCCTTGGCGGCGTCGAGCCGCACGACGAATAGGGGCTCCGCGGCGTGGCCGGCGACGGCGGCGCCGAGACCGAGGCCGCGGCGCTGGCCGATCGTGTAATGGATGACGCCGGCGTGGCGGCCGAGCACGCGCCCGTCCACATGGACGATGTCGCCCGGCACGGCGGCGCCCGGAGACAGGCGCTCGACGAGATCGGTGTAATGGCCGCTCGGCACGAAGCATATGTCCTGGCTGTCGGCCTTCTCGGCGACGTCCAGGGAAAAGCGGCGGGCGAGCTCGCGCACGTCGGATTTGGCGTATTCGCCGAGCGGGAAGCGCAGCATGTCGAGCTGCGCGCGCGTCGTCGCGAAGAGGAAATAGCTCTGGTCGCGGGAGGCGTCGAAGGCGCGATAGAGCGCGCGGCCGCCGCGATCGTCGGCGCGCGAGGCGATGTAATGGCCGGTGGCGAGGGCGTCGGCGCCCAGATCCTTGGCCGTGTCGAACAAATCGACGAATTTCACGAATTGATTGCAGGCGACGCAGGGGACCGGCGTCTCGCCGCTGGCGTAGCTCTGCGCGAAAGTGTCGATGACCGTCTCGCGGAAGCGGGTCTCATAGTCGAGCACGTAATGCGGTATGCCGAGCCGCGCCGCCACCTGGCGGGCGTCGTGAATATCCTGGCCGGCGCAGCAGGCGCCCTTGCGATGCGTCGCCTCGCCGTGGTCGTAGAGCTGCAGCGTGACGCCGACGACGTCATAGCCCTCCTCGCGCAGCAGCGCGGCGACGACGCTGGAGTCGACGCCGCCGGACATCGCCACGACGACGCGCGTCTCGGCCGGCGGCTTGGGCAAATCGAGGCTGTTGAGGAGGCGAGCGCCGGCCGTCGTCATCGTCTGGGACCGTCCGAAGAGCGTTTCACGAGACCCGTGGGCGGGCGTCAAATCCGCTCGAACGGCTCGCAATTCGTTGTAAACCATTATCTGTCCCGCGAGGCAATCCGCCAGAGCCATTCTCGGGGGCGGCCGCAGGGCGCCCCGTCAGCCTCTATCTGCCGCGCGCCTGCGCCCGTTCAAGGCCGAGAGCGGCGTTTTCTGGCGCCCGGCGGCGTCGAAATTGCCCGGGTCGAGAAAGGCCTCGAACGCGGCTCTGCGCGCCGGCCATTCGCTGTCGAGCATCGAGAACCAGGCGGTGTCGCGATTGGCGCCCTTGACGATCATGTGCTGGCGGAAGAGTCCTTCGGAAGAAAAGCCGAGCCGAAGCGCGGCTGCCTTGGACGTCTCGTTGGCGTCGTCGCATTTCCAGACGTAACGACGGCAGCCGAGCGTCTCGAAGGCGTGGGCGGCGAATAAATATTGCGCCTCCGTCGCCGCGGCGGTGCGCTGCAGCGCCGGAGAATAGAGCACAGAGCCCACTTCCACGGCGCGGTTCGCCGGCTCGACGTTCAGATAGGCCTGGAAGCCGAGGGCGCGGCCGTCGCGATTGTCGAGCACGGCGAAGAAAAGCGGATCGTCCGACGCCGCCTTGCGCGCCATGTCGGCGCGGAAGGCGGCAGGATCGGCGAAGGGGCCGACGAATATGTAGCGCCACAGCGCCTCACGCTCCTCGCCATGCGTCGCCGCATAGAGATCGTCGAAATGCGCCGGCGCGAGCGGGACCAGCGTCGTCAGCCGGCCGGAAAGGCGCAGGCGCGTCGGAATGGCGAAGGGAGCCGTGAGCGGAGCGGGCTCCGGCCGATGCGGCTGCGGTTGTGACATTTTTGTCTCACGGTCGGGAGGAATGCGGCGTCCCGCTCATATCCTATCGCAGTGGCACGGAACATGCCCTAGCTTCATCATCCGACAAGTCTCGACCGGCGTCCACGCCGGCGCGGGGAGGAGCGGCGATCCGAGGTTTCGAAACTCCTACGGGGAGACCTTTCGATGCTCTATTCCGTTATGATCCTCGTCTGCTCGCTCTCGGTGTCGCCGAGCGATTGCCGGCCCGAGACGGCGATCGACGTCGTCCGGGGCCCCAAGGTCGCGAGCCCGGCGCAGTGCGGCTTTCTGGGGCAGGCGACGATCGCCCGCACGACGCTGGCTCCGCGCGAGGGCCAGGAATATCTCAAGATCGTCTGCCGCCGCGGTGAGGCGTGACCGCATTGCGCATGCTCCGGCCGAGGCGCTGCGGGAGGGTGTCATATTCCTGCCGTATTGTCCCACGGCCGCATCGCTGCTAAGAGGCCGCCGTGTCACGTGGTGAGGGTCGAGGCGGTTCGATGGCGGCGATGAAAATTCTCGCAGGCAATTCCAATCGCGCGCTCGCCGAGGCGATCGCCGCCTATGTCGGCGTGCCCTTGTGCCGAGCGCAGGTGCGGCGCTTCGCCGATATGGAGGTGTTCGTCGAGATTCAGGAGAATGTGCGCGGGCAGGACACTTTCGTCGTGCAATCGACCTCGGCGCCGTCGAACGACCATCTGATGGAGCTGCTCATCATGATCGACGCGCTGCGCCGCGCGTCGGCGCGCCGCATCACCGCGGTCATTCCCTATTTCGGCTACGCCCGGCAGGACCGCAAAGGCACGTCGCGCACGCCGATCTCGGCCAAGCTCGTCGCCAATCTCATCACCCGGGCCGGCGCCGATCGCGTGCTGACCGTCGATCTCCACGCCGGGCAGATCCAGGGCTTCTTCGACATTCCGACCGACAATCTCTTCGCCGCTCCGGTCATGGTCGCGGATATCAAATCGCACGCCAAGCTGCCGAATGTGATGGTCGTCTCGCCCGACACCGGCGGCGTCGTGCGCGCCCGCGCTCTGGCCAAGCGCATCGATGCGCCGCTCGCCATCGTCGACAAGCGCCGCGAGCGCGCCGGCGAATCGGAGGTGATGAACATCATCGGCGACGTCTCGGGCCGCAATTGCATTCTCGTCGACGACATCGTCGATTCCGGCGGCACTCTGTGCAACGCCGCCGAGGCGCTGCTCACCGCGGGCGCGACCTCCGTCTCGGCCTATATCACCCATGGCGTGCTGTCGGGCGCGGCGGCCGAGCGCGTCGCCGCCTCCAAGCTGAAGGAGCTGGTGCTCACCGACACGATCGCGGCGACGGCCGCGGTTCAGGAGGCGCGCAACATTCGCGTCATCTCGATCGGCGCGCTGATCGGCGAGGCCATCGCCCGCACGGCGCGCGAGGAGAGCGTGTCGAGCCTGTTCGACTGACGGGCGCGGTCTCGAGAGCTGTGTGAGCGCATGATCGACCCCGTCCCCGCGCGTTTCAATCTCGCGCGCTATTGCATCGCCGATCATGCGCGCGCCCAGCCGGGCAAGACCGCGATCGTCATCGTCGGCGACGAGGGCGAGCAGAGCTGGAGCTATGCGGCGCTCGACCGCGACGTGCGCGTGTTGGCGGCGGGGTTTCGCGCGCTCGGCCTCGCGCCCGGCGCGCGGGTGATGATCCGCATGGGCAATGAGGCCGGCGCCGTCCTCTCCTATTTCGCCGCCATCGCCGCGGGCTATGTCGCGCTGCTTGCCTCCTCTCAGCTCACCGCCGAGGAGGCCGCCTTCCTGCTCGACGATTGCGGCGCCGCGGCGCTGGCGCTCGGCCGCGATTTCGAGAACGAAGCGCATGAGCGCGCCGGCGTCGCCGTCTTGCGCGGCGACGATCTCGCGCGCCTCCTGCAGGGCGCGCCGCTCGAACATTACGCCGACACCGACGCCGACGATCCCGCCTATCTCGTCTACACATCGGGCACGACGAGCCGGCCCAAGGGCGTGCTGCATGCGCAGCGCGCGGCCTGGGCGCGACGGCCGATGTATGCGCATTGGCAGGGCCTCACCGCGGCGGATGTGATGCTGCATGCGGGCGCGATGAATTGGACCTACACGCTCGGCGTCGGCGTCGTCGATCCGCTCGCCAATGGCGCCTCCGCCGTGCTCTACAATGGCCGGCCCGACCCTGCCGTCTGGCCGCGCCTCGTCGAGCGTCATCGCGCGACGATCTTCGCCGCCGTGCCGGGCGTCTATCGCCAGATTCTCAAATATGCGGCGCTCGAGACGCATGATCTCTCGAGCCTGCGGCATGGGCTCACCGCCGGCGCCGCTCTCTCGCCGAGCCTGCTGGAGGAATGGCGCGCGCGCGCCAAGACCGAGCTTTATGAAGCCTTCGGCATGAGCGAGATCTCGACCTTTATTTCCAGCGCGCCGACGGTTCCCGTGCGGCCGGGCTCGCCGGGGCGTCCGCAGCCGGGCCGCATCGTCGCGGCGCTGCCGCGCGAGGAGGGGACCGAGCCGCTGGGCGTCGGCGAGACGGGCGTGCTCGCCGTGCATCGCGACGAGCCGGGTCTGATGCTGCGCTATTGGAACCGGCCGGAGGAGGAAAAGGAAGCCTTTCGCGGCGACTGGTTCGTCTCCGGCGATCTCGTCGCATTCGACGCCGACGGATACATGTGGCATCACGGCCGCGCCGATGAGGTGATGAACGCCCTCGGCTATCGCGTCTCTCCGGCGGAAGTGGAGAAATGCCTGCTGGCGCATCCGCTCGTCGCCGACGCCGCGGTCGCGGAACGGGCCGGCCGCGACGATCAGACGATCATCAGAGCCTATGTGATTTTGCGCGAGGAGGCGAGGCTGGGCGAGGAGGACATGCTCGCTCATTGCGCCGCGCATCTCGCGGCCTATAAGCGTCCGCGGCAGGTGGTTTTTCTCGAGGCGCTGCCACGCAATCGCAATGGCAAGCTGATGCGCTCGGCCTTGCCCTAGAGCGCATCCCGCTCGGATTCGTCCCAAATGAAGCACGGGTTCGGCGCGGTCCCAGAGACGTGCGCCTCGGCTTTCGGACAAGAACGAGCGAATTCACAAAAAGCGAATTGATGAACAGAACGTCACGGCGCCCGGGAGCGCAATCGGACGGGGGCCGTCCGATTGCGCTCCAGCCTTCTCAGGCCTTGCGGCGATCGCGCAGCGCGCGCGACGAAATGCTGGTGACGGGGGCGGCGTCCGCATCGGCTTCATTGGAGGAGACGAGAGCGGGCTTCTCGAAATTCTTGAACGAGGCTTTCTCTTCCTTCGCGTTCGCGGGCTTGCGCTCGGAGCGGATTTCGGTCGACTCGGCCGTGCCGAACAGCACGCCGCCCTTCTCGACCTCGATCTCGCCGTAGATCCACTTGCCCTCGACGCGCCCGGTGGAGCGCACAATCAGCAATTGCTTGATGGTGATGTCGGTGCCGATGCGGCCGTAGATGTCCGCGTCGGAAACGGAGATGGCGCCATTGACGACGCCCGACGGGCCGACGATCAGCTGGCTGCAGGAAATCTCACCGTCGACGGCGCCGTCGACGACGATCGTGTCCTGCGCCTTCACCGAGCCCGTCAGCGACACGCCTTCGCCGATATAGACGACGTTCTTTTCTTCGGGTCGAAAGTCTTTCATCACGGTGGTCTCCTTTTGTTGCGCCGTTCACCGGCTTCTTGGAATCAGATTTTTTCCGTGGACGGAGCGACGAAGCTGCGCAGTCCTGCAGCTTCGAAATTGGTCCATGACCGTTCGAGCCATGTGCGGACATAGCCGCGGAGCACGAAGGAGCGCGGCCGAATTTCGCCGCCGCGCGCGGGCTCGTCGAACACAAAAGAGGAAAAAGGCAGACCGGCGAGCTCCACCGCCTCATAGGCGAGCGGATCGAGCCGCGGCACGATGATCTCGCGGCCCGCGTCGCTCTCGCCGAGATAGCGCTCCGAGAAGCGGGGGTTCTCTTGAAAGAAGTTGGAGGCGTTGATGAAATTCTTGACGACTCGATATTCGCATTTGTTCTTGTAGGGGCCGACTTCCTCGAGCTCGGAGAGCGAGGCGACGGACGCGCCGATGAGATGCAGCACCAGCACGCGCGCCTCGCCGCGCGACGCGGCGTCGAGCAGCCCGACATCCTCCATGAAGCGCAGCGTGCCCATGAGCTGTCCGGCCTTTATGTCGACGATGGTGACGGCGTCGTGCTCGGTGAGGCTTTCGACGAGACGGGCCTGATGGCGCACGTCTCTGATGTCGATGATCTCTGCGATGTCGGGATAGAAGCGCTTCAACGCGCCTGTGGGCGCCTGCGTGTCGTAGACGCGCACCGCGCGGTTCGCCATCTGCAGGAAGTCGATCAGGAGCCTCGTCACTGTGCTCTTGCCGACTCCGCCCTTGTCGGCTCCGACCAGAACGAGCGGCGATGCGAGCATTATCCTAATTCCTCGGAATGATCTGCGCCGTTCGACCACTCTGGGACTCGACGCGACGCTTTACGATGAAAGCTGTGAGAATCGCCTAGGCGTTAGTACTTAGTTCATATTGAGACAATTCGAGGTTACGATCGTTTTGTCAATGCCGACTCCCGGCCGAGCGAAATTGAGCCGGGGATAAGAAACACATCCGTAATAACACAGGCCACGGTGACGAGTCGATCGCCTCGCACGCCGCGCGTCATGGAATCGAGAGTCGGCCGATCGGTGAATGATTCACACGGCGACGGAATGGCGCGCGGCCTTCGCTTCGAGATAGGCGTCGAAAGCGGCTGCGGCGAGACGCGCGAACGGACGACCGCGCGGCGCGATCGTCAGGCGGCGGCCGTCGAGCGCGACGAGTCCCTCGTCGAGCAGCGTCGACAGATGCGGCACGGCGTCGTCGAAAGCGTCCTCGCGAAAATGATGCGCTGCGGCGATCGCGCCGAAATCGACTGAGAAATCACACATCAAGCGCTCGATGACGGCGCCGCGCGCTTTGTCTTCCGCGGTGAAGGCGAGCCCGCGTGCGACGGGCAGACGCTCCGCCTCGACGGAGCGGCGCCAGTTCCCGGTGTCGCCGATATTGCCGATATAGCCTTGCGGCAGACGGCCGATGGAGGAGACGCCCAAGCCGATGAGCGCATCCGCCTGGTCGGTCGTGTAGCCTTGGAAGTTGCGATGCAATTCGCCATTGCGCGCGGCCTGCGCCATCGTGTCCTGCGGCCGCGCGAAATGATCGAGGCCGATCGCCTCGAAGCCTTCCGCCTCCAGCGTCGCGCGCACGGCCTCCGCCTGGGCGAGGCGTTCATTGGCGCCGGCGAGCGCCGCCTGATCGATCAGCTTTTGATGCACTGCGAACCAGGGCACATGGGCGTAGCCGAAAACGGCGAGCCGGCTCGGCGAAAGGCCGGCGGCGAGCTTCGCCGTGCGGATCACATCGTCGACGCTCTGCTCCGGCAGGCCGTACATCAGATCGAAATTGATCGACTCGAGTCCCGCTTCGCGCAGAATGGCGACGCAGCGCTCCACCACCTCGTAAGGCTGCTCGCGGCCGGCGGCCTTCTGCACATGCGGGTTGAAATCCTGCACGCCGAGCGAGACGCGATCGACGCCGGAGGCGACCAGCGCCTCGGCGAGCGCGGCGTCGACGAGGCGCGGGTCCAGCTCGATCGCATGCTCGACGTCGCGGGCGATGTCGAATTGCTCGCCCAGCACATGCGCCACCTCGCGGAAGCGAGAGGGGCCGAGCATGCTCGGCGTGCCGCCGCCCCAGTGGATGGAGCGCACATGGCGCGCCGGCGTCGAGGCCGCGACGAGCTCGATCTCGCGCAGCAGCGTCTCCTTATAGGAGGTGAGCGGCGCGTCCTGGCGCAGCGCCTTGGTGTGGCAGCCGCAATAGGTGCAGATCGCCGGGCAGAAGGGAACGTGCAGATAGAGCGACAGATTGGCCTGCGGCGAGAGCTCGCCCAGCCAGCGCGCGGCTTGCTCCGGCCCGACGCCCGCCGAGAAATGCGGAGAGGTGGGATAGCTCGTGTAACGCGGCGCCGAGCGTTCGGCGAGAGCGAGAGAGGCGCTGGTCATAGTGTCGGCTCCGATCGCGAGGGGACGTCCCGAGGCTCCTCGCGAGATCATTTAGACCTTGCCGGCCGGCTTCGCAAAAGACTCGTGCGACAGAAAGCGCGGGTGTCGGCGCCGCCCAAGCGACGGGGGATGAATTTTCTTGTCCGCAGGCTTTGTCTTCTCGTAGGGAGAGCGCAATATTCTTCAGCGATTCGCAGATGATTTCTCGGAGTCCTCCATGTCGAAATTTCCCGGAGCCACGGCCCTGGCCGCGAGCCTCGGCCTTGCCGTCGTGGCCTGCCTGCCGGCCTTCGCGCCGCCCGCCGTCGCGGCGCAGCCGGGCGTCGCCGGCCGCTATGCGATCCTGCGCGCCGGCGACAAGGACACGGGCTGCATGCTGACGCTGGACGACCGCGGCCGTGGTCCCGGCGGCTTCCGCGCGCAGCTGGCGCCGGCCTGCCGCGACCAGGGCGTCGTCATCTTCGATCCGGTGGGCTGGTCGCTCGAGCGCGGCCGTCTCGCGCTCACCGCCCGCAAGGGCCACAAGGCGCATTTCGACCAGGAGCCCGATGGGCTCTGGCGCCGCGACGCCAAGGAAGGCAAGGCGCTGTCGCTGCGGCGCCTGTGAAAGACAAAAGTCGTCTGTGACCGAAAAGGCGCTCGTGACGGACAAAACAGGCCTCCCGGAGGGGAAGTCCGGGAGGCCCTGAGCGCGCCGTCGCGCGAGAGGGGGCGGGGAGGCGGCGGCGGCCTTCGGCGCTGCTGGCTGACCAGACGCCGAATTCTTCAATTCGAAAAAGATCAGTCGCAGACTAAAGATCAGTCGCAGACTTGCACGCGGCGGTAGGCGACGACATTGCCCCAGCCGTCGACGACCGGCTGATTGGCCGGATAGCAGCCGCCATAGCCGTAGCCGCCGCCATAGCCGTAATGGGGCTGCGCGGCGGCGCCGGCGATCGCGCCGACCGCCAGAGCGCCGAGCACGCCGGCCGCGACCGGAGCGCCCCAGCCGTAGCCGCGATGGCCGCCGCGCCAGCCGTAGCCGCCGCCGTAGCCCCAACCCGGACGGCCCCAGCCGCCGCCATGGCCCCAGCCGCCATGATGCCCCCAGCCGTTGGCGAGAGCCGGCGTGGCGGCGCCGATGGTCGTCGCAGCGACGACGCCGGCGATCGCGAGTGCGGCGATTTTCGTGATTCTCGCGCCCATGGACGCTCTCCTTCGCTTCCTTCGGCCGCGCCGAGCGCCGGCCGGCAATTCCCGATGACGAAGCAAAGGTTAATCCGAGGAAGCTGAACGGCGCATGGCCGCTTCGTTCATCTGGCCTTCAGGAAAGCGGGCAAAACGAATCAGCCGACGCGCTTCCAGCCGTCCATGCCGAGTCGCTCCTGCGGCAGGAAGCGGGCCTTATAGGCCATTTTGCGGGAGCCATCGACCCAATAGCCGAGATAGAGATGCGGCAGCGCGGCGCGGCGCACCCGCTCCACATGGTCGAGAATCATGAAGGCGCCGAGCGAGCGCTCGTCCAAAGTCGGATCGTAGAAGGAATAGACCATCGACAGGCCGTCGGCGAGAAAATCGGTCAGGCAGCAGGCGACGAGCTTGTCCGGCCCGCCATTGGCGCCGGGCAGGCGATATTCGATGAGCCGCGTCTCCACATGGCTGTCCTCGACCATCATCTGATAGTCGATCATGCTCATATCGGCCATGCCGCCGTCATTGTGCCGCGCCCCGACATAGGCGCGGAACAGCGCATATTGCTCGGTCACGGCATGGGGGCGGCGCGCGTCGGCGAAGAGGTCGGCGTTGCGCCGCGCCACCCGGCGCAAGCCTTTGGATTGCTGGAACTCTTCGACCTTCACGCGCACCGAGACGCAGGCTCGGCAGGTCTCGCAGGCCGGCCGATAGGCGATGGTCTGCGAGCGGCGGAAGCCAGATTGCGTCAAAGTGTCATTGAGCGCCGGCGCGCGGCGGCCGATGAGATGGGTGAACACCTTGCGCTCGTCGCGCCCGGGCAGATAGGGGCACGGCGCCGGCGAGGTGAGATAGAATTGCGGCGCGTCGCGGGGTTCTCTCGTCACGCTGATCTCGTCCTGTCGCCGAATTCGATATACCGCACGCTCCGACGCCTTCCAGCGCGGACTGACCGCGATATTAGAATCGACGCCCGCCGCGCGCCAAGAATTTTTCGCTCTCGAGGCCTCATTCTGCGCGGCGCAGAACGATCACATCGGCCAGAATGTCGTGCAGGCAGCGCTTGTCGGGGGTGATGAAGGTGACGAGCAGCAGCGGCGGGAACAGCCAGCTCACATAGAAGAGCACGCTTTGGACGGCGGCATTGAGGAAGGGAGCCGGCGCGCCATCGGCGAGTCGGACCTCGAGGTCCATGGCGCGCATCCCCGGCGTCGCCCGCCGCCAGCCGGAGACCGTGAGGCCATTGTAGAAAAAGGCGACGAGCGGAAACATCGGCGGCAGCAGCAGAGCCGACAGGCCGAAGCTCAGCACCAGCAGCGCGAGCCACAGCGCTCCCGACAGCAGCGCCACGGCGATCAGATCGAGGCAGACGGCGAAAACGCGCCGCATGCGGACGCCGGCCAGCGCCTCCCGCGGCGGGAGCGGCCGCTGCTCCGGCGAGACCGGATAGATGCGGCCGTCGCCGCCGGCTTCGTACATATTCGTATCCTCTCGTCGATTCCGCGGCAGATGTCGGGGGCGCGAGGACCGGCGTCAAGCTCGGACGGGAGGAAAGCGGGGATTATTTCGTCTCGCGCTTGACGGCGCCGGTCGCGGCTTGGCATGGCTCCCCTCCGTCCTGGACCCGGGCGCCGCGGTCCCCTCCAGAGCTCCGAGCCCCAGCATCCGAACTTTCCCCAGAGTCCTTTAGGAGAAGATCATGGCCAGCAACAGGGTCGCCGCCCGAGAGATGGAGGCCAGCGCCGGGATCGATCCGACCGGCGAGGTGAATGGCGGGCATTTGCGTTCCTTCATCGAGCGCATCGAGCGGCTCGAGGAAGAAAAACGCGCCATCGCCGACGACATCAAGGACGTCTATGGCGAGGCCAAGAGCACCGGCTTCGACCCCAAGATCATGCGCAAGATCATCTCCTTGCGCCGCCAGGACAAGCATAAGCGCGCCGAGGAGGAGGAAATTCTCGACCTCTATATGGCCGCGCTCGGCGAGTGACCCCCGGCCTGAGCCTCGACTGGTAAGCCTCCGTTAACCATAACTGCTTAACGCTCGACTCCATCGCGCCTGCTTCGAACAGGGCGTCCGCGCGAGGGAACGAGTGGCTTCCGCCAAGTCTCAGAGCCGCGTTGCGGCGACGACATTGATCGCTCTGTCGCTGGCTGCGCCGGCGACGATCGCCCCCTTGCGCCCGGCGCAGGGCCAGACGCTTTCGCCCTCATCGCTCGATATCGCCCCGCTGCGCGATCTGCCGACCGTGCCGCCCATTCCCGGCGCGCAGGCCGCGCCGCCCGTGGTCAGTCAGCCGAACCAGGAGCGGCGAGGCGCTCCGGAGCTTTCCCCCAGCGGCCCCAATTATGGCCTGCCCCGCGTCCGCGCGCGCCTGCCGCGGCCCAATCCGCCGCCGCCGCCCTTGAAGCCGCCGCCGCTCTCGCCGGCGCATCCGCTGCCGCCGCTCGAGGCCTATAAGACCTCGGTCTACGCCAAGGCGAAAATCCGGCGCCTGGCCAAGCTGCGCATGCGCGGCTTCCGCGGCGCGCTGGATCTGCCGGCCGAGCGCCCGCCGCCGCCCAATGTCGCGCTGCCCGCGCAGATTCCGACGAGACCCAAGCCGATCGTCGACGCCAATCCCTATGCGCCGCTCGGCATAGGCGTGGGCTCGCTGCGCCTCTACCCCTACGCCGAGCCGACCTATGGCTATGACACCAACCCCAATCGTCTGACCTCCGATTTTCACGGCTCGAAATTCTTTCGCGTCGACGCCGGCCTGCGGCTGCGCTCGGAATGGCTGCGCGACGAGATTCAGGGGAATCTGCGGCTCGGCTATGTCGATTACTTCAGCGTCGACAACGCCGATCGCCCGGACGGCGTCGGCGACGTCTTCTATCGCTGGGACGTCGCGCGCGACACCAAGGTCAAATTCGAAGGCAAGTTCACGCTCGACTCGCAGCGGCCGGGCGCGCCGGGCCTCGTCACCAGCCTGCCGAACGTCGTCGTCGTCAATCGGCCGCTCATCGTTTCGCTGGGGACAGCCGTCGGCGTGACGCAGAGCTTCGGCCGGCTCGACGCGACGATGCGCGGGACCTTCGATCGCTGGATTTTCCAGAACGCCAATTACAACGACGGCTCCACGCTCAATCTGATGAGCACGAGCTATAGCGATCCCGGGATCAATCCGCGTCTCGCCTATGAGCTCAATCCATCGATGAAGCCCTATGTCGAGGCGACGATCGACAAGCGCACGCATGACAGCTGGCTCGATCCTTACGGCTATGCGCGCGACAGCACCGGCGTCTCCGGCCGAATCGGCACGACCTTCAAGATCACCGATCTCGTCAAGGGCGAGGCCTCGGGCGGCTATGCGCAGCGCGACTACGCCGATCCGCGCCTGCCGCGCCTGCGCGGGCCGATCATCGACGCCGCCATCATCTACACGGCGACGCCGCTCACCACCATCACGCTGCGCACCGGCACGACGCTCTCCGAGACGACGTTGCAGGGCGCGGCCGGCGTGCTCTCGCGCAATGTCACATTCGATGTGACGCATGCGATGTTCCGCAATTTCACCATCACCGCGACCGGCAGCTATCAGACCAATAATTATCAGGGCGCGGATACGTTCGAGCAGGTCGGCACGGCGGGCGTGAAGCTCGAATATAAGCTGACCCGCTCCATCTCGATCAAGGGCAGCTATTTCTGGCAGCGCCTCGTCAGCTCGACGGCGAACTCCAATTTCACCGCCAATGTGATCATGGGCGGGCTTCGCTTCGAGCCGTAGAGGCGGCGCGCTCGGCCCATTTCACGCGGCCGACCTCGAGGCCCCAGACGGCGCCGAGATAGATGAAGAAATAGCGCCAATGGTCGATGTCGATCTGCAACGCCTGCAGAAAGAACACGAACATCGCCGACCAGATGAGCTGGCCGTGCCGCAGATAGGGCGAGCGCGTCAGCGACAGGCGGAAGCCGACGAAGGTCGTCGTCAGGACGAGGCCGAGAAAGGCGAAGCCGCCGAGCCAGCCATTGGAGGCGAAAGCGTTGATGTAGCTATTGTGCGGCTCGAGCCCGAAGATGAGGCGAAAGCGCAGCGGGCCCATGCCGTTGGGCCGCTCGACGAGCATGGGCAGAGAGCGCTTCTGATTGCCGAAGCGGCCGGTCGGCCCTTCGTCATAGTCCTGCGTCGCCGAGGCGCGCTTGTAGAAGAACTCGCGCACCGAGGAGTCGGTGAGCGCGGCGCCGATTCCGACCACGACGACGCCGACCACGGCGAGCGCCATGAAGCCGATGCGTATGCGCATCTTGCGCGAATCCGCCGTCATCACCGACATGATCGTCATCAGCGCGATCGACACCACCGCCGCGCCCCAGGAGCCGCGCGAGAAGGAGGTGAACAGCGCCGCGCCGGAGAGCGCGAGGCCGGCGAGCGTCACCGGCCAGTAGCGCCAACGGCCGAGCAGCAGGCGCTGCACGAAATAGAGCACGCCCGGCACCATATAGGAGCCCAGAACATTGGGGTCCTTGAAGGGCGCCATGGCGCGGCCGTCCAGCGTCATCGTCTCGGGATTGCCGAACAGGCCGGCCCAGGAGCCGACCGCTATGAGGGCCGCGAGCATGCAGCTCGCCGCATAGCCGCTCATGCAGAGATCGAAGCGCTTCGACGTGTTCTCCGAGAAGAACAGCATATAGAAGACGCCCGTCGTCGAGATGAACAGCGTATGCGTCATGAACTCGACGGGATCGGGCTCGTTCCAATAGGGAATGAGCGAGATGTAGCCGCCGAGCGCCCACAGCACGAGAAAGGCGACGCCGGGAAGCACGGCGCGATGAATACGCACGCCGCCCAGAATCCAGACGATGAGCGTCAGCAGGATGAGCCCGTCATAGGGCGATGGCTCGATGAACACCACCGAGCCGGAAAAGGCGGTGATCCAGAACAGCGCGTTGAGCAGCCGCGGATAGTTCAGGGTCCAGGTCGATTGCGGCGTAGATTGCGGCGCGGCCGCTGCGGCCTCGGTCATCGCTTGTCCCATATCGGAACGATCCATGAGGTCGCGCGCCTTTGGGCGCGACGCGCGCGAGGTGAGGACGGCGCCTCGTGAATTTGCTAGCCTCGTCATGGTTAAGAAAGCGTGACCTTTGCTTGACAGAGCGCGTTCCGCTCGAACGGAATCGTTCGAGGGGACGGAATTCGCTCCCCAGGAACAGCGAGAGCGGTCTCCGATCCGGGCTCGGACGCCGCTCTTGCGGAAGCGACATCGCGCCGCCTTGTCGGCCCGCGATGAAACAGCTTCGCTTCTTTCGCTCCCCTCCCGAATCGGGATTTTGCAAGAGATGAACCAGCAATTTTCGGCGACGCGCCTCCTGCACGAGAAGCAGCTCGACGGCGCGCTGCTGCGCGCGGCGGAGGCCGAGGGCGAGGCGGTTCTCGCCGCCCTGCGCACCTCCCGCGCGGGGCTGAGCGTGCGCGAGGCCGCGCATCGGCTGCGCCGCGTCGGGCTCAACCGCATCGCCCATGAGCGGCGCGCGAGCGTCATGCGCGAGCTCGCCGGGCGGGCGAAGAATCCGCTGAACGCGTTGCTGCTCGCCCTCGCCGTCGCCTCTTACGCGCTCGGCGATCTGCGCGCCTCGGTCGTCATCGCCGCAATGGTGGTGCTGAGCGTGGGGCTCGCCTTCTTCCAGGAGCATCGCTCCAATGAGGCCGCCGCGCGCTTGCAGGCCATGGTGCGCACGCACGCCTCCGTGCGACGGCCGGGCGCGCATACGCCGGATGGCTTCGTCGAGGAGCCGATCGAGCGGCTCGCGCCCGGCGACATCGTGCGCCTCTCCGCCGGCGATATGATCCCCGCCGATCTGCGGCTGCTGGAGGCCAAGGATCTTTTCGTCAATCAATCGACGCTGACCGGCGAATCCATGCCGGTGGAGAAATTCGCGCATGCGGCGCCGGCGAGCGATCCTTTCGCCGCGCAAAATCTCGCATTGATGGGCGCGAATGTGGTCAGCGGCTTTGCGACGGC
This sequence comes from Methylosinus sp., assembly GCF_036560965.1. Taxonomy (NCBI): domain Bacteria; kingdom Pseudomonadati; phylum Pseudomonadota; class Alphaproteobacteria; order Hyphomicrobiales; family Methylocystaceae; genus Methylosinus; species Methylosinus sp. The sequence continues at coordinate 74,980 of NZ_DATBQF010000058.1, read as the reverse complement.
CGTCATCGTGGAGACGGGACGGCGCACATGCCTGGGCGCGCTCGCTGACAAAATGGCCGGCGCGCGCGTCGAGACCAGCTTCGACAAGGGGCTGACGCGCTTCACTCTGCTGATGGTCTTCTTCATGGCGGTGATGGCGCCGGCGGTGTTCGTCATCAATGGCGTCACCAAGGGCGACTGGCTGGAGGCGCTGCTGTTCGCCGTCTCCGTCGCCGTGGGCCTGACGCCGGAAATGCTGCCGATGATCGTGACGGTCAATCTCGCCAAGGGCGCGATCGCCATAGCGAGCAAGAAAGTGATCGTGAAGCGGCTGAACTCCATCCAGAACTTTGGCGCGATGGATGTGCTCTGCACCGACAAGACCGGCACGCTGACGCAGGACCACATCATATTGAAGCGCCATCTCGACATATTCGGCGAGGATTCGGACCGCGTTCTCGAATTCGCCTTTCTCAATAGCCATTTTCAATCGGGATTGAAGAATCTGCTCGATCGCGCGGTGCTCGACCATCACGAATTGGCGCGCGCGCTGCGTCCCGATCATGAATTCGAGAAGATCGACGAGATTCCCTTCGATTTCGAGCGGCGCCGCCTCTCCGTCGTGGTGCGCCGCGACGACGGCCCGCATCTGCTGATCTGCAAAGGCGCGGTGGAGGAGCTGTTCGCCATTGCGGCGCGCTACGAGACCGAGACCGATTGCGGCGAGCTCGACCCTTCGCATCTCGAGGCGGCGCGGCGCGAGACGGAGGAGCTGAACGCCGACGGCTTCCGCGTCGTCGCCGTCGCCTATAGGGAGCTGCCGCCGGAGCAGACCAGCTTTTCCGTCGCCGACGAGAGCGCGCTGACGCTGCTCGGCTATATCGCTTTTCTCGATCCGCCCAAGGAGAGCGCGGCGCCCGCCATAGCGGCGCTCGCGAAGGCTGGCGTCGCGGTGAAGATATTGACCGGCGACAATGATATCGTCACGCGCAAGATCTGCAAGGATGTGGGGCTCGAGGTCGGGCGCATCGCGCTGGGGTCGCAGATCGAGGCGATGAGCGACGAGGATTTGTCTGCGCTCGCGGTGGAGACGAGCGTTTTCGCCAAGCTGTCGCCGCCGCAGAAGGCGCGCGTCATCGACGCGCTGCATCGCAAGGGTCATGTCGTCGGCTATCTCGGCGACGGCATCAATGACGGGCCGGCGCTGAAGGCGGCGGATGTCGGAATTTCCGTCGATACGGCGGTCGACGTCGCCAAGGAGACCGCCGATATCATCTTGCTCGAGAAGAGCCTCGCCGTGCTCGGCGACGGCGTGCTCGAGGGCCGCAAAGTGTTCGCCAACATTACCAAATATATCAAGATGGGCGCGAGCTCGAACTTCGGCAACATGTTCAGCGTGCTGGGCGCGAGCATGTTTCTGCCCTTCCTGCCGATGACGCCCATTCAGGTGCTGACCAATAATCTGCTCTATGATTTTTCGCAGACGGCGATCCCGACCGACAATGTCGACGCCGAATATCTCGAGCGGCCGCGCCGCTGGGACATCGACAATATCGCCAAATTCGTGCTCTGCGTCGGGCCGATCAGCTCGATCTTCGATTATGCGACCTTCGCGCTGATGATCTACGCCTTCGGCGCCTGGACCGATCCGGCGCTGTTCCAGAGCGGCTGGTTCGTCGAATCGCTGCTGACGCAGACGCTCATCATCCATATTATCCGCACGTCGCGGATTCCCTTCATCGAGAGCCGCGCGAGCAATGCGCTGCTGCTGACGACGCTCACCGTCTGCCTCATCGGCGCGGCGCTTCCCTTCTCGCCGATCGCCGGCGTCTTCGGCTTCACGCCGCTGCCGCCCCTCTATTGGCCGGCGATATTTTCATTCCTGATCTGCTACAGTGTGCTGGCGCATTTGGTGAAGAGCTGGTTCGTGAAGAAATGGGGGATGTGATGGAGGCGAAATCTTCATGCGCGATTCCGTCTCCCGCTTGCGGGAGAAGGTGGCCCGACGCAGTCGGGTCGGATGAGGGCTCGCTGCGAATGACAGCGAAAATGACGAATGACTCGAGCGCGGTCGTGAGCCCTCGTCCGACCCTCGCTGACGCGAGGGCCACCTTCTCCCACGCGTGGGAGAAGGGGCGCGCGTTTTGCGCGGATTTTGGAGGCGTCATCGCATGACATTCGGCGCGCAGGACGAGACCGTCCATTTTCTCATGGCGCAGGGCGAAGACGCGCAGACCGTCGTCACGCACATCTCGATCGTCGTGCTGACGCGGGATCGCGTCTATAAGCTCAAGCGCGACGTCGTCTTTCCCTATCTCGATTTCCATACGCCGCAGAGACGCCTGGCGATGTGCGAGCGCGAATATGCGCTCAACCGCCGCACGGCGCCGCAGCTCTATCTCGCCGTGCGCCGGCTCACGCGCGGCGACGATGGCGCGATCGCTTTCGACGGCGAGGGCGCGCTCGTCGACGCCGTCGTCGAGATGCTGCGCTTCGAGGAGGAGAATCTCCTCGACAATCTCGCGGTCGCATGCCGTCTCTCGGCGCCGCTCGTCGAGCGGCTCGCGGAGCGCATCGCGCAATTTCACGATAGCGCGGAAGTGGTCGAGGGCCGCGGCGGGGCTTTGGTCATGGCCGCGCTGCTCGATCTCGGCGACGCGAGCTCGCTCGCCAAATCGCCCGTCGTCTCGGCGCCGGAGCGGCGCGCGCTCGCCGATGATCTGCGCGCGGCGGCGCAAGCGCATGGCGCGCTGCTCGATCGACGGCGCGACGCCGGCAAGGTGCGTCGCTGCCATGGCGATCTCACCCTGCGCAACATTTGCGTCGTCGACGGCGAGCCGACGCCTTTCGACTGCATCGAATTCTCCGACGCGCTGGCGACGATCGATGTTCTCTATGATCTCGCTTTTCTGCTGATGGATCTGCGTCGTCGTGGGCAGGGCGTGCTCGCGGCATTCGCGCTCGATCGCTATCTCGATCATCGCGACGAGGCGGACGGCCTGCCGCTGCTGCCGCTCTTCATGGCGTTGCGCGCTGCGATCCGCGCCGATGTCGCCGCCGCGCGCGCGCTGGACGCGGACGCCGATCACGCGGCGCTGGACAAGGAGACGCGCGATTATTTAGATCTCGCGCGCGCGCTGCTGCGCCCCGCGACGCCGCGCATCGTCGCGATCGGCGGCCTCAGCGGCGCGGGCAAGTCGAGCGTCGCGGCGGCGTTGGCGCCGCTGGTGGGCGCGGCCCCCGGCGCGCGAACGTTCAACAGCGATCGGCTGCGCAAAAAGCGCTTCGGCGTCGCGCCGACCGCGCCGCTGCCGCAGGAGGCTTACACGGCGGCGGTTTCCGTGACGATTTATGAGGCGATGCAGAGAGAGGCGCTGCGCGTCGCCTCTCTCGGCTGGTGCGTCATCGTCGACGCCGTCTATGCGCGCGAGAGCGAGCGCGATGCGCTGGAAGAGGCGGCGCGCGGAGCGGGCGTTCCCTTCGCCGGCTTCTGGCTCGAGACCGACGCCTCGATTCGCGATTCACGCGTCGGCGCGCGCATCGGCGACGTGTCGGATGCGACGCGCGAGATCGCGGCGCGGCAGCGCAATTACGATCTCGGCGAGATGCGATGGACGCGCGTCGACGCGTCGCGCGAGGTGGGCGTGGTAGCGCAGGAGATAGCGGCGCGTTTGCCCCCTCCCTAGCCGTCCTCCCGCTTCGCGGGACTGAGAGCAGGCGGCGCATGTCGCGGGACGCAGCGAAACGCCACTCACGGAATCAGCACCGCCGCGCCTTGCAGGCGTCCCTCGCGTAAATCCGCGAGCGCCTCATTGGCCGCGGCGAGCGGATAGCGCACGACATGCGTGTCGATTCCGATTTGCGGGGCGAGCGCCAGAAACTCACGCGCATCCTCGCGCGTGAGATTGGCGACCGAGACGAGGCGGCGCTCCTCCCACAGCAGCGCATAGGGGAAGGCGGGAATGTCGCTCATGTGAATGCCGCCGCAGACGACGATCCCGCCCTTGCGCACCGCCGCGAGCGCGCGCGGAACCAGCGCGCCGACGGGCGCGAAAATGATCGCTGCGTCGAGGGGCTCGGGCGGCGTCTCGTCGGAGCCGCCGGCCCAGACGGCGCCGAGAGAGAGCGCGAAATCATGCGCCGCGCTGTCGCCCGGCCGCACGAAGGCGACGATGCGCCGGCCCTGCGCGATCGCGACTTGCGCGATGATATGCGCGGCGGCGCCGAAGCCGTAGATGCCGATGCTGCGCGCCGCGCCCGTCATCTTCAGCGCGCGCCAGCCGATGAGCCCGGCGCAGAGCAGCGGGGCGAGCGTCGCGGCGTCGCCTTCGGGCGGCAGCGGGAAGCAATAGGAAGCGTCGGCGACCGTATGGGTCGCATAGCCGCCGTCGCGCGTGTAGCCGGTGAAGAGCGGGTCGTCGCAGAGATTTTCTCGGCCTTCCGCGCAATAGGGGCAGCAGCCGCAAGCATGGCCGAGCCAGGGGACGCCGACGCGCTCGCCGGGCGCGAAGCCCGTGACGCCCGCGCCGATCTCCGCCACGCGGCCGACGATCTCATGGCCGGGGACGATCGGCAGCTTCGGGTGCGCGAGCTCGCCGTCGACGACATGGAGATCGGTGCGGCACACGCCGCAAGCCTCGATCTCGAGCAGCAATTCGCCGGGGCCGGGATGGGGAAGGGGGCGGCGTTCGGCCTCGAGCGGCGTCCCCGGCCGCCGCAGCGCCATGACGGTCATCTCGGCGGCGCTCATGCGGGGGCGAGCCTCTTGGAAAAGAACATGCGGCTGTGGCCGGGCGGAAAATCGGCGATCTCGCCGAAGCGGGTGAAGCCGAAACGCTCATAGAGCGCCGCGGCGCGGGGATCGAAACTGTCGATATAGAGACCGAGGCAGGAGCGCGAGCGCGCCTCGTCCTCGGCGCGCTGCAGCAGCGCGGTCCCGAGCCCCATGCCGCGACGCTGCTGCGCGACCCATAAATGCCTTATATAGAGCCAGCGCCAGTGGACGACTCCGTTGAGGCCGCCGATCAGCACGCTGCGCTCGTCATGGGCGACGATGGAGAAGGGCGCTTCGTCGCGGGGGCGGAAGCGGGCGGCGATCTCGCCGCCGAGCGCCGCCGCGACGGCCGGACTCTCGCGCGGGAGATCGTGGAAGACGACGGACAGCGTTTCCTCGGCGGGGATGTTTTCGCCAGAGGCTTTTTGTGGAGGAGCTTTCTCGGTCATGGGTCATCCCCCGCGAAAATGCGTGGCGATTTTATTCTGGGCGCTCGCCGCTGTTCTCGCAATCGCCCCGGTTTCCGTCGCTCGCGCCGCGGGAGCCGAGGCGGCGCGCCGTGTCGCGGATTATCGGCCTGTCCTGCTCGAATGCCATGGGCCCTCCGGCGAGATGCGCCTCGCCATCCGCCGGCTGCGGCTGGACGGGGAGGCCATGGCGCTCACGGTCGATCCGGCGACGCTCGAGACGAGCCTCGAGGCCGAGAGCGCCTGGCGCTGCGTGGAGACGACGGAGGCGGCGCAGAGCGAGACGCGCTTTTTGCGCGCGCTGCGGCCGCGGCCGGGCGATCCGGACGAGCCGCGCCTCGCGGCCGCCGGGCGCAGCCTGTCGATCGCCGCGGGGCTCGGCCATGGGGTCGGGGCCGGCTCTTTTCTGACCGGCGACCTCTGTCCGAGCCGGCGGCCGCTCGACCGCGATTTTCTGCGCCGGTTGGCCGATGTCGTCCCCGGCGCGCCGGTCGCGCTCTCGGTGTCGGGGCTCTGGCTGGAACGTCACCGAGCGGATTTCGACTGGCTGATGGGCGAGGCGGCGAGCGGCGCCCTGCGGATCGCCTGGGTCGGCCATTCGTACAGCCATCCTTATGTCCCGCGCCTCGCGGACGCGCTGAATTATCTGCTGCGGCCGGGCGTCGATCTCGACGCCGAAATCTTCCGGGTGGAGCGGCTGCTGATCGAGCGCGGCGCGACGCCCTCGGTGTTTTTCCGCTTCCCCGGCCTCGTCGCCGATGCGCGGCTGATGGAGGAATTGCGCCGCCGCCATTTGATCGCGCTCGGCGCCGACGCCTGGCTCGTGCTGTCGCCGCCGCCCCGCGACGGCTCGATCGTGCTGGTCCACCCCAATGGCAATGAGCCGGCGGGACTGCGCTTGTTCTCGAGACTATTGGAGCAGGGCCGGCTGCCGCTGCCGTTCCGGCGGATCGAGGAGGCGCCGGAGTGAGGCCTCCGCGACGCCTTTTGGATACCGGAGCGCGCGCGGGAATGAGACGGCCCTCTTCGTCGCTCGGCTTCCGCCTCGGCTCTGAACTCGGCGTCCGGGCGGTCGAAGACGGCGCTCGCGGGCTCGCCGCGCCCGGCCTGCGCATCGGCGACGCCTCGGGCGATCGTCAACCCGAATTCGGAGCCCTGGCTGGCCTTCCCCTTACATTGACAAGGGTTCGGCCGCCTCTTATCTCTCGACCGTCGCCGCGCCGCCGACGCGAGCGCGAGCGCGCGGTTGCGCTCGCCGACCTTTCGAAAAGAAATTGGCAAATCGAAAGGAACATGTGCGAAAAGGCGGCCTCCGCCGGCTCATCGCCGGAGGCTCATCTGGAAAGGTTTGCGCATGCTCGGCGCTCTCGCCAAGAAGATTTTCGGCTCGGCCAATGATCGCCGGCTCAAGACCTATCAGCCGAAGGTCAAGGCGATCAACGCTTTGGAAGTCGAGCTCGCCGCTTTGTCCGATGAGGCGCTGCGCGCCCGCACCCAGGAGTTCCGCGACGCGCTGGAGAACGGCAGACGGCTCGACGATCTGCTCGTCCCGGCCTTCGCCACGGTCCGCGAGGCGGCCAAGCGCGTGCTCGGCCAGCGGCATTTCGACGTGCAGCTCATCGGCGGCATGGTCCTGCACGAGGGCGCGATCGCCGAGATGCGCACCGGCGAGGGCAAGACGCTGGTCGCGACGCTCGCCGTCTATCTCAACGCGCTGAGCGGTCGCGGCGTCCATGTCGTCACCGTCAACGACTATCTCGCCCGCCGTGACGCCGAGTGGATGGGCCGGGTCTATGGCTTCCTCGGCATGAGCGTCGGCGTCATCGTCCACGACATATCGGACGAGGAGCGCGCCGACGCCTATCGCTGCGACATCACCTACGGCACCAACAACGAGTTCGGCTTCGACTATCTGCGCGACAATATGAAATACGAGCTGGCGCAAATGGTGCAGCGTCCGCATGTCTACGCCATCGTCGACGAGGTGGATTCGATCCTCATCGACGAGGCGCGCACGCCGCTCATCATTTCCGGTCATTCGGACGACAAATCCGATCTCTACAATGCGATCGACAAGCTGATCCCCAAGCTCGACAAGGACGATTACGAGCTCGACGAGAAGCAGCGCACCGTCAATCTGACGGAAATCGGCAATGAGCATATGGAAGAGCTGCTGGCCGAGGCCGGCGTGCTCGCCGATGGCGCGCTCTACGAGGCGCAGAACGTCACGCTCGTGCATCACGTCAATCAAGGCTTGCGCGCGCACAAGCTGTTCCAGCGCGACAAGGATTACATCGTCCGCAAGGGCGAGGTCGTCATCATCGACGAATTCACCGGCCGCATGATGCCCGGCCGGCGCTATTCGGAAGGCCTGCATCAGGCGCTCGAGGCCAAGGAGCATCAGGCCGTTCAGCCCGAGAACGTCACCCTCGCCTCGATCACCTTCCAGAATTATTTCCGCCTCTACGAGAAGCTCGCCGGCATGACCGGCACGGCCTCGACGGAGGCCGACGAATTCGCCGAGATCTACAAGCTCGACGTCCTGGAGATGCCGACGAATCGCCCGGTGCAGCGCATCGACGAGGACGACGAGGTCTATCGCACCGGACGCGAGAAGCTCGACGCCATCGCGCGCGAGATCGAGGAGGCGAACGCCAAGATGCAGCCGCTGCTCGTCGGCACGACGTCGATCGAGAAATCCGAGCAGCTCGCCGAGTTCCTGCTCGCCAAAGGCTATAAGCAGATCGACTTCTCCGAGCCCACCAAGGCGCTCGGCAAGCTCTACGAGGCGGCGCGCAGCGGCACGCCGTCGCGGCAATTCGCCGTGCTCAACGCGCGCTTCCACGAGCAGGAGGCCTATATCGTCGCCGAGGCCGGCGTGCCGGGCGCGATCACCATCGCCACCAATATGGCCGGCCGCGGCACCGACATTCAGCTCGGCGGCAACATAGAGATGCGCGTCGCGCAGGAATATGCCGGGCTCGAGGGCGCCGCCCGTGACGCGAAGGAGGCCGAGATTCGCGCCGAGGTCGCCGCTTTCAAGGAGAAGGCGCTCGTCGCCGGCGGCCTGTACATCATCGGCACGGAGCGCCACGAGAGCCGGCGCATCGACAATCAGCTGCGCGGCCGCTCGGGCCGTCAGGGCGATCCCGGCCGCTCCAAATTCTTCCTGTCGCTGCAGGACGATCTCATGCGCATCTTCGGCTCCGAGCGCATGGAGAACATGCTGGTGAAGCTCGGCCTGCAGGATGGCGAGGCGATCGTCCATCCGTGGATCAACAAGGCGCTGGAGAAGGCGCAGCACAAGGTCGAGGCGCGCAACTTCGACATCCGCAAGAACATCCTCAAATTCGACAATGTGATGAACGACCAGCGCAAGGTGATCTTCGAGCGCCGGCGCGAGATCATGGCGGAGGAGAGCGTCGAGGAGACGGTGAAGGAGATGCGCGAGGACGTCGTCGCCGATCTCGTCGCCAAGCACATTCCGCCGAACGCCTATGCCGAGGCCTGGGATGTGGAAGGCCTCGCCGAGACGGCGCGCGCTCAGCTCAATCTCGATCTGCCGATCGAGGATTGGGCGAAGGAGGAGGGCATCGCCGACGAGGAGATCAAGGAGCGTCTGCTCGCCGCGGCGAGCCAGTCCTACGCCGAGCGCGTCGAGCGCAACACCGAGCAGCTCTCGCGCATGATCGAGAAGCAGGTGGTGCTGCAGGCGCTCGATCATCTGTGGCGCGACCATCTCGTCGTGCTCGATCATTTGCGGCAGGTGATCGGCTGGCGCGGCATGGCGCAGCGCGATCCGCTCAACGAATATAAGTCCGAGGCGCTGGAGCTGTTCCGCAGCCTGATGACGCATTGGGACGAGACCGTCGTCTCGCAGCTGATGCGCGTCGAGGTGTCCTTCGAGTCTCCGCCGACCCCGACCGAATTGCCGCCGATGGAATATGTGCATCCGGACCCGAACGCCGCGGGCGGCGGCGAGAGCGCGCTCGCCGAGCTCAACGCCCGGCTCGCCGCCGCCGATTTTTCATCGTCGGCGATCAGCAGCGGCGGCGGCGGCGCGGCGGTCACGGAGGCGGAGCGCGATCCCGGCAATCCGGCGACCTGGGGCAAGGTCGGCCGCAATGAGCCCTGTCCCTGCGGCTCGGGCAAGAAGTTCAAGCATTGCCACGGCGCATTGGTGTGACAAAAGCGTGAGTCGTCGCCTGCGAGCGGGGAGTGGCGACAGTCGCTCTCGCCGCGGGCCGCTCGTCGCTCGCCCTCGACTACTCACTCGGAGCATTCCTCGTGTCGAAGATCGATTTCTCCAAGGTGCTCATCGCGCAGGGCGGCGGCCCGACCGCCGTCATCAATCAATCGCTCGTCGGCGCCGTGCTGGAGTCGCGCAAGTTCCGCTCGGTGGAGCGCATCTACGGCGCCTATCACGGCGTGCGCGGAATCGTGAATGAGGATTTCGTCGATCTCACGCAGGAGACGACGCATAATCTCGAGATGGTCGCCTGCACACCGTCCTCGGCGCTCGGCTCGACTCGCGACAAGCCCGATCTCAAATATTGCCACCAGATCTTCGAGGTGCTGCGCGCGCATGAGATCGGCTGCTTCTTCTATATCGGCGGGAACGACAGCTCCGATACGGTGCGCATCGTCTCCGAGGAGGCCGGCCGCGCCGATTATCCGTTGCGCGTCGTGCATATCCCCAAGACGATCGACAACGACCTGATGATCAACGACCACACGCCGGGCTTTCCGTCGGCGGCGCGTTGGGTGGCGCAGGCTTTCGCCGGCGCCAATCTCGACAATTGGGCGTTGCCGGGCGTCTATATCGCCGTGGTGATGGGGCGCCATGCGGGCTTTCTCACCGCGGCTTCCGCGCTCGGCAAGAAATTCCCGGACGATGGTCCGCATCTCATCTATGTGCCCGAGCGCGTCTTCGACACAGAGCGTTTCCTCGCCGATGTGAAGGCGACGATGGACAAATACGGGCGCTGCGTCGTCGCCATTTCGGAAGGCGTCTGCGACGAAAATCATACGCCGATCGCCGCCAGGCTCGCCGAGCAGGTGGAGAAGGACGCGCATGGCAATGTGCATCTGGGCGGCGGCGCTCTCGCCGATATGCTGACCGAGCTCGTCAAGACCAAGCTCGGCCTGAAGCGCGTGCGCGCCGACACTTTCGGCTATGTGCAGCGCAGCTTCGTCGGCTGCGTCTCGGATGTGGACCAGCGCGAGGCGCGCGAGGTCGGCGAGAAGGCGGTGCAGTTCGCGCTATGGGGCGATCGTGACGGCTCCGTGACGATTCACCGCACGGGGTTTTATTCGGTCGACTATCGGCTCTCGCCGCTGGCGGCGGTCGCCGGCAAGACCAAGGTGATGCCGGACGAGTTCCTGACCGCGGATGGCACGGATGTCACCGACGCTTTCCGGCTTTATCTGCGTCCTCTGCTCGGCTCGGGAATGCCGGATGCGTACAGGCTCCGCTTGAATCCTGTCGCCAAAAAACTGAGAACGTAACGTCTCGAGACCGTCGCACATCCGGCGACGCCCCGGGTCAAGGCCTTGATTTTCGGGAAATTTACTCTTTAGAAGGGGGAGGCGCCGAGAAAAGGCGCAGGCCCTCTTCCCAAGGCGCGATTCTTGCTTGATTTATATGCGGGCGTCGTGGTTGCATTGCGGGCCGGGACTTATAGACTGGCTTCCGCGGATGAGGCCGGGACGGAGAGTGCGGCGGGTGACGCCCGATTGCACGTTTTGTTAGGCCCTCGCTGATATCGAGTGAGGTTGGTTCGATTCGCCACAGCGGGCCGATCGGTCAGGAGACGAGACATGAGCAAGGTCGGCAGCAGCGATTCGAAGAACACGCTCTACTGCTCGTTTTGTGGCAAGAGCCAGCATGAGGTGCGCAAGCTCATCGCCGGTCCGACGGTCTTCATCTGCGACGAATGCGTCGAGCTCTGCATGGACATCATCCGCGAGGAGAACAAGTCCATCGTCAAGCAGCGCGACGGCATTCCGACGCCGCGTGAGATCTGCAAGGTCCTCGATGATTATGTGATCGGTCAGGCGCAGGCCAAGCGCGTGCTCTCGGTCGCCGTGCACAATCACTACAAGCGCCTCAATCACGCCGCCAAGCATGGCGACGTCGAGCTGGCGAAATCCAACATTCTGCTCATCGGCCCGACCGGCGTCGGCAAGACGATGCTGGCGCAGACGCTGGCGCGCATCCTCGATGTGCCGTTCACGATGGCCGACGCGACGACGCTGACGGAAGCCGGCTATGTCGGCGAGGATGTCGAGAACATCATCCTCAAGCTGCTGCAGGCCTCCGACTATAACGTCGAGCGCGCGCAGCGCGGCATCGTCTATGTCGACGAGATCGACAAGATCTCGCGCAAATCCGACAATCCGTCGATTACCCGCGACGTGTCGGGCGAGGGCGTGCAGCAGGCGCTGCTGAAGATCATGGAAGGCACCATCGCCTCCGTGCCGCCGCAGGGCGGGCGCAAGCATCCGCAGCAGGAGTTCCTGCAGGTCGACACGACCAACATCCTCTTCATCTGCGGCGGCGCCTTCGCCGGCCTCGAGAAGATCATCTCCTCGCGCGGCCGTGGCACCTCCATCGGCTTCGGCGCCAATGTGCAGGCGCCGGACGAGCGCCGCACCGGCGACATCTTCCGTCATGTGCAGCCGGAGGATCTGTTGAAATTCGGCCTCATCCCGGAATTCGTCGGCCGTCTGCCGGTCATCGCGACGCTCGAGGATCTGGACGAGGAGGCGCTGAAGCGCATCCTCACCGAGCCGAAGAACGCGTTGGTCAAGCAGTATCAGCGGCTGTTCGAGATGGAGAGCACCGAGCTGACCTTCCAGGACGAGGCGCTCTCTTCCGTCGCCCGCAAGGCGATCGAGCGCCACACTGGCGCGCGCGGTCTGCGCTCCATCATGGAAGGCATTCTGCTCGACACGATGTTCGATCTGCCGGGTCTCGAGGGCGTCGAGCAGGTCGTCATCGGTCCCGAGGTCGTCGAGGGCAAGGCGCGTCCGCTCTATATTTACGCCGAACGCAATGAGAAGAGCGGCGGCGCCAGCGCCTGATGCTTTTTTGGGCGCGGGAGCGCGGCTCGATCGCCGCTCCTGCGCCCTGACGCAGTTACCTATTTTTTCAGTATCTTGAATCGTTTTGCCGCTAGGCCCATTTGTTGCGTAATCGCCTTCGGCGCCGTTCGTGCGTGAGCGGGCCTCTCTCGGAAAGGCGGGGATGCCGCTCGAGCGTCGGGCCCGGAACTTGCAAGCGTTCCATTACGTCAGAAGGTCCCTTTAACGTCAGAAGCGTCCCTTTGCGTCAGAGCGTCGCCCGCCCCGCTTCCGCGGGTGAGCGAAACGGAACAGGAAAAAAGAAATGACGAACGAAAAGCGCAATTCCATCGTTCCCGGCGCAATCGAGAGTTATCCGGTTCTGCCGTTGCGCGACATAGTGGTCTTTCCGCATATGATCGTTCCGCTCTTCGTGGCGCGCGACAAGTCGATCCACGCGCTGGAAGAGGTGACGAAGTCGGAGCGGCTCATTCTGCTCGCGACGCAGAAGAACGCCGGCGACGATGATCCGGCTCCCGATGCGATCTATTCGATCGGCACGCTCGCTTCCGTGCTCCAGCTGCTGAAGCTTCCCGACGGCACGGTCAAAGTGCTGGTCGAGGGCGTCGGCCGCGCCAAGGTGCGCAACTATACGCGCGTCGACGAATATCACGAGGCGGACGCCGAAGCGCTGGGCGACGAGATCGACCAGCCCGTCGAGGTCGAGGCGCTCGGCCGCTCGGTCATCGCCGAATTCGACTCTTATGTGAAGCTCAACAAGAAGGTCTCGCCGGAGATCGCCGCGGCGGTCACGCAGATCGACGATTTCTCCAAGCTCTCCGACACTGTCGCCTCGCATCTCTCGGTGAAGATCGCCGAGAAGCAGGATGTGCTGGAGACGGTCTCCGTCGCCAAGCGGCTGGAGAAGTGCCTCGCGCTGATGGAGAGCGAGATCTCCGTGCTGCAGGTCGAGAAGCGCATCCGCACGCGCGTCAAGCGCCAGATGGAGAAGACGCAGCGCGAGTACTATCTCAACGAGCAGATGAAGGCGATCCAGAAGGAGCTCGGCGACGAGGACGGCAAGGACGATCTCGCCGAGCTCGAGGAGCGCATCAAGAACACCAAGCTCTCGAAGGAGGCGCGCGACAAAGCCGTCGCCGAGTTCAAGAAGCTGCGTCAGATGTCGCCCATGTCCGCAGAAGCGACGGTGGTGCGCAATTATCTCGACTGGGTGCTGGCGCTGCCCTGGGGCAAGAAGTCCAAGATCAAGCGCGATCTCGAGGCTGCGCAGAGCGTTCTCGACTCCGATCACTTCGGCCTCGAGAAGGTCAAGGAGCGCATTCTCGAATATCTCGCCGTGCAGAGCCGCGCCAATAAGCTGACCGGCCCGATCCTGTGCCTCGTCGGCCCGCCCGGCGTCGGCAAGACCTCGCTCGGCAAGTCGATCGCCAAGGCCACCGGCCGTGAGTTCGTGCGCATGTCGCTCGGCGGCGTGCGCGACGAGGCGGAGATCCGCGGCCATCGGCGCACCTATATCGGCTCCATGCCCGGCAAGATCATTCAGTCGATGCGCAAGGCCAAGACGTCCAACCCGCTCTTCCTGCTCGACGAGATCGACAAGATGGGCATGGACTTCCGCGGCGATCCGTCTTCCGCTCTGCTCGAGGTGCTCGATCCGGAGCAGAACGCCACTTTCGCGGATCACTATCTCGAGGTCGACTACGATCTGTCGAATGTCATGTTCGTGACGACGTCGAACACGCTGAACATCCCTGCGCCCTTGATGGACCGCATGGAGCTCATCCGCATCGCCGGCTACACGGAGGACGAGAAGGCCGAGATCGCGCGCGCGCATCTCATCCCGAACACGGTCAAGAAGCACGGCCTCGCCGCCGACGAATGGTCGATCGACGACGAGGCGCTGCTGACGCTGGTCCGCCGCTACACGCGCGAGGCCGGGGTGCGCAATCTCGAGCGTGAGCTCTCCAACCTCGCCCGCAAGGCGGTGAAGGAAATTCTGCTCTCCAAGGAGAAGGGCAGAAAGGTTCACGTCACCAATGACAACATCACCGATTATCTCGGCGTCCATAAATATCGCTACGGCGAGGCGGAGCTCGAGGATCAGGTGGGCGTCGTCACCGGCCTCGCCGTCACCGGCGTCGGCGGCGAGCTGCTGACGATCGAAGGCGTGATGATGCCCGGCAAGGGCAAGATGACGGTGACCGGCAATCTGCAGGAGGTGATGAAGGAGTCGATCTCCGCCGCCGCATCCTATGTGCGCTCTCGCGCCGTCGATTTCGGCATAGAGCCGCCGTTGTTCGACCGCCGCGACATCCATGTGCATGTGCCGGAAGGCGCGACGCCCAAGGACGGCCCGTCGGCCGGCACCGCGATGGCGACGACGATCGTCTCGATCCTGACCGGCATTCCGGTTCGTCGCGACATCGCCATGACCGGCGAGATCACGCTGCGCGGCCGCGTGCTGCCGATCGGCGGCCTGAAGGAGAAGCTGCTGGCGGCGCTGCGCGGCGGCCTCAAGAAAGTGCTGATCCCGGAGGAGAACGCCAAGGATCTGGCGGAGATCCCGGACTCGGTGAAGAACGGCCTCGAGATCGTGCCATGCTCGCGCATGGACGAGGTGCTCGCGCATGCGCTCGTGCGTCAGCCGACGCCGATCGTCTGGGAGGAGCCCGCGCCCGCGATCGCGGCCAACAAGGTCGTCGAGGATGACGCGACCGGCGTGCGCGCGCACTGAAGGCTTCGGCCCCTCTCTCGCGGCTCGGCCGCGGGGGAGGGGCCTGCGCCCCAGACCGAGCGGCATAAAGCCCCGGTTTCCGCCTGTTTCCCCACCGTCTCGCGCTCAGGCGCCCGGAATTCCAGGGATTCCGGGGCCGCATGTGCTTCTAACCCTTGCTTTTGCTGACATTCCAGCACATCACTCACCTGTGCCGGGTCCGAGCGATTCGACGCCGCTCGATTTTCGGCGCTCAGCCCATGCCGGCGCTCAGCCCATGTCGACGACCGGCTCCCGGCGGAAGCAGAAGGGATGAGACCATGGTCAATAAATTGGAGCTGGTCGAACACGTCGCCGAGGCGACCGAGACTTCGAAGGCTGCCGCCGCCGCGGCCCTCGACGCCGTGATCGACGGAATCACCGAGGCCCTCAAAAAGGGCGAAGAGGTGCGGCTGGTCGGTTTCGGCACCTTCTCCGTCAAGAAGCGCGCGGCCGGCACAGGCCGTAATCCCGCGACCGGCGAAGAGATCAAGATTCCGGCCTCCAATAGCGCCCGCTTCAAGCCCGGCGCCACCCTCAAAGCGGCGCTCAACACGGCCAAATAGCAAGGCCGAGTAGGGCTGGCCCCGCCGCCCGGCTCCCCCCTTTCGACCGGAATTCCAGTTCGCCGCCGGGGCGCGACCGTCGCCGGCGGCTTTGCCGTTTTGTCGCCCCTGCGCGACTCGTCTTGCGTGGAGGGGGCGCCCTCCCGTAAACAATGCGGCGTCGATCCCGGTCGGCGCGCGGGCGGTTAGCTCAGTCGGTAGAGCGTCTCGTTTACACCGAGAGGGTCGGCGGTTCGAGTCCGTCACCGCCCACCAGGCCGCGATTTGGCAGGCCGCGATCGGGAGAGACCCGCAGGAGCGGCCTGTCGTCTGGCCGCGCCGAGGCGACGCAGACGAGGCGGGAATTGGCCGCATATGAGGATCGAGACGCAGCGCCGAGAGCATGAGCCGAAATTTCATCCTTCTCCTCGCTCTATCCGCGCTTTTGGCGGCGCCTTCGGCCTGCGCCGAGGAAATGTCCTTCCGACTCGCGACGACGGCCAACGCCAATTGCGCCGACCATTGCCCGCGGGTCATCGTGGCGGAGGGCGAGATCGTCGAGAACACGGCCGACGCCTTTGTGAGCTTCTTGCGCGACCAAGGCCGCGAGACCGAGCTTCGGAGCATCGTGCTCCTCGACTCGCCCGGCGGCCGCGTGGTCGCCTCCATGCAGCTCGGCCAGGCGCTGCGCCGGCTGGACATGGCGGTCATCGTCGCGCGTGTGGAGACGGAGAGCGGCGCGCTCGTCTCCGGGCGCTGCTATTCCGCCTGCGTCTATGCGCTGATGGGCGGTCGCCGGCGGGTGATCCCGCGGCAGAGCCGCGTCGGCGTCCACCGCATGTTCAATTATGTCGACGGCGTCGATCCGATGAGCGGCGAAGTGCTGCGCGAGCGCCGCTACGACGACGGCGGGATGCGCCGCACGCTTCTGCGCTACAGCGCCTCCATGGGCGTGAGCCGGGAACTGATCGCGCTCGCCGAGCGCACCTCGCCCGATCGCGTCCATCTTCTCTCCGCCGCCGAGATCGCCCGCTGGCGCCTCGGCTCGCCCAGACTGTAAACGAACCGCCGAGCGGGGAACTCGTCGGCGCATCCACTCAACCGGCAGGATTGGTCGTTCCATGAAACATATCATCGATGGTCTCGAGCAGCGGCGCGATTCGGCGCGTCTCGGCGGCGGCGTCAAGCGCATCGACGCGCAGCATGCGCGCGGCAAGCTCACCGCGCGGGAGCGGATCGAGCTGCTGCTCGATCATGGCTCCTTCGAGGAGTTCGACATGTTCGTCGCGCATCGCTGCGCCGATTTCGGCATGGACCAGGGCGAGAAGATCTCCGGCGACGGCGTCGTCACCGGCTGGGGCACGGTCAATGGGCGCGCCATCTTCGTCTTCGCCAAGGACTTCACCGTCTTCGGCGGCTCGCTGTCCGAGACCCATGCGCAGAAAATCACCAAGCTGCAGGATATGGCGCTCAAGAATCGGGCGCCGATCATCGGCCTGTTCGACGCCGGCGGCGCGCGCATTCAGGAGGGCGTCGCGGCGCTCGGCGGCTATGGCGAGGTGTTCCAGCGCAATGTGATGGCCTCGGGCGTCATTCCGCAAATTTCCGTCATCATGGGCCCCTGCGCCGGCGGCGACGTCTATTCGCCGGCCATGACCGACTTCATCTTCATGGTGCGCGACACGAGCTATATGTTCGTCACCGGCCCGGACGTCGTGAAGACCGTGACCAATGAGACGGTGACGGCGGAAGAGCTCGGCGGCGCCTCGGTGCACACCACCAAGAGCTCCATCGCCGACAAGGCCTTCGACAATGACGTCGAGGCGCTGCTGCAGATGCGCCGGCTCATCGACTTCCTGCCCTCCTCCAATAAGGAGGAGCCGCCGGAATGGCCGAGCTTCGACGAGGCCGAGCGTCTCGACGCCTCGCTCGACACTCTGGTCCCCGACAATCCGAACAAGCCCTATGATATCAAGGAGCTGATCACGAAGATCGCCGATGAGGGCGATTTCTTCGAGATTCAGGAGACGCACGCCAAGAACATCGTCGTCGGCTTCGGCCGTGTCGAGGGCCGCACGGTCGGCTTCGTCGCCAATCAGCCCATGGTGCTCGCCGGCGTGCTCGATATCGACGCCTCGAAGAAGGCGGCGCGTTTCGTGCGCTTCTGCGATTGCTTCAACATTCCGATCGTTACTTTCGTCGACGTCCCGGGCTTTTTGCCGGGCACGGCGCAGGAATATGGCGGGCTCATCAAGCATGGCGCCAAGCTGCTCTTCGCCTATGCCGAGGCCACCGTGCCGAAAGTGACGCTCATCACGCGCAAAGCCTTCGGCGGCGCCTATGACGTCATGGCCTCCAAGCATTTGCGCGGCGACGTCAACTACGCCTGGCCGTCCGCGCAGATCGCCGTCATGGGCGCCAAGGGCGCCGTCGAGATCATCTTCCGCGCCGATATCGGCGACGCCGAGAAGATCGCTCAGCGCACCAAGGAATATGAGGATCGCTTCCTGTCGCCCTTCGTCGCCGCCGAGCGCGGCTATATCGACGAGGTGATCATGCCGAGCGCGACGCGCAAGCGCATCGCCCGCGCGCTCGCCTTGCTGCGCCACAAGGAATTGGAAAACCCCTGGAAAAAGCACGATAACATCCCGCTCTGACCTACCCTTGCGGGCAGGGCGGCGCGTCGACTTTTCCAGCCGGTCGACGCGCCGGCCGCCCAAGCGGAGAACAGCCTGCCCCGATGGCGGGCGCCGTCAGCACAATTTCATTCCAGCTGCCGGCTTTTTCGGGTGACAAAACGCCACGGCTGTCATAATGTCCCCCTCGCCGAGCTGGCTAAAAACATTTGAGCGCAGAATGCGTTCTACCAATCGCTGGCTGAGGTCCAAGTCGGGGAGGACGCCGGAACTCTGCCCATCTGCGAGACGCTCCACACCAATTCTCGCGGATGGCGCCTATCGATGAGTCCGGTCAAAGGACGGGTACCAAAGAGTGGGGAGAGGCAAGGGCCGTCCCCGCTCTTTGTGTATGTAGAGCTACGATAGAGCTTTCCACTCGATAGATAGTCAGACCCTATCAAGCGCGGCTCGCGCCGCCGCCGCGGTCCCCCGAATCCACATTCGCAACTCTCGGAGAATCGGAAAATGTCCATCAAGCGGATCGGCGCCGGCGCGCGCATGAGCAAGGCCGTCGTGCATGGCGGCGTGATCTATACGGCGGGCCAGGTCGCCGAAGCCGCCAAGGGCGGCCCGGTCGCCGATCAGACGCGCGAGATCCTCGGCCTCATCGACACGATCCTCCAGGAGGCCGGCAGCGAGAAGGCCAAGATTCTCTCGGCGACGATCTATCTCGCCGACATTGCGACCTTCGCCGAGATGAACGGCGTCTGGGACGTCTGGGTCGACAAGAGCAATCCGCCGGCGCGCGCCACTGTCGAGGCGAAGCTCGTCACGCCGGACTACAAGATAGAGATCGCCGTCATCGCGGCGCTGTGACGCCGGTCAGCGGATTGTCCGGATCATAGGCGTAGCGCAGCGTCTCGAAGCGCATGGAGCGGGCGTCCATCAGCAGCAGGCGCCCGACCAGCCCCTCGCCGAAGCCGACGATCTCGCGGATGACTTCCAGCGCCATCATCGCGCCGACGACGCCGGTCATCGCGCCGAGCACGCCGGCCTCCTCGCAGCTCGGCACGGCGCCCGGCGGCGGCGGCGCGGGGAAGAGGCAGCGATAGGTCGGATTGGGCTTGCCCGCGGGGCCGGTCTCGAAGGGGCGCAGCGTCGTCAGCGAGGCGTCGAAGCCGCCGACCGCCGCGGTGACGAGCGGCTTCCTTTCATAGAAGCAGGCGTCGGAGACGAGATAGCGCGTCGCGAAATTGTCGGAGCCGTCCGCGACGACGTCATAGGCGGCGATAAGCGCGCGCGCATTGTGCTCTGTGAGCCGCAGCGCATGGGGCTCCACATGGACATGCGGATTGAGCCGATGGATCGCCTCTTGCGCGCTGTCGACCTTCAGCCGGCCGACGCCGGTCGTCTGGTGAATCACCTGTCGCTGTAGATTGGAGAGCGAGACCTCGTCGTCATCGACGATTCCGAGCGCGCCGACGCCGGCCGCCGCGAGATATTGCAGCAGCGGCGCGCCGAGCCCGCCCGCGCCGACAACCAGCACGCGCGCCTTCTTCAGCCGCTGCTGGCCGGGCCCGCCGACCTCGCGCAGCACGATATGGCGGGCGTAGCGTTCGATTTCGTCGGACGATAGGCTCATCGTTTATGAATCCTGCTCGTTAGTCCATGCGGGCCGCGATCCGCCTGATCGCGCGTCATATGTCTATCCATCGATCGTGGGGTCCTGCGTGGCCGGGAACTCGGCCGTGACTTCGATCATTCCGACGATTGCCGCATTGAAGGGGGCGAGATCTGCCGCTGGTATCCAATATTCGCAATATTCGCGACCGCCTGCCGTCTGAGCCGGGTAGCGCGCGATGAAGTCCCGACGTATCCGGAAGCGGGTCACAAATCCGCCTCCACGTGGGCCGTTCCAATCACGCGCGATCTTGACCGCATAAGCTTCGGTCAGGACGGGATAGAAAATCGGCTGCTCGGGCAAACGAGGCGGAAATTCACGCATCCCGGATGCTGCGATCAATTCCAGCTCGAGCGGGCCGACCGGTCTCCAGAGCGTGGCGGCGTCGTTGTCGAGAAGCGCCATAATACGATGGCATGCTGCGCGAATGGGATCGCGAAATCGCTCTTCGGCTTCTGCGATTTTGTGATCCTCTATCGCCAAGGCCGAACGAGCCCACATCGCTCGCTCGGCGCCGATCGGCAGGGCGTCGGTGTCTGAATCGACGGCGATGAAAGGGAGCAGCGCTTCGCCCATTTCTGGCCAAGCCGGCGCAATGTGATGCCGCAGTTGACCCAAGGCCCGCGACGCCGCGATCACGCCGATCTCGCCCTCGAGAAGGCAAAGAACGACTCTTCTCAATTCTTCATCGACCGATGCGCGATATTCCAGGTTCAGCCGGTAGGATTCGGAACTCATTCGAAGACTTTCTCGGCTCGCGCGCTGATCGTGACCGCCGGATGGCTGCCGATCCGCAGCCTGATGATAACGCGCCTAGCGCCGGCGCGACACATGAACGGCGCTGGCGTTTTTCCTGCTTGATTAAAAACCGTTCCCAGCTTTTCCTGAGCATGATGCCGATTCGCGGCGCATGGACAGACGGCTCATGACTCTACCGGCTCCGCCCACCGGCCTCTATCCCGAAGACTATGAGCGCATCGAAGAGGCGGTGATGGAGACCGTCCGCGGCCGATGGTTCCTGCTCGAATTCGCGCGTCGTCAGCGCGCCGAGGAGACCGAGCGGCTCATGCTCGCCGTCGATCGTCTGGAGCGCGTCGCAGCGCGTGCGGAGGAGCAGGAGGCGGCCGTCGATTGGCGTCTGCCGCGCCGTCTCGTCGAACGCGCGCAGGAATTCGCGCAGACGCTGCGCGCCAGCGGCGTCGAGGAGCCGCTCTGCGCGCAGGCCGACGCGCTGGCGGCGCAATTCTCCAGATTGCTCGACATGCCAGTGGCGGAGAGAGAAGAGCCGCCGCGCGCGATCGCCGAAGCCGCGCCCGTCGAGATCGTCGCGGATTATGTCGAGATCGCCGAGCTGCCGGTCGAGCCTCTCGTGCTCGAGCCGGTCGCCGCGGAGGAGCAGTTCGAGATCGAGCAGTTCGAGATCGAGCACGCCGAAATTTGCGCGGAGCCGTTCACGATCGAAGCGGAGCCGGAAATCGATCTCGTCTTGGAGGAGCCCGCGCCGCTCGACGAGGAGCCGCCGCTCGTCAAAGCCGCCGAAGCGCCCGTCGCGGAGCCGCCGGCCGCCAATGGAATCGTGTTCGAGGAATTCGTCGCTCGGGCGATCCTGCCGGATGCGATGACGCCGCCGAAAGCCGCGCCGTCGCGGCCTATCGATCCGCGCCTCGTGGCGCTGTCACGGCTCGATCATCTCCCCCTGAACGAAAAGCTTCGGCTGTTTGGCTGAGCAGGCTTTGCCCGCCGCCTGAGCCGCCGCCGCATCGACGCCGTTCTGATGCGCGAGCGCGACATTGCCGAGAAACTGCTGCGCGCTCGCCTCCCAGGTGAAGGTCAGCGCATGGGCGCGCGGCGCGGCGGACGGAATCTCCGTCGCCGCGAGGCAGGCCGCCTGCAAATCTTCGCTCAGCACGCCGGCTCCGCTCGCGCCGACAACATCGAGCGGCCCCGCCACCGGAAAAGCGGCGACCGGCAGGCCGCAGGCCATGGCCTCGAGCAGCACCATTCCGAAAGTGTCTGTGCGGCTCGGAAAGACGAACACATCCGAGCTGGCGTAGAGCGTCGCCAGTTCCGCGCTGGTCTTCACGCCGAGGAAGCGCGCCTGCGGATAGGCGGCCTCGAGCGCCGCCCGCGCGGGGCCGTCGCCGGCGACGAGCTTCGTGCCCGGCAGGTCGAGCGCGAGAAAAGCCTCGATATTCTTCTCCACGGCGAGCCGGCCGGCGTAGAGATAGATCGGCCGCGGATAGCCGAGATCGACCGCCTTGTCTGGATGGAACAGCTCGTGATCGACGCCGCGCGACCAGCGCATCAGCCGGCGGAATCCGCGCGCGGAAAGCTCCTGCGCCAGCGTCTGCGTCGAGACCATCGTCCCCGCGCCGCTATTGTGAAAACGCCGCAGCAGCGCATAGGTCACGCCGACCGGCAGCCGCGTGCGGGCGTGAATATATTCGGGAAAGCGCGTGTGATAGCTGGTCGTGAAGCGCCGGCCCAGGCGCAGGCAGCAGGCGCGCGTCGCCAGCCCCACGGGCCCTTCGGTCGCGATATGGACATGGTCATAGCCCTGCGCCAGCCGTTTCGCCACCGCTCCCGCCGTCGCGAAGGCGAGCTGAATCTCCGGATAGGTCGGCATGGGAATGGAGGAGAAATCCTGCGGGGTCAGGAAATCGATCGATGCGCCGAGCGCGCTCGCCGCGCTCGCCATCGCCTCCAGGGAACGCACGACGCCGTTGACTTGCGGACGCCAAGCGTCCGTCCCGATCAATATCCGCATCAGGCGGCGGCCCTCGCCTGAGTTAGAGCCGGGGGCTGCTGTGCGGGGGCCTCGGCCGCCGCCTGCTCCTTGGCGGTCTTCCGCCAATAGAGAATTTCGAAGCGCCCGTCGGGGTGCTCGGCGATCGCTGTGCAGCTCTCGACGAAATCGCCGGTGTTCACATAGAGCATCCCATCGATCTGACGGATCGTCGCATGATGAATATGGCCGCAGACGACGCCGTCGACGCCGCGCCGCGCCGCTTCCGCCGCCAGCGTCTGCTCGAAATCGCCGATGAAATTCACTGCGTTCTTCACCTTCAGCTTGGCCCAGGCGGAGAAGGACCAATAATCGACGCCGAACAGGCGGCGCACGCGATTGGCCCAGGTGTTGGCGAACAGCGCGGCCTCATAGGCCCAATCGCCGAGAAAGGCGAGCCAGCGCGCATGGCGCACGACGATGTCGAACTGATCGCCATGGATGACGAGCATTTTCTTGCCGTCGGCGGTCTCGTGAATGTCGGTCTCGGCGACCTCGACGCCGCCGAACTCCATCCCCGTATAGTCGCGAGCGAACTCGTCGTGATTGCCGGGCACATAGACGACGCGCGCGCCCTTGCGCGCCTTGCGCAGCAGCTTCTGCACGACGTCATTGTGCGCCTGCGGCCAATACCAGCCGCCCTTCAGCCGCCAGCCGTCGACGATGTCGCCGACGAGATAGAAGGTGTCGGCGTCGTGATGCTTCAGAAAGTCGAGCAGCAGCTCGGCTTGAAGCCCTCTGGTGCCGAGATGGAGATCCGACAGGAACAGCGTCCTGAAGCGCTTGGCGCTCTGCGAATCGGCCAATGAATCGATTGCGGTCATTTTGACGCGCCCGCCTCTTTTTGTGCCGCAGCGTCTCCTTCCCACCAGATTCGTGTTGCGTAACGATGACACCGGCCGCGACGACCCGCGTCGGAGTGAAAATCCCGTTCGATATTTCGAACGAATTCGATTATCTATCCGGACCACATCCGAGCGGAGCAGAGAGATGGGCGTGGAAGGCCGAGAAAAGCAGAAGATTCTGGAAGCGGGAGCGCTGGCTTTGTCCGGCCAGCTCGGCGCGACTGTCCAGCGTCTGCGCAAGGCCTATAATCTGTCGCTGTCGGAACTCTCCCAGCAATCCGGCGTCGCCAAATCGATCATCAGCCAGATCGAGCGCAACGAGACCAATCCGACGCTCGCGACGATCTGGCGCCTCGCCCATGCGCTCGATGTCTCCATCGAGCGTGTGCTGCAGACCACGGAGGACGAGCCCTTCCTCGAGAAAACCAGCCGTGCGGACACGCCGATGCTCGTCTCCGACGACGGCAAGTGCCGGCTCGAGATCATCGGCTGGATCAAGACCGTCGAATGGCTGCAATGTTATGAATTTTCCGCCGATCCGGGTGGAGTTCTGGAATCCGACGCGCATCAGCGCGGCTCTGTCGAGAGCCTGTCCTTGAGAGAGGGCGAGCTCGAGGTCGAGGTCGCCGGCGCAAAGGAGATCGTGCGCGCGGGCGAGACGCTGCGCTATCGCTGTGACCGTCCGCATGTGATCCGCAACCTGGGGCGGAGCGCCGCCCATGCGACCATGGTCTGCATTCTCAAAGCCGCCGCGATGGAGTGAGCATTTGATCGATTCTCAGAGCGGCGAGACGGCGGCGGGCCGCCACGCGGAGCTCAGGCTGTCGCTGCTGCAGGCCTCCATTTACGCCATTGTCGGCGTCCAGCTCCCATTCTTCGCCATCTGGCTGTCGTCGCGCGGTCTCGACGCTTTCGAGATCGCCGCCGTTCTCGCGGTTCAGCCGGTCATTCGCATCGGCTCGATGCTGCTCGCCTCGCGGCGGGCCGATCGGCGCGGCGATCATGGCCCGCTGCTGGTCGGCTGCATGGCGGCGGTGGCGGCCGCCTATGCGGTGATGGGCCTCTCCACCGGCTTCTTCGCGCTGCTCGTCGCCGGCGCCATGGTCGCGCTGGCGCAGGGGCCGCTGGCGCCGCTCGCCGACGGCGTCACCTTCGGCGAGGCGCGACGGCGCCGCGAGGCCGGCCTGCCGCAGCTGCATTATTCGTGGGTGCGCGGCTGGGGCTCCATGTCGATCCTCGTCTTTCTCGCGGCGAGCGGGCCGGTCGCCGGAGCGCTCGCGGTGGAGGACATCGTCTGGCTGCTCGCCGCGGTGGGCGTGCTCGCGTGCCTCGCGTGCTTCGGCTCGCTGATCGGCTTCGGCTCGTCGGGCGCGCGCGCGGAGAGGCTGTCCGTCGGCCGCATCGCCCGACCGGAGCTGGTGGCGCTCGTCATCGTCGCCGCCGCTCTGGTGCAAGGCTCGCATTCCATGGTCAACACATTCGGCGCGCTGCATTGGAAGCAGCAGGGCCATAGCGACAGTTTCGTCGCTTTCGCCTGGGTGGCCGCGCTCGCCACCGAGGTCGTCGTCTTTCTGATGGCCGCGCGCTGGTTCGGCGGCGAATCCAAGGCCGGCGCCTTTCTCCTCGTCGGCGCGATCGGCGCTGTGCTGCGCTGGCTGCTGATGTCGGCCGATCCCGGTCCGCTCGGCATCTTCTGCGCCCAGGCGCTGCACGGCGCCTCATGCGCCGCGGTGCAGATCGGCCCGGCCTATCTGCTCGCCGAGCTCGGCGGCAAGGAGCGCCTCGCGCAATCGCAGGCCTGGCTCGCGGCGGCGATCGCCGGCGGCAACAGCCTGTTCACCTTGCTGTCGGGGCCGCTCTATGAGCAGGCGGGCGAGCGCGCCTATCTGGCGATGGCGGCCGTCGCTTTCGTCGGCCTGCTGCTGTCCTGCGCGGTGGCGCAGCTCTGCGCCAATCGTCACGCGAGGGCGGAAACGGCGCGGGAGACCCACGCCGCCGAGCCCGAGCATTCGAGCGCCTGACGGCCTCTCGTCAGGAGAGGTCGCCGATGTGCTTTTGCGAATAGAGCTGGACGCCGAGCTGCTTGATCAGCTCGAGCTGCGTCTCCAGGAAGTCGATATGGCGCTCCTCGCTCTCGACCACCTCCTCGAACAGCAGCTTGCTGACGCGGTCGTTGATCGACAGCGCATAGGCCGCCGCCTCGAGATAGAGCGCGCGCGCGTCGACTTCCGTGGCGAGATCGAGGCGGATGATCTCCTCGACCGACTGGCCGATGCGCAGAGGATCGAGGCTCTGCATGTTCGGAAAGCCTTCGAGGAAGAGAATGCGATGCACGAACTTATCGGCGTGCTCCATCTCCTCGATGGATTCGTGCCGCCACTTCTTGCCGAGCTCCTTGAAGCCCCAATTGTCGAGGATGCGATAATGCAGCCAATATTGATTGATCGCCGTCAGCTCGGCGCGGACGCCACGATTGAGATATTCCAAGAGCTTCGCGTCACCGCGCATGGGTCCCCCTTCCGCCCGGCCAGAGCAGGCCGGGTCATGCAGCCAATTCGTCGGCGCGACAATTATCGCATTCGCCGGCTCCGCTGCAATGATCGGAAGGGACCGACGCATGCTGATCGACGATCGCGCTGATGTTGCGCGCGCACCGGCCGCAGCGTGGCTCGCACCCCATATGTCGAAAGATCGCGCCGACGCTCGGTCGATCCGATCTTCCCCCGAGAGCCTCGCGGACCTGGCCGTCCGAGAGCACATTGCAAGAGCAGACGATCATCTCCGCACCTAGTTTGGAAGGGTTGTAAACTAGCTGTGATTTCAGTAGTTTATCGTACCGTTCCGGTTCTGGCTAGAGGTCTTTGTCGGTTTCCCGACACGGGCCTCGGGGATCGCGGAGACAACGCAAATCGCGCGCCACGGCCCCATGGCCGCGCCAGATTATTTGTTGTGGATAAAAGGCGCGGCAAGAGCGGAAGCCTCTCGGGCCGGGCCCTTTTGAAAATCTTTCGCGCCGAGAAAGGCTTCAGACGAAGCCTCGCGCGGTCCCTCGCACCCGAAGAGCATGGAACCGGTGAAGGGGCATGGAACCGATGAAGGGGATGGAACCTATGTCCGACCTCGCAGATCTCTTTCCCGGCTTCGCCTCGCATTGGATCGACGGCGCCCGCCGGCTCCGTCTTCGCCCGCTCCGCGGGCTCCGGCCCGCCGCTGCTGCTGCTGCACGGATTCGGCGAGACCCATGTCGCCTGGGCCCGGATCGCGCCGCGCCTCGCCGAGCGCTTCTTCGTCGTGGCCATGGATTTGCGCGGCTATGGTTGGTCCTCGGCGCCGCCGAGCGAGAAGGGCGAGGCCTATACGAAGCGCGCACAGGGCGAGGACGTCATCGTCGTGATGGAGCAGCTCGGCCATGTGCGTTTCTCGCTCGTCGGCCATGATCGCGGCGCGCGCGTCGGCTTTCGTCTCGCGCTCGACCATCCGGGCCGGCTGGAGAAGCTCGCGCTGCTCGACATAGCCCCGCTCGAGGAATCGATCGGCGACTCCGATCTGCGACGCCTGGGCCGCGCGCGCCTGCTGTCGCAGCCCGCGCCCAAGCCCGAGCAGCTCATCGGCCTCGATGCGAAAGGCTTCCTCGAGGATGCGCTGGCGAGCGCGACCAAATCCGCGACGCTCGACGCTTTCGATCCACGCGCGCTCGCCCATTATCGCGCCGCCTTCGACGAGCCGTCGCGCATCCATGCCTTTTGCGAAGATTTTCGCGCCGGCGCGGGGCCGGACCGCGCGCTCGATCTCGCCGATCGCGCGGCGGGCAAAAAGATCATCGTGCCGACGCTGGCGCTGTGGGGCGCGGCGAGCGTCTCCGGCCATGGCGCTGCGCTGCTCGCGCAATGGCGCGAATGGGCGAATGATCTGAGCGGCGTCGAGATCGACAGCGGCCATTATCTCGCCGAGGAGGCGCCCGAGGCGACGCTCGCCGCGCTCGACGCTTTTCTGTGAGTCCATTCGGCTTCAGCGTCGCAGTGGCGCTCGGCGGCGGCGGCGCGCGCGGCCTCGCCCATATCGCGGTGCTGGAGGCGCTCGACCAATTGGGCGTGCGTCCCTGCGCCATCGCCGGCACGTCGATCGGCGCGATCGTCGGCGCCGCCTATGCTGCGGGATTTACGGGAGCGCAGCTGCGCGCTCATGCGGAGCAGACGTTCCACAATCGCATGCGCCTCGCGCGGCGGCTGCTGCGCTCGCGTGCGCGTCGCCGCGCGCGCACCTTCTCCGATCTCGCGCATCCCGCGCTCATCGACGCGGAGCGTTTCCTCGACGCCTTCTGGCCGCAGGGAATGCCGGAGACTTTCGAGGAGCTGCAGATTCCCTTCACTGCCGTGGCGACGGATTTTCGCCTGCGCCGCGAGGCCGCGATCTCTAGCGGACCGCTGCGGCCGGCCGTCGGCGGCTCCATGGCCATTCCGGGTCTGGTGCGGCCGGTCGTCCATGGCGACAGCTTTCTGATCGACGGCGGCCTCGTCAATCCGCTGCCCTACAATCATCTCGCCGGGCGCGCCGATATCGTGCTCGCCGTCGATGTCTCCGGCGCGTCGAGCGAGCGGGCGCGCAATCGCCCGCCCTCGCCGATAGAGACGATCATCGTCGCCAGCCAGATCATGATGAACGCCATCAGCGAGCGCATGATCGAGGAGAGCCCGCCCGACGTGCTGATCTCGCCCGCGGTCAATCAATATCTCGCGCTGGATCTGTTCAAGGCGAAGCGCATCTTCGCGGCGGGCGACGCCTGTCGCGCGCAAGTGATCGAAGGATTGCAGAGCGCCGCCGAGCGGCTCGAGCGTCAGCGCCGCGCCTGAAAAAAAGCGCGCAGCAAGTCCGCCGCCTCGCTCTCGCGCAAGCCGCCATAGACCTCCGGCGCATGATGACAGGTCTTCAGCGAGAAGAATCGTGCGCCATGCTCGACGCCGCCGCCCTTGGGATCGTCGGCGGCGAAATAGAGCCGTCTGATGCGCGCGAAGGAGATCGCCGCCGCGCACATGGCGCAGGGCTCGAGCGTGACATAGAGATCGCAATCGACGAGCCGCTCGTTCCCGAGCGCCACGCAGGCGGCGCGAATGGCGAGCATCTCCGCATGAGCCGTGGGGTCTTTATCACGCAGCGTGCGATTGCCCGCGACGGCGATGATCTCGCCATTGCGCGCTATGGCCGCGCCGACGGGCACCTCATTGGCGGCGAAGGCTTCGCGCGCGGCATCGAAGGCGGCGGTGAGGGGGTCGGTCATCGCGCATGACCGCGCGCCCCCTCCCTCACCCGCTCCCGCTTTGCGGGAGAGGAGAGCGGCGGGCGTTTCGCATCATCTCGATGAAGCGCGCGATCTTCTCCCTCTCCCGCGGAGCGGGGGAGGGCCGGGGAGGGGGCGTGCAGGGAGCTTTCTCCCCTCAATCCCCGCCGGTCCATTCCACCTCCGCGCCGAGCATGCGCAAATTCTCGACGAAGCGCGGATGCGCGCGCTTGATCGGCGTGGCGTTATGGATCATCGAGCGCCCTTCGATGCTCGCCGCCAGCATCAGCAGAGCGATGGCGACGCGGATGATATAGGGGCTCTCCACCTGCGCCGGGACCAGTGGCTTGCCGCCGAAGGCGATCAGCCGATGCGGGTCCGACAAAAACACATGCGCGCCGAATTTGGAGAGCTCGCCGGTCCAGCCGAGCGCGCCGTCATAGACCTTGTTCCAGAACATCACGCTGCCCTCGGCCTTGACGCCGAGCGCGATGAAGATGGGCAGGAGATCGACCGGCAGATAGGGCCAGGGCGCCGCCTCCACCTTCTGCAGCACATTGCGGGTGAAGGGCTCCGCCACTTTCAACGGGCCATTGGCCCTGGTCTTGGACCAGCCATCCTCATGGACGACATGCACGCCGAATTTCGCGAAGGTGCGGTCGATCAGCGGAAACTGATCCGGCGCGGAATTCTTCACCTCGACGCCGCCGCCGGTGATCGCGCCCAGCGCCAGAAAGGTCGCGACCTCGTGGAAATCCTCGATCAGATGGAACTCGCCGCCGGAGAGCGCGTCGACGCCGTCGATGGTCAGCTGCGAGGTGCCGATTCCCGAGATGCGCGCGCCGAGCGTCTGCATGAAGGCGCAGAACTCCTGCACATGCGGCTCGGAGGCGGCGTTGGTGAGCTTGGACTGGCCGCTGGCCAGCGCCGCGCACAGCACGAAATTCTCCGTCGTGGTGACGGAGGCGTAGTCGAGCCAGTGCCGCGTCGCGCGCAGCGGGCCGTCGGAGCGGATGACGAGCGAATCGTCGCTGCGCTCGATCGTCGCGCCGAAGGATTTCAGCACCTCTATATGCGGATCGATCTCGCGCGCGCCGAGCGTGCAGCCCTTCACATCGTCCTCTATGCGGGCGACGCCGAAACGCGCCAGCAGCGGCGGGGCCAGCATGATGGAGGAGCGCATCTCCGCCGGCAGGCGATGGATGGACGGATCGAAGCGCGTGTCCTCATGGCGCAGCTCGAGCAGCCCGGTCGCAAAATCCATCCGCACATCGCTGCCGAGCGTGCGGAACAATTCGAGGATCTTCTTGACGTCGGTGATCTCCGGCACGCCATGGATGCGCAGCGGGCGGCTGGTCAGCAGCGTGGCGCAGAGAATGGGCAGCACGGCGTTCTTATTCGCGGAAGGGACGATCCTGCCGCTGAGCGGGCGTCCGCCATGCACGATCAGATGAGCCATACCGCCTCCAGACGTCTGTTGCCTCTATGCGCCGAAATAGGGGAGGCCGGCCGCCTTTCGCGGGGCGAGGGCGCAACTCCCTAGGGGATTTGAGGCCATAACTCGGATTCATGGCGAATGACGAGTGAAAAAGCGGCCGCAGCGCCTTTCTCTTCCGCCCTTCGACCTGCTATCAGGGCCCATGACCGACAAAAAGCCAGAAAGACCCGCCCGCCGTAAGGACGGCGGCGACCAGCCGCCGCGTCGTCGCGCGCCGGTAAAGCCCGCGCCCGACGATTCGGCCGCCAGCGCCTTCGAGGGCGAGCGCATCGCCAAGGTCATGGCGCGCGCCGGCGCCTGCTCGCGCCGTGACGCCGAGATCTGGGTCGCCGAGGGGCGCGTCTCCGTCAATGGACGCGTGCTGGACAGCCCCGCCTTCAATGTGCAGGAGGGCGACCGCATCGAGATCGACGGCGCCCCGATGGCGGAGCGCGAGCCCACGCGGCTGTTTCTGTTCCACAAGCCCGCCGGCCTCGTCACCAGCGCCAAGGACCCGGAGGGACGCGAGACCGTCTTCGGCTTCCTGGAGGAGCGCTTTCCCGATCTGCCGCGCCTCGTCAGCGTCGGGCGGCTCGACATCAACACCGAAGGCCTGCTGCTGCTCACCAATGACGGCGGCCTCGCCCGCACGCTCGAGCTTCCGGCGACGGGCTGGACCAGGCGCTACCGCGTGCGCGCGCACGGCGATATCGATCAGGCGCGGCTCGATGCGCTGAAGGCGGGCGTCACCGTCGACGATGTCGATTATGCGCCGATCGAGGCCAGGCTCGACCGCGTGCAGGGGGCCAATGTCTGGATCTCCATGACGCTGCGCGAAGGCAAGAACCGCGAGATCAAGCGCGTGCTCGAGCATTTGGGGCTCGACGTCAATCGGCTGATTCGCATTTCCTTCGGTCCCTTCCAGCTCGGCGACATCGCGGAGGGCGTCGTCGAGGAGGTGCGGCTGAAGACATTGCGCGAGCAGCTCGGCAAGGGATTGGCCGATCTCGCCGGCGTCGATTTCTCCTCGCCGCGGCGCGAGACCGACGAGCCGCCCCATGTGGCGGCCGAGGAGGCGCGTCAGCGCGCCAAGACGCGCTCGCGCAAGCATGTCGACACGCTGCGCGCCGAGCGCGAGGAGACCCGCGGCAAGGGCCCGCGCGCTCGTATCGAGAGGGCCGCGACCAGCGACCGCAAGGGCCGCGCCGTGCCGGTGGAGAAGATCGTGTCCGTGCGCCGCGCCGAGGAGCCGGCGACGACGCGCAACGCCCGCCGCTTCCGCGCCGAGCGAAACGAGGGCGAGGCGGGCTCGGGCGAGCGTCGCTCGCCGCCGCGCGCCGCGAGCGGGGAGGCGCCCGTCCGGCGTCGCTTCACAGCGGAGCGCCCTCCGCGCCGCGACGACGAGGCGCGTCCTCCGCGCCGCGATGGCGAGGGCTGTCCGCCGCGTCGCGAGGGAGCGGATTCGCGTCCGCGCACGGGCGAGGGGGCGAAGCGTTTCGAGCGCAGCGGGGCGAGCTTCGGGGCCGGCGAAGGCCGGGCTCCGCGTCGTGATGGCGAAGGGCGTCCGCCGCGTCGCGAGGGAGGCGAGGGCCGTCCGCCGCGCAAGGACGGCGACGCTCGTCCGCCGCGTCGCGACGGCAAGGCCGGCGAAGCGCCGCGCCGTGGGCCGCCTCGCGGGGGCGACAAGCCGCGCGGCGCCGGCCCAGCAGGCAAGGGTCCGCGCAAGCCCGGCGGAGGTCCGCGCAAGCCGGGCGGCGCGCCGCGCAAGCCGCGCTAGCCCATGCGCATCGTCGCCGGCGCCTTTCGCGGCCGCGCGCTGAAGGCGCCGCAATCGCAGGCGATCCGTCCCACTTCGGATCGCCTGCGCGAAACCATCTTCGATATTCTCGCCCACGCCTATGACGATCCGGTTTCGGGCGCGCGCGTCGTCGATCTCTTCGCCGGCACGGGCGGGCTCGGCCTCGAGGCGCTGTCGCGCGGCGCCGAGCGAGTCCTTTTCGTCGACGAAGGCGCGGAGGCGCGCGCGCTGTTGCGCGCCAATGTCGAGACGCTGGGCGTGGGCGGCGTCACGCGCGTCTTCCGTCGCGACGCGACCAAGCTCGGCCTCGCGCCGGCGGGCGACTTATTCACCCTGGCTTTTCTCGATCCGCCCTATGGCCGCGATCTCGCGACGCGCGCGCTCGCCTGCCTCGTCGGAGGCGGCTGGCTCGCCGAGGGCGCGCTGATCCTCGTCGAAGAGGGCGCCGAGGCGCCGCTCGTTCTGCCCGAAGGCGTCGTCGAGGCGGAGCGTCGCCGCTATGGCGACACGCAGATCGTTTTCGCGCGGCGCCGGTGAGACGGCGTCGCTCCGGTCAGAACGGATTCCACGTCGCTTCCGGCGTGAATTTCAGATAGCCGAGATTGAGGCCCAATCGCGCGCCGAGCCCGGCGCGGATGGGCGCGACGACGACGCCGTCGGCCGAGAGCTCGGTGAAGCCCAATCCGCCGACCAGATAGGCCGAGCCGGCGACGCCGCCGAAGCGCGTGTAGATCGCGTCCACCGCGGGCAGATTATAGATGAGCATCATGGTGCGGTCGCCATCGGCGCCGGCGTCGAAGCCGAGCGAGGGCCCCTGCCAATAGACGCGGCGTTGGCCGGCCCTGCGCGTGTACATGACGCCCTCGCCATAGCGCAGGCCGCCGACGAAGGCGCCCGATCCCTCCTGGCCGAGCACATAGGCGTTGGGCCGGCCCCAGCGCTGCGCCAATTGCTCGACGCCCTGCGCGAGATCGCGCGCGATCGCGCCGAAGAAGCGGTGGCCGCTGCGCACCACCTCGTCGCCGGACATGGGCTCCAATCTCTGCTCCGGCCGCTCGCCATAGCCGGCGCGCGCCGGCGCCGGCGGCGACAGCGCGGCGGCCGCGGCGAGAGCGAGCATCTCTCTGCGAGTCGGGAGCGTCTGGCTCGGAATCGAAAGTGCGGCGCGCATGACGAAAACCCCCGTTGCGGCGAAAGCGAATCAGTCGGCTGATTTTCGATGCGATCGTGTCGCGCCTATGGCGCCTCGGCGGCGCCTCCTCGCGGGAAGGAGAATCTCGCGGCGGTCTTAACAAAGTCTTGCGGCGGCGGGGTCGCCGTAAGCGATGAAGGGCCCGTTGCGATAGGCGTCGCCCGCCTTGCCGTAGACGAGCGGTCGGCCGGACGGATCGACGACGCCGCCGCCGGCCGCGCGCAGCACGGCGTCGCCGGCCGCCGTATCCCATTCCATCGTCGGGCCGAAGCGCGGATAGAGATCGGCCGCGCCCTCCGCCAGCCGGCAGAATTTGATCGAGGAGCCGACGTCGCGCGTGGCGGCGACGCGATGCGTTTCGAGAAAGGCCTTCGTCGCTTCGTCGAGATGCGAGCGGCTGACCAGCGCCGTCGGCCCCGCGATGGGCAGGGCGCGCACGCGTAAGGGGCGCCAGGCGTCCCGCGGCGGCGCCGGCTGGCCGGGCTCCGCATCGGCGGCGAAAGCGCGCGCGC
This sequence comes from Methylosinus sp., assembly GCF_036560965.1. NCBI lineage: Bacteria > Pseudomonadati > Pseudomonadota > Alphaproteobacteria > Hyphomicrobiales > Methylocystaceae > Methylosinus > Methylosinus sp. The sequence goes on along the minus strand of NZ_DATBQF010000058.1, from coordinate 41,194 downwards.
CGGCGAACCATAATTGCCCGAGCGCCGGGGCGTAGACCGCGCCGGCGCGCGGCGCGCCCGCGACGATGAGGCCGATGTTGACGGTGAACTCGCCGCTGCGCGCCAGAAACTCGCGCGTGCCGTCGAGCGGATCGACGAGCAGGAAGGTCTCGGCGCGGGCGAAATCGGCGCCGGCGGCGGCGGCCTCCTCGGCGACGATGGGAACGCCCGGCATCAGCTCGGCGAGACGCGGCGTGAGAAAGGCCTCGATCTTCTCATCCGCCTCGCAGACCGGGCTCGCATCCTTTTTCGCGCGCGCGTCGATGGTGGGGGAGGCGAGAACCGCCATGGCGATCGCGCCGGCGCGCGTCGTCAGATCGGCGAAGGCCGCGGCGAGCGCGTCGAAATCCTCATCGCTCCGCAGCGGCATGATTCAGAACTCCACATCGCCACGCCGCTCGACGAGAGCGGCCTCGCTCGTCTCTTCCTGTCGCAGATCGTCGACGCGCGCCAGCGGCGGTCCGCGCCGCGCCGTTTCGACCAGCGCATCCAGCGCGTCGCGCAGCCCGGCGGCGACGATCTCCACCGCGCCATCGTCGCAATTGCGCGCCCAGCCGGCGAGCGCGAGGCGCCGCGCCTCCCGCGCGACAAAGGCGCGAAAGCCGACGCCCTGCACGCGGCCGCGCACGGTGATGCGGAACACGAGCCGCGCCTCGCTCATCGTCGTCCTCTCATCGCCGTTCTCTCACTGCGGCGGCGCCGCCTCGACGGCGACATTGTCGATGAGCCGCGTCGCGCCGAGCTTTGCCGCGACCAGCAGCCGGATCGGCCCATCGTGGCGGCGGGCGACGCGCGCCAGAGTCTCGGCGTGGCGCGCCTCGAGATAATCGATGAGGAAGCCTTTCGCCGCGATCTGCTCGCGCGCCTCGGCCATCACATGGCCGATCGGCTCGCCCTCGGCGATGCGCCGCGCCGCCTCCCTCAGAGCGCGATAGAGCGCGGGCGCGGCGAGCCGCTCCTCCCTGGCGAGATAGATGTTGCGCGAGGACATTGCGAGGCCGTCGTCCTCCCGCAGCGTCGGCGCGCCGACGATCTCCGAGCGCAGATCGAGATCGCGCGCCAGACGCTCGATCACCAGCAATTGCTGATAGTCCTTCTCGCCGAAGACGGCGACGTCGCTGTCGGCCTGATTGAGCAGCTTGGCGACGACGAGCGCGACGCCGGCGAAATGCGTCGGCCGGAAACGATCCTCGAGATCGGCGACCGCCGGCCCGCCGACAGTGACGGCGGTGACGAAGCCCGGCGGATAGATTTCCTCGAGCGCGGGCGCATAGCAGAGATCGGCGTCGACGCGGGCGAGCGTCTCGACATCGGCCGGGAGCGTGCGCGGATAGCGCTCGAAATCCTCGCCGACGGAAAATTGCGTGGGATTGACGAAGACCGAGACGATGACGCGGCGGGCGCGCCGGCGCGCCTCCTCGACCAGCGAGAGATGGCCCTCGTGCAGCGCGCCCATGGTGGGGACGAAGCCGACGCGCTCGCCGCGCGCCCGCCATTGCGCGACGCGCTCGCGCAGCTCGGCGAGCGTATGGACGGTCGGAACGGGGAAGGCGCTCATCTTCGGCTCATCCTCTGCTGCGCGGAGGGCGTGAGGCTCTCCAGAAAAGCGATATAGGCCGCCGGCAGGCCGAGCTCCCGCGCCGCCGCGACGACGCTCTCGACATAGCCCGGGGCCGGGGCGCCCTCGCGGGTCGCAGCTCCGAGATAGACGAGCGCCCGCGCCGAGCCGACAGGCGCGCGCAGCACCGGCTGCACGACCTTGCGGTAGAGCCCGCGGCCCACCTCCTCGTAACGATCGAGGGCGGCAACATCCGCCATGGCGAGATCGTAGAGCAGGCCATGGACCTGCGCGCGGGCGTCCGGGACGACGGTGGCGAAGCCGGTCTCCATGATGGCGAAGCGAAAGCGGGCGAGCCGGCCGAGCCCCAGCGGGCGCGACTGCGGGCAGCGGGCGGCCATTGCGGCGACGTCCAAATTGGCGCCATAGGCGAAATAGAGCGGCATGTCGGCTTCTCGGATGCGGGCTTCTTGGTTGCGGGCGAAGCTTAGAGCGCTTTCCGATCGAACGGAATCGTTCGATCGAGCAGAATTCGCTCCAAAGAAGGAATGTCGGAGCGCCGCCGCCAGCGAGTGCCGGCAAAGTCTCGCGAAAACAAAAGAGCCCGGCCTTCGCCGGGCTCCCGAGTGAGAACGGCCCCTGGGAATCAACCGTCCTCATGGGCTATTCTCAGCGTTGAATGCAGCTTTAGAAATGCGTCGAATCGACGCGACGGCTCATGGGAGGGGCGGGGGATGGAGGAGTTCGAAGGCGGCTTTCTTCGCAATGCATTGTTCGGCCTCGTCCTCGCTCTGGCGATTGCGATCGTCTACGTATGGTTTCGCTAGGCCGGTTGACGCGCGGCGACAGAGAAGCGATAGGCTGACCGTCGCGCGGCCCCTCGCGGGGTCCTCGGGTTCGGAAGGGTGGCCGAGTGGTTTAAGGCAGCGGTCTTGAAAACCGCCGTGGGGGAAACCCTACCGTGGGTTCAAATCCCACCCCTTCCGCCAATTCAATGGCTTACGTCGATTTTTGCGTCCGCATACCGCGCAATCGGTGAGCATGGAAGCTGTTCGCTTCGACACGAGAACCTGCACATTTGCTCTGGTTTTGTTCGACGTTACGTCGTCGCATGCGTCTCGCGAATCCATCACTGATTTATATGGGGCGTCATGTTCTCACTCCACTTCGATGGTCTTCCCCAAAGCGAGCGGGATGAAGCACTCTCGTTACAACGAAACGTCGCTTCGCTTTCCAGCGTATGCGACAGCTTTGCGGCAGCGGTTGAGCTTTTTGAGCATTGCAGCAATCCATCACTGCAATCGCAAGCGAACCCAAACCGCATCGATGTGGGTAAGTTCAACCTGCATAAGAATTGGCGGCTTATCGCCGCGCGATCAGGCGCGATATCTATCTACGAGTTTTATCAGATCACACAGGGTATAAATGCGTCGATACCCAAATGCCCAACACTCGAACCTTACGTAGACGCGGTTGCAAGAAAAAAGTCGGCAAGTATTTTTGCTGAAAGCTTTCCACGTTTTGCTGATTTGAGGCATTTTGCGGCGCATGGTGCGGAAATGACAAATAATCACCAGAAGGCTATGCAGCATGCACTGAAGCCATTTGGAAGCACATTCGTTATAATGAATTGTTCAATCATAGAAAATCAATTTTCTATTACCTCAAATGGGGTCGTTTTAGGCTATTCTGTAAATAAAGAGTCTGCAAATAAGCTCAAAGCGGCGCTGGATGCTTACCTTGAGGCGCTTCGACCGTTGCAGGATTTTCGACAGAAATAGGAGTCTCAATATGTCCGACCAGAGCTTTCGCATCGTGTTCGCGGTTTTTCCGCGCCTCACCCAGCTCGATTTCACCGGCCCGTTCGAGGTGCTGTCGCGATTGCCCGGCGCGGAGGTCGTCGTCGCCTCGCGCCAAGGCGGCGCTGTGATCTCCGACACGGGGTTGGAATTCGGCTCGACGCGCGCGCTCGCGACGGTGGAGCGCTGCGATCTGCTCTGCGTTCCCGGCGGTCCCGGCGTCGAGGCGGCTTCGGTCGATCGTGAATTTCTCGCGGCGATCGCCCGGCTCGCGGAAGGCGCGCGCTATGTGACCTCGGTCTGCACCGGCTCGCTCGTGCTCGGCGCCGCGGGCCTCCTGCGCGGCAAGCGCGCCGCCTGTCATTGGGCCTGGCGCGATCTTCTGCCATTGTTCGGCGCCGAGCCCGACGCCGCGCGCGTCGTGCGCGACGGGCGCGTGATCACCGGCGGCGGCGTGACGGCGGGAATTGATTTCGCCTTGACGCTCGCGGCCGATATCGCCGGCGACCAAGCGGCGCGCGCGATTCAATTGTCGATCGAATATGCGCCGGCGCCGCCCTTCGATAGCGGTCGGCCGGAGACGGCGGGCGAGGCGCTGGTCGAATTCGTGACGCCGCGTTTCGCCGAGCGAAAGGCGCGCTTTGCGGCCCTGCACGGCTGAGCGCGGCGTCGCTTCCCCGATGCGGCTTTCTATGCTCTATCGAGGCTTTCCGCCGCAATGGATGCGCCTATGCCCGCCGCCACGCCTCCGCATGTCGTGATCGACGGCTTTCTCGGCGAGGCGCGCGCGTGCGAGCTGATGGAATTCGCGCTCGCGCATGAAAGCGCGTTTCAGCAATCGCGTTTCTATACGAGCAAGCGAGAGGCGCGCGTCGACACATCGGTGCGCGACTCGTCGCATCTCCTCGAGCTCGGTGCGTTGCGTGCGGCTTTCGCCGTTGCGGTCGATGCGATCCTCGCGCTTCTGACGCGCGAGCTGGACGTCGCTCCGCCGTACGAGGCGAAAAAAGAGATAGAGATGGTGCGCTATGGCGACGGCGGCTTCTTCAAGCGCCATGCCGACGCGCCGCCGCGGCCGGACGGACATGACAGCGTGAGGGCGCTGACGCTCGTCTATTATTTTCATGCGTCGCCCAAGCGTTTCGAGGGCGGCGAGCTGCGGCTCTATGCGCGGGATGGCTTTGTGGACCTGGCGCCGGTCTGCGACCGTCTCGTCGCCTTTCCATCCGCCTCATCTCATGAGGTGCGGCCGACGCGCTGCGATAGCGGGTGCTTCGCCGATGGGAGATTTTCGATCAATTGCTGGGTGCGGCGGACGCGCCAAGGACGATCAGCCGCGCTATCAGGCTGAGGAGGTCGCGAAGCGACCGTCTCGAAGCACGGGCGGGCTCCTTAAAGGAGGCGCTGACGGTTTCCTCGTCCTTCGAGACGGCGGCTGCGCCGCCTCCTCAGGATGAGGAAACCTTTCCCGATTCGTCTCCAGGTCCGGCTCCAGGTCCGGCTCCATGTCCGGCGCAGCTTTCTTTCTGGTCGGCTTGGAACAGGCGGAGCCCGAGATAGGCGGACGTCCCTATTCAAAGAAGTTCATTGTATGTTCTCATACCCCCTCGCGCTTCCCTTCACGAATCGCTAAAATCCCCCTCATGGCCAAATCCGATGATCTCTTCGGCGGCGCCCCGCGCAAGCCCGTCGCCCCTCCCGCCGCGAAAGCGCCCAAGGCGCCGGCGGAATATGACGCCAGCTCCATCGAGGTGCTGGAGGGGCTCGAGCCCGTCCGGCGGCGGCCGAGCATGTATATCGGCGGCAAGGACGAAGCCGCCATGCATCACCTCTTCGCCGAGGTGCTGGACAACGCCATGGACGAGGCCGTCGCCGGCCACGCCAGCTTCATCGAGGTCACGCTCGAGCCGGGCGGCTGGCTCACCGTCATCGACAATGGCCGCGGCATTCCCGTCGGCCCGCATCCGAAATTCCCCAAGAAGTCGGCGCTGGAAGTGGTCATGACCGTGCTGCACGCCGGCGGCAAATTCGATTCGGGCGCCTATCAGACCTCCGGCGGCCTGCATGGCGTCGGCGTCTCCGTCGTCAATGCGCTGTCCGAGCGCGTCGAGGTGGAGGTGGCGACCGGCCAGCAGCTCTATCGACAGATTTTTTCGCGCGGGATTCCGCAAGGCAAGCTCGAGCAATTGGGCCGCATCGCCAATCGCCGCGGCACCAAGGTGCGCTTCAAGCCGGATGCGGAGATTTTCGGCCCCGCGACCCATTGGCGGGCGTCGCGGCTGTTTCGCATGTCGCGCTCCAAGGCCTATCTCTTCGGCGGCGTCGAGATCCGCTGGCGCTGCGCGCCGGAGCTGATCGAGCCCGGCTCCGACGTGCCGGCCGAGGCCGTGCTGCGCTTTCCCGGCGGCTTGCGCGACTATCTCGCCCGCGAGACCGAGGGCAAGGAGCTCGTCGCCGACCAGCCCTTCGTCGGCAAGGTGGAGCGCGAGGGCGGCCATGGCTCGCTCGAATGGGCGATCGCCTGGTTTTCCAACGAGGACGGGTTTTCGCATTCCTATTGCAACACGATTCCGACGCCCGACGGCGGCACGCATGAGGCCGGCTTTCGCCTCGCCCTGCTGCGCGGGCTGAAGGATCACGCCGAGCGCATCGGCCAGGCCAAGCGCGCCGCGCTGGTGACGGCCGATGACCTCATGGGCCAGTCGGCGGCGATGATCTCCGTGTTCATCCGCGAGCCGGAGTTCCAGGGGCAGAACAAGACGCGGCTGATGAATGTCGAGGCCTCGCGCCTCGTCGAGGGCGCGGTGCGCGACGCCTTCGACCATTGGCTCGCCGGCGCGCCGTCGCAGGCGACCAGGCTGCTCGATTTCGCGGTGGAGCGCGCCGAGGAGCGCCTGCGCCGCCGCGCCGAGAAGGAGCAGGCGCGCAAATCGCCGACGCGCAAATTGCGCCTGCCCGGCAAGCTCGCCGATTGCACCAACACCTCGTCGCAGGGCTCGGAGATTTTCATCGTCGAGGGCGATTCGGCCGGCGGCTCGGCCAAGGCGGCGCGCGACCGCGCCAGCCAGGCCGTGCTTCCGCTGCGCGGCAAGATTTTGAACGTGGCTTCGGCCGGCCGCGAGAAGCTCGCGGCCAATCAGCAGCTCGCCGATCTGACGCAGGCGCTCGGCTGCGGCGTCGGCGCGCATTATCGCGACGAGGATCTGCGCTACGACAAGATCATCGTGATGACCGACGCCGATGTCGACGGAGCGCATATCGCGTCGCTGCTCATCACTTTCTTCTTTCGGCAAATGCCCAAGCTCATCGACGGCGGCCATCTCTATCTGGCCGTTCCGCCGCTCTACAAGCTGACGCAAGGCGCCAAGACCATTTACGCGCGCGACGATGCGCATCGCGACGAGCTGGTGAAAAAAGTGCTGACCGGCAAGGGCAAGATCGAGACGAGCCGCTTCAAGGGCCTCGGCGAGATGATGCCGGCGCAGCTCAAGGAAACCACGATGGACGCCAGGAAGCGCACGCTGCTCAAGGTCATGATCGCCGGCGAGGAGCGCGAGGAGACCGCCGATTGCGTCGAGCGGCTGATGGGCGCAAAGCCCGAGGCGCGTTTCGCCTTTATCCAGGAGCACGCCGCCTTCGCCACGGAATTGGACGTGTGACGGTCGGAACCGCGACGCCCATCGGCGCGTTTTCCTCGCACTCTCGTTATTGCGAGGCGCGAAGCGACGCCGCGATCCGGAGGCCTCACGGCGCTGGATCGCTTCGCTTCGCGCGCAATGACGAAAGGTCCTCGCCCGCCGACGCAGGTTCGGCTATGCTCGCCGCCACTCGAAGCGGGCGGCGGGCGTCGAGAGGTCGGCCTTGACGGACATCGACAGCATGGGCGAGTCGTCCGCGCCGGAGCGGCGGGACGATCGCGACGATACGCTGGCGCTCGAGCGCATGCGCATGGCGCTCGACGCGAGCCTCACCGGAATTTGGGATTGGGATCTCGTCACCGGCGAGGTGCATCTCGACGCGCGCGTGCGCGCGCTCTGGGCGCTGCCGGACGACGCGCCCGGCAGCTCCGAGATTTTCCGCAATGCGCTGCATCCAGACGATAAGGCGCGCATGGATTCGGCGCGCATGCGAGAGGCGGGGCCGTCCGCGCTCGATCCCGGACAGCTCGGCGATTACGAGGCGGAATATCGCGTCATCGGCCAGACCGATGGCGTCGAGCGCTGGATCGCGGTGCGTGGCCGCACCTTCTTCGAGGGCGGGCGCGCGGCGCGCATCATCGGCACGGCGCGCGACATCACCGATCGCAAGCGGCGCGAGGACCATGTCCATGTGCTGCTGCGCGAGCTCGTGCATCGCTCCAAAAATCTTCTGGCCGTCGTGCAGGCCATGGCGCGGCAGACCGCGGCGGGCGCGCCTTCGCTCGAGGATTTCCAGCGCAAATTCGCCGCGCGGCTGCAGGCGCTGTCCATGGCGCATGATCTTCTGGTGTCGCAGGATTGGCGCGGCGCCTCCATGACGGAGCTGGCGCGCGCGCAATTGTCCTACTGCCTCGACGCCGGCTGCGTCGAGGAGCAGACGCGCGCCGGCGGACCCGATCTGATGCTGAAGCCGGAGGCGGCGCAGAATATCGGCCTCGCGCTGCACGAGCTGTCCGTGAACGCGCTGACGCATGGCTCGCTGTCGCAGCCCGAGGGGCGCATCGAGCTGCATTGGCGCATCGAGGACGCGCGCTTTCTCGTCGAATGGCGCGAGTTCGGCGGGCCGGCGGCGCCGGAGTCGCCTTGCGAGGGCTTCGGCCACAAGGTCATCAAGCGCCTCGTCGCGCAGGCGCTCGGCGGCGAGGCGACGATCGGCTTTCCGCCCGACGGTTTCGAATGGACGCTGGCCGTGCCGGCGGAGCAGGCGCTGGCGGGGTGAGGGTTCTGCAATCGAACGGCGCGCACCTTCTCCCACTCGTGGGAGAAGGTGGCCCTCGCGTCAGCGAGGGTCGGATGAGGGCTCGTCCAGCCACGACATCATCTGCAATTTAGAGCGCGGAGAACCGCGGCGGCCCTCATCCGACCCGACTTCGTCGGGCCACCTTCTCCCCCTGCGCGGGAGAAGGGAGCGCGAGCCTTTTTGTCTACGAGGAACGGAGGTCTCAGCGCGCGAAATATTTTTGGATGATGCGCTCGTAGATCGCCGTCAGCCCGTCGACATCCTCGAGCCGCGCATGCTCGTCCACCGCATGGATCGACTCGTTGATGAGGCCGAACTCCAGCACCGGACAATCGCGCGTGATGAAACGCGCGTCCGAGGTTCCGCCGCTCGTCGAAAGGCCGGGGCGGCGTCCCGTCATCTCTTCGATCGCATCCGCGACCAGCGCGCTGAAATCGCCGGGCGCGGTGAGGAAGGGCAGCGAATTGCAGGGCAGGAACTCGACGTCCACCGTCGCGCCGGCGGCGGCCTCCTCTATGACGCGGCGGATTTCCGCCTGCAGCGTCTCCAGCGTCCACACATTGTTGAAGCGAATGTTGAAGCGCGCGCGCGCTTCGCCGGGAATGACATTGGCCGCCTGATTGCCGATGTCGATCGAGGTCACCTCGAGATTGGAGCGGTCGAAATGCTCCGTCCCATTGTCGAAGACATGCGTCGACAGAGCGGTGACGATGCGCGCGACGATGGGCGTGGGATTGTCCGCGCGATGCGGATGGGCGGAATGGCCCTGCTTGCCGCGCACGGTGAGACGCCCGTTGAGCGAGCCGCGCCGGCCGATCTTGATCGTGTCGCCGAGCGCTTTGACATTGGTCGGCTCGCCGACGATGCAATGGTCGAAGACCTCGCCATGGGCCTTGGCCCAATCGAGCATTTTCACCGTGCCATTGACGGCGGGGCCTTCCTCGTCGCCGGTGATGAGGAAGGAGATGGCGCCCGCGGGCGCGCCATGCCGCTTCACATAGTCGATCGCGGCGGCGGCGAAGGCGGCGATGCCGCCCTTCATATCGGAGGCGCCGCGGCCGAAAATCTTGCCGTCGGCGATCTCGCCGGAGAAAGGATCGAAGCGCCAGCGCGCCGGGTCGCCGCTCGGCACGACATCGGTGTGGCCGGCGAAGACGAGATGCGGCCGCCCCTCGCCGATCTTGGCGAAGAGATTGTCGATATCGGGCATGCCCTCTTCGCTGAAGACGAGCCGATGCGTCGTGAAGCCGGCCTCCTTCAGGCGCTGCTCGAGCACGCCGAGCGCGCCGGCGTCCGCCGGGGTGACGGAGGGGCAGCGAAGGAGATCGCGGGTGATGGCGAGCGCGGGGGAAAGGGTCATGAGGGCGTTTTAAGAAAATCGCCCGCCCGCTGCAACATCCGAACGCCGACAGGGCGTGTTCACCCTCCCCTTTAGGGGGAGAGTCGGACCGAGAAGCGGTCCGGGGTGGAGTTCCACGGAAAGACTCGTCCTGGCCGGGACAAGCCCGGCCAGGACGTCGCGCGGGAGCGATGAGGATTGTGTGCATCCGATATCGAGGGGGCTGGCCCGAAAGCTGCTTGCTCGCGGCTACGGAGACCAATGTCCGAAAGGGAACAGGAAATGTCCGAAGAGACCGGGGGCTATTTCATCGATTGGGACGGCAAGATGCGGCCCATCGGCCAGCCCGGCAAAGGGCTGCGCTGCGAGGTGGATCTGAAGGCCAAATATGTGATGGTCTTCAACAAATACGGCGGCCTCGACCATGAATCGACCTGGTACGCCGATGAGGCGGCCGTCGCCAAGGCGGGTCTCAAGGTGGTTCACGCCGATCTCGACCAGGCGATCAAGATTTCCTCGATCGACTAGCGTTTCCATCGGGCTTTCCGCGGGGGCGGAGAGGGGGCACGGGGCGCCTGTGGCTGCGGGCGCCCCGATTTTTTTGATTCACGCGCCTTGCGGATGCGCCAGCGGCGGATGATCGACATGGCGCGCGTGCAGGCGGAAGGCCAGAACGAGCTCCACGACGCCCAGCGCTATGGCGTAGATGCCGACCCACCAGGTCAGCACCACCGCGCCGATGACCGGGGTCAGCAGCAGGAACAGGCCGAACACCACGGCGAGCAGGCCGCCGAGCGCCAGCCACCAGCGGCCGTGATCCTCCTTTAGATCCAGCGCCGAGCCGAAGGTGAGGCCGCCGCCGATCACCTCGCCGACGCCGAACACCAGCACGAAGACGAGGGCGGTGATGCCCGGCCAGAAGGCCGCGAAAGCGCCCGCTGCGATCTTCACCAGCCCGGCCAGGAAGAGAAACAGCCAGGCCTCGCCCTGACGCGCGGCGCGCACCGCTGCGATGATCGTCGCTATGCCGTCCACGGCGGCGAAGATCGCGAACACCAGCACCAGCGACAGGATCGTCACGCCCGGCTGGAACACGGCGATCAGACCGAAAATGATGGCGGCGAGGCCGCGCAATGCGATGGCCCACCAATTATGGGCGAGGGTCGCGTTTTTGGCCGCGAGCCTGTCCAGGTCGAAAGGGCCGCCGCGAAACGGATCGCCGGATACGCTGCTCGTGCTCATGCTTGGCTCCTCGGAATTCTGTGCATCACGAGGCGCGGCTCCTCGACGGGGGAGCCGGCCCCCGCATGACATTGGTCCGTTTCGCATTTCGTCCAGGCCTCCGCCTGACGACGCGGCGTCGCGCGGCGCCGAGATGAGGAGAGCTTCCTCCCTTAACCAGTTTTCTACCGATTTTTCCTAAGCTCTGCTGGCGGCCATTTCTGTTTTTCGCCTGACGAGCGCCTGAAAGGTCGCTGACCTTGAAGAAAAATCTCATTCGAAGACTTCATTCCTCGCTGAGCGTTCCGACCGATGACGTGGAGCTGATCCGCGCGCAGTTTCGGGCATTTGCGCGGCAAATCCCGCTTCTCTATTTCATCCTGGCGACCAACGCCCTCGCGGTGATGTTCACCTTCGTGAAATTCGGCCATCCCTGGCTCTCGCTCTATCCGCCGAGCGCGCTGTGCCTGCTCTGCCTCGTGCGCGGGTTCAGCTGGTGGCGGATCGGGCGGACGCAGGTGCCGGACGATATCGCCATACGGCACATGCAGCGGACCAATAGGCTCGCCTTTTTCATCGCCGTGGCCTTCACCGCCTGGGGGCTCGCGCTCTTCGCCTATGGCGACGGCGACGCCTATGCGAAGGCGCAGATCGTCTTCTTCCTGGCTCTGACGATGATCAGCTGCAATTTCTGCCTGATGCATCTTCGCTCGGCGGCTTTGAACGTGACCTTGGTCGGCGTCGCGCCGTTCAGCCTGTTCTTCTTCTTCGCCGATGACGGGCATTTCCGCGCGGCGGCGGTCAATCTGGCGCTCGCCGCCATCGGCATGATCGCGATTTTGATGATTTATTATCGCGACTTCGCCCATCTGGTGGCGTCGCGCCGCTCGCTGCGCGAGAAGCAGGCGGAGACGCAGCGGCTGAGCGACGAGAATTCCCGGCTCGCCAATATCGACAGTCTGACCGGCCTGCCCAATCGCCGCGCGCTGATGACGCATCTCGACGAGCGCAGCGGTCGCCAGGCCGCGGATGCGCTTCCCACGGCCGTCGTCTATATCGATCTCGACGGCTTCAAGGACGTCAACGACGCTTACGGCCACGCCACGGGCGATCGGCTCATCGACATCGTCGCCGCGCAGCTCGTGCATGTCCTGCCGCGCGGGGCGATGCTGGCGCGCGTCGGCGGCGACGAATTCGCGGCGGTGATCTCGACCCCGGACGCCGAGCATGCGGCGCGCGCCTTCGTGTCCGGCGTGCTGGCGTCGCTCGCGCCGCCGATCCGCATCGGCGACCGCGCGGTTCAGATCGGGGCGAGCGTCGGCGTCTGCTGCGCGGAGCCGGACGGCTGCGACGCGCAGGAGCTGTTTCGCCGCGCCGATGTCGCGATGGATCACGTCAAAGCCAATGGCAAATCGGGGATGAGGGTCTATTCGCCCGATCTCGACCTCGAGCGCCAGCGGCAGCAGGACATAGAGGATCAGCTGCGCCGCGCGCTGCGGGCGGACGAGCTCGAGGTCGTCTATCAGCCGATCGTCGACGCTTTCGAAAACCGGGTGGTCGCCGTCGAGGCCCTGCTGCGCTGGCCGCGCCGGCCGGAGGGCGAGCTGTCTCCCGACCAGTTCATCCCCATCGCCGAGCGGAGCGGGCTCATCAATCAGCTCGGCCTGTTCGTGCTGCGCCGGGCCTGCGAGGATTTTCTCCGCGTCGAGGCGATCAAGCTCGCCGTCAATGTGTCGCCCGCCCAGTTCCGCGATCCCGATTTCGAGCAGGGGGTCATGCGCATTTTGATGCAGACGGGCTTTCCCGCCATGCGCCTGGAGCTCGAGGTGACCGAGGGCTATCTGATCGATCATCCGCAGCGGGCGGCGGGGGTGATCTCCTTCCTGAAGACGCTCGGCGTCGCCGTGGCTCTGGATGATTTCGGCGCCGGCTACACCAGCATCGCCTATCTCCTGAAATATGGCTTCGACCGCATCAAGCTGGACAAATCGCTCGTCGATCGGGTGACGACCGACAAGGCGACGGGCGTTCTCGTCGCCGGCGCCATTCATATGGCGAATGCGCTGGACATGGCGGTGACGGCCGAGGGCGTGGAGAGCGAGGAGCAGGCCTATGTGCTCGGCCTCGCCGGCTGCCAGCGCCTGCAAGGGTTTCTGTTCAGCCGCCCGATGTCGCTCGGGGCGTTTCTCGCCTCGGCCGCCGCGGAGCCCGTCCCCGCTGCGGTCTCGGCCGCGTGACGCCGACATCGCGGGAGGTTTTCGTCATCCCGAGCGGCGCCGAAAGCGGCGTCTCGAAGGCGGGCGGCTTTCGCCGGATCACCGTCCGCGCTGATCCCAGGAGCCGCCCATCGTCTTGACGAGATGGATGTAGTCGAAAAGGTCGCTCAGCATGAAATGGCGGTTCTCGATCGTCTTCATATGGGCGACGGTGTGGGGGTCGCCTTCGAGATAATGGGTGGCGGTCGCTCGGAACTGCGCCGGCAGGCTGAGATTGAACGACGAGGGCTGAGTGAGCATCCGGCAGATCTGATCGAACAGCAGCCGGAAGCGCTCGTCTTCCGGGTCCATATAGACGTCCCCGAAATCCTCCTTGTAGCGGCCGAAGAGAGCAAGGTAATCGTCGTCGTCGGGCTTTTGCTGCATCGGGTTCGTCCATTCGCGTTCGATACGCGAGCGAGCATGAAAGAACGGCGCCACGGCTATTTGGCGCTCGCCCTCGCGCAAGATAACGGGCGCCATCGCCGCGCAAATCCGCTATAGAGGTACGGCCGCGCCGCCGCGGCCTTTCCCCGAGGCGATCCGAATCGTGACCTTTGGCGCTCCAGCTTCCCTCACTTCCGCTTTCACGCCCTTCGACGCCGGCGCCGAGGTCGTCGCCGCGGTCTTTCTCGGCGATGCGCCCGTGCTGGCGCTCGCCGACGGGCGGCTCGCTTTCCCCGGCGAAGCGGGCGATGTCCGCCATTCCGTCGCGCATCCGGACGGCGCCATATTGGTCGCGGCCGCCGACGGACGGCGGCTGATCACCGGCGGCGACGATGGGCTCGTCATCGCCTCCGACGCCGGCGGCCATGAGACCGTCGCCGACGAAAACGGCAAATGGATCGACGCCGTCGCCGCCCGCGCCGATGGGACGCTCGCCTGGTCGGTCGGCCGAGCGCTCCGCGCGCAAACGCCCAAGGGCGAGGTCAAGACGCTGCCGCTGCCGTCGAGCTCGCGCGGAATCGCCTTTTTCCCCAAGGGCTATCGGCTCGCCATCGCCCATTACAACGGCGTCTCGCTGTGGTTTCCCAACGCCGGCGCGCCGGAGCTGCTGGAGTGGAAGGGCTCGCATCTCGACGCCAGCATCTCGCCGGACGGCAAATTCGTCCTCACCTCCATGCAGGAGAACATGCTGCACGGCTGGCGCGTCGCCGATGGCAAGAATATGCGCATGGCCGGCTATCCGGCGAAGACGCGCTCGCTCTCCTGGTCGCATGACGGCAAATGGCTGGCCACCTCGGGCGCCGACGCCTGCGTCGTCTGGCCCTTCCAATCCAAGGACGGGCCGATGGGCGAGCCGCCGCGCGAATGCGGCGTGCGGCCGGAGGTGAAGGTGACGCGCGTCGCTTTTCATCCGAGCGCGCTCGCCGTGGCGATCGGCTATGAGGACGGCATGGTGCTGCTCTGTCGCCTGACCGACGCCTCCGAGCTGCTGGTGCGCCGTCCGGACGAGGGCGCGCCGGCGCGCATCTCCGCGCTCTGCTGGGATGCGAAGGGAACGCGGCTCGTGGTCGGCGCCGAGAATGGCGCGGCCGGCGTGCTGACGCTGCCGAAAAAATAGCGCGCGAGCGGGAGGCGACATGACGGCTCAGATCATGGCCACCCCGATCACGACGGCCCTTATTCCCAAGCTCCTGTCGATCGCCGGCTCCGATCCGAGCGGCGGCGCGGGCGTGCAGGGCGATCTCAAGACATTCTCGGCGCTCGGCTGCTATGGCATGGCGGCGATCACGGCGCTGACCGCGCAGAACACGCGCGGGGTGAGCCTCGTTCATGCGGTTCCGGCCGCGGTCGTCGCCGCGCAGATCGACGCCGTCTTCGCCGATATAGACGTGGATGCGGTCAAGATCGGCATGCTGGCCGAGCCCGCCATCGCCGCTTGCGTGGCGGATTCGCTCGCCCGCGCCGGCGCGACGCGCATCGTTCTCGATCCGGTCCTCGTCGCGACGAGCGGCGATTCCCTCTCCTCCGCCGGGCTGATCCACTCCGTGATCGCGCGCCTTTTTCCGCTGGCCGCGCTGGTCACGCCCAATCTGCCGGAGGCCGCCGCTCTGCTCGGCGCGCGCGAGGCTGTCGCTGCGCGAGAGATGGTCGAGCAGGGCCGCGCGCTTCTCGCCTGCGGGGCGCGCGCCGTGCTGATGAAGGGCGGCCATCTTTCGGGCGAGCCGCTCGACATTCTCGTCGCGGGCGAGACGGTCCAGGAGTTTCACGGGCGCCGCGCGCCGACGAAAAATCTGCACGGCACGGGCTGCGCGCTCTCTTCCGCCATAGCGGCGCATCTCGCGCTGGGCGCGCCGCTGGACGCGGCGATCCGCGCCGCCAAGGATTATCTGGAAGACGCGCTTTCGGCGGCGGATGCGCTCGCGCTCGGCTCCGGCCGCGGGCCGCCGCATCTGCTCCACGCTCTGTGGAAGCGCTGACTCAGCGCAGGATCTGCGCCGAGCGCCGGCCCCTGCCGCGCAGCGAGGCGATGCTGGTGCGATCGAGGATCAGCGCCATGGCGTCGCGCACGTCGAGCATCAGATCGCGGATCGCGCAGGCGTCCTCGTCCGGGCAATCGCTGCAGCGCTGATAGGCGGTGCGGCTGGCGCAGGCGATGGGCGCCAGCGGCCCGTCGAGAATGCGGATGATCTGGCCGACCGTGATCTTGTCGGCGGGGCGGGCGAGATGATAGCCGCCGCCCTTGCCCTTCTTGCTGTTCAAAATGCCGGCGTTGCGCATTTCCAGCAGGATGGCGTCGAGGAATTTGCGCGGAATATTATTCTGCGTCGCCATGTCGCCGGCGAGGCACTGCCCTTCGGCGCCGGCGAGATGGATCAGCGCCTTGAGCCCGTATTTCGCTTTGTTGGACAGCATCGTTACGCAGTCTCTCCGGTCCGCGCGCCGCATAGAGCGCGAGCTTCGCCTCGAGCAAGTCGGCAAACCCCATCGGCTGTCTTGCGATTGTCGCCTCGAAGCGGACGATAGCGCGGCGGCGCGACGCGAGGGGGCCGCGCCGAAACCCATGACGGCGAAGCGGATAGAATAGATATATTGACTATCATGCAAAAAGGAAAACGCCAGCATCGAATCCGCCGCGACGGCGCGAGAATTCGGTCGTCTGGGGCGATCCGCCGGCCCTGGCGTCGGCTTTGCTCTATGCACAGCTCAGTAATTCACTAGAATACTATAATGATGCCGGCCGCGCTCGTGGCGCTGATGGACGGCTGCGAGCGCGGCCGGCAAATCGCAGCGCACAGCGCCGGGAAGTCTGGGACGCCCATAGGATTTATCGCGCGCATTGTGCGGCGCACAGTCCCGCTGGACGGATCGGCTTTTCGCGGCTAGGACGTGCGGCCATCCCGGAGAATCGTCATGGCGCGCACGCGCATCTGTCTCGCACGGCACGGCGAAACCAATTGGAATCTCGAGCGGCGCGTTCAGGGGCAATTGAACATCCCCTTGAACGTGCGGGGAGTGGCGCAGGCCGAGGCGCTGGCGCGCGAGCTCGGCTCGGAGCGTTTCGACCGCATCTATAGCAGCGATTTGAGACGCGCCTTGCAGACCGTCACGCCGCTGGCGAGGCGGCTCGGCTTGCCCGTCGAGACGCGCGTGGCGCTGCGCGAGAAGGACGACGGCGCCTGGCAGGGCATGACCTTCGACGACGTCGACCGCGCCTTTCCGAGCGAGCATGCGCTGCACCGCCAGCGCCAGGCGGAATTTCTCATCCCGGGCGGCGAGACGCTCGCGGCTTTCGCCGATCGCGTCGGCGCGGAGCTGACCGCCATCGCCGAGCGGCATCCCGGCGAGACGGTTCTCGTCGTCGCTCATGCGGGGGTGCTCGACATAGGCTATCGGCTGGCGACCGGCCTCGGCCTGTCCGAGAAGCGCGACCCGCCGGTGCTCCACGCCGCGCCCAATTGGTTCCTCTACGAGGACGGGCGCTGGACGCTCGAGCGCTGGGCGCAGGAGAGCGCGCGCGAGACCGTCGTGATGCCCTATGACGGGCGAACGCTCGAGCGCCGCCCGGCGGCGCGGCTGCTGCCGCTCGACGCGGAGCATCGCGTTCTGCTGTTCCGCTATTCGACGCGTCTTTCGCCGATTTTCGAGGCGCAGGGATATGCGCATTTCTGGGGTTCGATCGGCGGCGCCGTCGAGCCCGGCGAGACTTTCGACGCGGCCGCGCGCCGCGAGCTCGCCGAAGAGACGGGGCTCACCGGCGTCGATCTCGGCGAGATCGTCTTCTCGCGCGAATTCCCGATGCAGCTCGGCGCGGACTGGTTTCAGGCCGACGAGCGCTTCTACGCCATTCGCGTCGGCGAATTCACGCCGGACACGCGCGGCTTCACCGAGGTCGAGCGCAGCGACGTGCTCGGCTGGAAATGGTGGAGCGCCGCGGAGATCGCCGCGACGCAGGAGCTGCTGTTTCCAGAGGCGCTGGACTGGCTGCTGGAGAAGCTGCGCGGCTGAACTTTGCTTTCGAGCGATCAGAATTCATTCCATATCCTTTTCTCGACGGCTTTCGATGAGATTGCTCCATTTCAGCGACGATCCGAAGATCGTCCGTTTCGTGCCGCGCCCGGTCCGCACGCCCGCGCGTCGGCCGCCCGGCCGCGAATGGCTGAATGGCCCGCTCGTCTGGGCGATCGACGAGGCGCATCTCGCCCTCTATCTCTTCCCGCGCGACTGTCCGCGCATTCTGATCTGGCCGACGGCGATGACGACGCGAGAGGATCGCGAATTCTGGTTCGCCGGCAGCGCCGCGCGCATGATCGCATTTGTGGAGCGATCCCGGCTTGACGAATTGGCGGAGGCTTCGATCTTTCGCTACGAGCTGCCTCACGCGGAATTCGTCGATCTGGAGGACGCCGGCATGTGGGTCTCGCGGGCCGCCGTCTCGCCGCTGCGCGTCGATGAGCTGACCGACCTGCCCGGCGAGCTTCGCGCTGCGGATGTGGAGCTGCGGCTCGTCGATTCGTTCGCCGATATCGGCGGTGTTTTCGATTGCTCGCTGCACGCGAGCGGGATCAGGCTGCGCAATGCGCGTGCGGCGACGCGATTCTGAGCCGTCCGCGCGCGCGGTGCGAGGTGGAGGCCGCGAACCGACGCCGCGCTCTCCTGGGAAGGATATCAGTCGAAATCCGCAGCCGCGAATTCCGGCAGGCGCTCGGCACGCGCCGAAAATTCCGCGAGCGCGGGAAACTCGGCTGCGTCGAGCCGATCCGGAGCGACGCTGCGCGTGAAGCGCCAGGCGACGGCGGCGGCGATGTCCGCCTGCAGCGGGCGCGCGGCGAACAGGAATCCGTCTCCGGCCATAGCGATTTCCGCCTCGAGCAGGCGATAGGCGGCGACGAGCTGGCTGCTCACGCGATCGACCCAGGGCTCGTATCGTCGCTCGTCGGGCCGCTTCGATTCGTAAACGAGCTGGACCGATTTTTCATTCGCCGCCAGCGCCAGCCCGATGATTCGCTGCGACCGCGCGAAATCGGCGAGCCCCTGCGGAGCCAGCCGGCGCTCGGCCGGGACGAGGCGCTCCAGATAATCGAGGATCAGGGCCGAATCGAGCAGCGTCACCCCCTCGTCGGTGACGAGCGTCGGCGCTTTCACGACCGGGTTGATCGCGGAGAAAGCCGTATAGTCGCGAAACACCGAGAGGGGCTCGTGCACGAAGGGCAGGCCCATTGCGTTCAAGGACACTGCGACGCGTCGCACATAGGGGGAATCCAGCATTCCGATGAGACGCATTTTCAAAATCCTTCTCGCTCGCCCCGGCCCATGCATGGATCATCGCGATAAATGCGATAATTCGACGACCATTGCGGTTTTCGCGCATGGGTGGGAAAAGAGCAATCGCCGCAACGCGCCGCGCCTCGCGCCGCTGTATTCGTGATCGCCATGAAGGCGACCACGCGCAATGAGTATGGCAAGCGCATCGCGCCGCGCGGATTTTTCTTTGCCTTCCCCCGTCGTCGTCACGAGAAAGGACGAGGCCATGAATGTCGAGATCGTCGATCTGGCGCCGATCCGCGCGCATCTTCTGGAGCATAAGGGGCCGGTCGCCTCCATACCGGAGACATGGGCGGCCCTTTGGCGCTGGCATATGCAGGCTGGGCTCGCCGGGCAGGCGCTCTATCCCATCGGCGTCAGCTACGGCGACCCGGAAGCGGATTGCGGCTTTCGCTATTGCGCTGGCCTCGTGTTTCCAGAGCGGGTGGCTGCTTCGGACGATGTGACGACCGCCGATATTCCAGGAGGACGCTACGCTTCCTATCGGCATGTGGGCCCCTATGGCGGCATCGCCGCCGCCTTTCAGAAGCTCTATGGCGAATGGTTGCCGACCAGCGGCCATGAGCCGGCCGATCGGCCGGCGCTCGAGATCTATCGCAATACGCCCTGTGACGCGCCGCCCGAAGGGTTGATCACGGATTTGCTCGTTCCGGTGAAGTGATCAGCGCGACATGCGAAAGCGCAATATGCGGCTCTCGCCTATATCGAAGAACTGAATGCGCTTGCCGCCGGCGCGCTCGGCGGTCGTCGGCCAGAAGGCGCAGGCCGCGGCGTTGTCGCGATGGAAGGAGAGCTCCCACCAGCCGATGCGCGAGCGAAAGGCGCGCATCGCCGCAGCGCTCCCGCAGCCGGCGCGGCGCAGCTCCGGCAGCACATAGAATTCCGCGATGGAGGCGTCGACCGGATAGCCGGAGATGGAGATCGCATTGACGAGGATGAAGCCGGCGGCGCGACCATCGGCTTCGATCA
Source organism: Methylosinus sp. (assembly GCF_036560965.1). Lineage (NCBI taxonomy): Bacteria > Pseudomonadati > Pseudomonadota > Alphaproteobacteria > Hyphomicrobiales > Methylocystaceae > Methylosinus > Methylosinus sp. The sequence goes on along the minus strand of NZ_DATBQF010000058.1, from coordinate 21,307 downwards.
CATAGGGCGAGCGACGCTCCTCGCGCCAATAGGAATCGAGAAACGGATAATTGTCGGGCTCGTCATAGCCCCACGGGCCGAGCTCGATGAGATAGCGTCGCAGCAGAGCGGCGATCTCTCGCTTTTCCTCGAGCGGCGCGAGCCGCAGACTGACTTCCATGACGCCGTTTCTCTCCAGCCCTCTCGCCGGACCCGCAGCGCGGCGGGGTCGGGGAGGGGGCGCGCCTCACGGCGCCGGATTGCTGTGCAGCTGGTGAATCTCGTCGATGCGCGCCTCGATCTCCGGCGTGATGATCACCTCGAGAGAATCGAGATCCTCCTGCAATTGCGCCATCGTCGTCGCGCCGATGATGTTCGACGTCACGAAGGGCCGCGACGTCACGAAGGCGAGCGCGAGCTTCGCCGGCGAAATCCCCACATCCTTCGCCAGCGCGAGATAGGCGTCGATCGCCTGCGCCACGCCGGGCTTCTCATAGCGCTGGCCGCGCTCGAACAGCGTGGTGCGCGCGCCGGCGGGACGCGCGCCATCTCGATATTTTCCGGTGAGATAGCCTTGCGCCAGCGGCGAATAGGCGAGCAGCCCCACATGCTCGCGCAATGCGGTCTCGGCGAGGCCGATCTCGAATGTGCGATTGATGAGATTATACGCGTTCTGGATCGAGACGACGCGCGGCCCATGTCCCTTCTCCGCAGCGCTCAGAAAGCGCGCGACGCCCCAGCTCGTCTCATTGGAGAGCGCGACATGGCGGACCTTGCCGGCCTTCACCAGATCGGCGAGCGCCTCCAGCGTCTCCTCGACGGGGATTTCCTCGACCTGCGGCGGCGCGCGGAAGATCGTGCCGCCGGCGCCGAACAGCGGCAGCGGCCGATCCGGCCAATGCAGCTGATAGAGATCGACGTAATCCGTCTGCAAGCGCTTCAAGGATGCGTCGATCGCATATTCGATATTCTTGCGATCGAGCCGCGTTCCATCGGCCGAGGGGCGCAGATAGGGGCTCTCGCTGCGGCCCGAGACTTTCGTCGCCAATATCACCTTGTCGCGGTTCTTGCGCGCCGCGAGCCAGGCGCCGATGATGCGCTCGGTCGAGCCCTGCGTCTCGGCGCGCGGCGGGATGGAGTAGATCTCCGCCGTGTCGATGAAATTGACGCCGTGGTCGAGCGCGCAGTCGAGCTGCGCATGTCCTTCGGCCTGCGTGTTCTGCTGGCCCCAGGTCATCGTGCCGAGCATGATCGCCGATACGCGAAGATCCGTGCGGCCCAGTCTGCGATAGTCCATTGTCGTTCGACCTTTCGTCTCAAACGGTCTGCGTCGTCGCGTCGCCGTCGATGCGGCCGAGGCCGTTCGGAATGCGCGGATTCGGCAGAATGAAGCGGCTGCGGTCGCGCACCATCGTGGCGACGCCGGCGAAATCGAGCTTGCCGGAGCCGAGCAGCGGCAATTTGTCGACGATCATGAATTCCGCCGGAACCATCAGCTCCGATGCGCCCCTCGCCTTGGCGAAGGCGAGGAATTCGGGGCGCGTCGCGTCCTTGTTTTGCGTCACCAGCACGATGCGCTCGCCCTTGCGCGGATCGAGCTCGCGCGCCGCCGCCGACAGCGATTGCGGCCACAGGTCCGCGGCGAGCGTCTCCACCGCGGCGAGCGAGATCATCTCGCCGCCGATCTTGGCGAAACGCTTGGCGCGGCCCTGGATCTTGATGAAGCCCTGCGCGTCGACGGTCACGATGTCGCCGGTGTCGTGCCAGCCTTCGGCCGGCGGTCGCAGCACGCCGGGCGCGTCCGCCATCAGATAGCCGAGCATCACATTGGGCCCGCGCACATGGAGACGTCCGCCCTCGGCGACGCCGGCCACCGTCTCGAGCCGCAGCTCCATGCCCGGCAGCAGCCGCCCCACCGTGCCGAAGCGGTTGAACATCGGCGTGTTGAGCGCCAGCGCCGGCGCCGTCTCGGTGACGCCATAGCCCTCGAGAATGCGAATGCCGAATTTCTCGAGATAGACGTCGCGCGTTCCCTGCTTCACCGGCTCGGCCCCGGCGATGACATAGCGCAGCGAGCGGAAGTCGTAGGAATGCGCGACGCGCGCATAGCCGTTGAGGAAGGTGTCGGTGCCGACCAGCACTGTGGCGTTGGAATTATAGACGAGCTCCGGCACGATTTTATAGTGCAGCGGCGACGGATAGAAATAGATCGGCACGCCGGAGACGAGCGGCAGGATGAGGCCGACATTGAGCCCGAAGCAATGGAACACCGGCAGCACGCTGAAGATTTTGTCGGTGCGGCCGAAGTCGATGCGCGCCGCGGCCTGCGCCGCATTGGCGAGCAGGTTCTTGTGCGAGAGCACGACGCCCTTGGGCGCGCCTTCCGAGCCCGAGGTGAAGAGAATGGCCGCCGGATCGTCGGGGCTTCTCTTCTCCAGCGGGCGCTTGTGACGCAGCAGAGCGGAGAGCTTGTCGGCCCTGGTGATCTCGCCGCGCACATCCTCGAGGAAGACGATGCGGAAGTCTTTTTCCAACGCCGCGATCAGCGCGTCGAGCTTGCCCTTCTCGACGAAGGCGCGCGAGGTGAGCAGCGTCGTCGCCTGCGCGGATTTGAGGCCGGAGGCGATATTGGCGGCGCCGGCGGTGAAATTCACCATGGCGGCGACGCGTCCCGCGCCGACGACGGCGAAGATTGTCACGGCGGCGCCGTTGGAATTGGGCAGCATCACGCCGAGCGCCTCGCCCGTCTGCGATATGCGTCGCAGCTTGCGGCCGAGCGCATGGGCGCCGATCATGATGCGCTTATAGGTGAGCGCGCCGTTGATCGGGTCCTGGATCGCGACGCGGCCGGCGCCATGCTCGCGCGCGGCGTCGACGAGCGCTTGATGCAGCGTGCGGTCGATGGGGCTGGTGCGGAACACGAGATCGGACATGATCTCATACAGCGCCGCGCCGGAGGCGATGCGTCGCGCCTTGCCGCGCAGCGCGGAATCGACCACGAGACGCGTCGGCTCCAGCACGGTCAGCGTGAATTTGGGGAAGAAGCGACGCCGCGCCTGCTCGCGCGTCAGCCGCGAGAACATGGTCGCCTCCGGCCCCTCTATGCGCACGGGCACCACCCAGGCGCCGGATTTTTCCGCGATCAGCCCGGCGCCGTCATAGACCTTCATCAGGCTGCCGGTGACGGTGAGGCGTCCTTCGGGGAAGATGATCAGCGGATCGCCGTTCTTCACCGCATTGACCAGTGTGCGCGTGCCGAGCGGGCGCGTCGGATCGAGCGGAATGGCGCGCACATAGCGCAGGAAAGGCCGCACCCACCATTTCGTCGCGATCGTCGAGTCGATGGCGAAGATCGGATCGACCGGCAGCACGCAGAGGATCGCCGCCGCGTCGAGGAAGCTCACATGATTGAGCGCGATGATCGGATTCTTGCCGGCCCTGTCGAAATTGGCGAAGCCTCTCACCTCGAGCCGATAGAAGGCGCGGAAGATGATCGACAGGGCGTCACGAAAAGGGGAGACGACGACCGCTTTGTAAATCCATAGAGCGGCGAGCGCCATGAAAGCGCCCAGCCCCAGGAACAATTGCGGCACGGTGACGCCGCCGCTCTGCAGCAGCGCCACGCCGAGCGCGCCGCCGGCCATGAAGGCGGCGTTGAGCACATTGACCGCGGCGATGATGCGCGAGCGCTCGAAAGCCGGCGCATAGGATTGCAGCGCGGCGAAGGAGGGCACGATCATCAGCCCACCGGCGATGGCGAAGAGCGCGAGATCGACCGTCACGCGCCAGGCGCCGTCGAGCGCGAAGAATTCGGCGATCTCCAGCGGCGCCGTCGTCTCCTGCGGCGCCAGCGTCGCCAGCGTCCAGCCGAGATCGAGCGAGGCGCCGGCGATGATCGCAGCGCCGATCGCCGCCGGCAGCAGCACGATGCGCCCCGCGAGCAGGAAGGAGGCGAGGCCGGAGCCCACCGCGATGGCGATGGCGAAGACGGCGAGGAACAGCGTGACCACCAGCTCCGAGCCGTGCATCACATGCGTCACCAGCGGCGCCAGCAGCGACATTGCGATGACGCCGACGAGCCAGAACAGGCTCGTCACCGCGCCGACCCGCCACAGCCGCGTGTCCTTCCACAATTCGCGCAGCAGCGCGAAAGTGGAGCGCAGCACATTGGGGTCGATGCGAAGATCGGGCGCCGCGCGCTCGGTCGCGGGGATCAGCCGCGCCGCGCCCCAGGCCGCGATGGCCGCGGCGGTGACGCCGATCGTCGTGACGAGAGGCTGGCCGCCGCCATGCATGGCGAGGCCGCCGGCGATGGTGCCCGCGAGAATGGCGAGGAAGGTCGCGCCTTCCACCAGCGCATTGCCGGCGGGCAATTCCTCCTGGCGCAGATGATCCGGCAATATGCCGTATTTCACCGGGCCGAACAGCGCGCCGAGCACGCCGAAGGAAAACAGCGCGGCGAACAGCACCGGCACGGAAGCCAGCGCGAAGCCCGCGACGGCGATCATCGCCGCGCCGATCTCCACGAATTTGAGCCGCCGCGCGACGAGCGCCTTGTCGTATTTGTCGGCGATCTGGCCGCCGAGCGCGGAGAGCACGAAATAGGGCGCGATGAAAATCGCGCCGGCGAGGGTGACGAGCGATTCGCCCTCATGCCCGCCGATCTTGAACAAAATCAGCAGGACCAGCGCATTCTTGAGGAAATTATCGTTGAAGGCGGCGAAGAACTGGCACCAGAACAAAGGCGCGAAACGTTTGGTGAGGAGCAGATGTTCGGACATTTGGGAAATTCCGTCAGCGCGGCGAGAGGGATTTGTTTCGCCGATTCTCTTTAAGGATGGGTTGGTCCGCAGGCGTTGCGCGCCCGCACATACTAAGCCTCGAGACGCGCGCGCGGCGACGAAATTCTCGAGCGGCGGAAAGGCGGCTTGATCATTCCCGGACTCCTGTTATGAACGCAGTTCATGAATGACAATAGCACGACCGGAGCAGTGTTCAAGCACAAAATGAACGACGTTCAAAAAACTGAGGGCGAACCCGCGGCGAAGCCGGCCGGCAAGACCTCGGCGCGCCGCGCCGATCTGCGCGAGCGGCTCGTCGCCGTCGGCCGGGCGGCGATCGCCGAGGGCGGGCTGCAGCATTTGAAGGCGCGCGAGCTCGCGGCCGCGGCGGGCTGCGCGGTCGGGGCGATCTACAATGTGTTCGACGATCTCGATGGGCTGATCCTGCGCATCGGCGCGGACACTCTGGCGCGGCTGGAGCAGGGGCTCGCCGCTCCGCCGGGGCCCGTCCCCGCGCCCGCGGAGGAGCTTTTACGCCTCTCGCAGGGCTATCTGGCCTTCGCCCGCGCCAATAAGGCGCTCTGGCGGGCGCTGTTCGAGCACAGGCTCGCCGACGGCCGCGCCGCGCCCGCCTGGTATCTCGACGATCAGAGCCGCCTCTTCACGCTCGTCGAGGCGCCGCTCGCGCATTTGCTGCCCGACGAGCCCGCGCCGTCCCGGGCCTTGCTCGCGCGTACATTGTTTTCGGCCGTGCATGGCGTCGTTTCGCTCGGCCTCGAGGAGAAGCTCACGCCGATGCCGGAGGCGACGCTCGACGCCGAGCTCGAGCGGCTGGTGCGCGCCTTTGCGGGCGGATTGACGCAGCGGTCGCTCGGGTGACGTTCTCGGAATCTATGGCTTGCCATCCAGAGCCCGACCTGAAATATCGGGTTTAGGACGTTTAGAGGCGCCGCCGCCCCATGCTGCTGATTCTGCTCTTTTTCGTCGCAATGTGGGCGGGCGCGCAAAATGCGCTGGCCGGCGGCGGCTCCTTTCTCACCCTGCCGATGCTCATGCTCACCGGCATGGACGCCCGCGCCGCCAATGTCACCTCCTGCGTCGCGCTGTTTCCCGCCCAGGTCGCCACCGGCTGGGCCGGACGCGATCTCTCGCGCGCCGCGGCTGGCCTCACTCTGCGCGCGCTGTTCATCATCAGCATCGTCGGCGGGGCGGTGGGGGCTGTCATATTGCTGCTGACGCCGCCGGCGTTCTTCGCCAGGCTGGTGCCCTGGCTGGTGCTGTTCGCGACTTTGGTGTTCGCCTATGGCAGCTTCCTGCGCAAGCCGGGCGACGCCGATGCGCAGCTTTCGAGCGCCGGCGCCGGCGTCGCGCAATTCCTCATTTCCGTCTATGGCGGCTATTTCGGCGGCGGCATCGGCTTTCTGATGGTCGCGGCGCTGACCATGGCGGGGCAGAATGTCCGCATCGCCGCCGCGACGAAAAACGTCCTCGCCGCGGTGATGAACGCCTCGGCCGTCGCGATCTTCCTGTTCTCGCCGGATCTGCATCTCGAGCAGGCGCTGGTCACCGCGCTCGGCGCGACGGTCGGCGGCGTCGTCGGCGCGCGCATGCTGCATCATATTCCGGACAATTGGCTGCGCATCATCGTCGTGGTCATCGGCGCGCTCTTGACCTTCGGCCTGTTCCAGCGCGCGCCGTGAGGCGTTTTGCCGCCGCGCTTTCGCGGCTCGTCGTCGCGCTTTCGCGGCTGGACGATGGGCTCTGCCTCCTTATCTAACCGCATCGGCGTGCGCCGGCTCGAAAGCCCCGGCGCGAACAGTCGATGGAGGCCGAGCTGTCCGACAATCGCATCCGCAATGTGGCCACGGCGGCGCAGAAGCCCGCCGCCGCCAGCGAGGAATATGAGAAGCTCGGGCGCGATGCGCTCGTCTCGCTGCTGCGCAGCGTCATCGAGCAGCGCGACGACGTGCTCTCCAAATATGAGGCGATGGCGGTGCAGGTGGACGAGTCGACCCGCGAGATCGACGACGCCCAGCTCGAGGCCAGGCGCAATGCGCAAAAGGCCGACGGCGACGCCCGCAAGGCGCAGGAGGTGGAAAGGCGCGCCGCCGATCTGCAGCGCCGGCTCGACGAGGAGAGCCGCGCCAAGGCGGCGCTCGCCCAGGAATTCGCGCGCTATCGCGACAAGGTGGCGACCATAAGGGTGGACGATCCCTGGGACCAGCTCTGGCGCGCCGTCGCGCAGATCGTCAGCGACGCCGTCGCCTGGGCGCGGGCGAAGATTCCAGCGGACAGCCAGTTCCTGCCCTGGTTCGACAAGGGCGTCGATTTCGCCAAGGCGACGGGCCGTCTCGCCCGCGAATGGGGCCTCGCTTTCTATGATTGGGCGCGGCCGCATGCGATCGGCTTCTACGAATGGGGAAAGCCGCGTGCGATCGATCTGTGGAAAAAGGCGAAAAACGAGATCGAGCGACGAATGGGGCCGGCCAAGTCGTAATCGTCGCCGCAAATCGCCCATTCCGCGAGCGCGAACACGGCTGGAAATGTCCGCGCCAATGCGTTAGATTCGCGACATGTACGCCCGCTACGCCATTGTCGCGATCACCCTATTCGCCACGCTCGGCCCCGCTCGCGAGGCGCAGGCCGCCGCCGCGCGCGGCGCCGTCCTCGCTTGCCGGGAGCTGGCCGACATCAAACGCGCCTTCCATCCGGCTTCGGACAAGGCGGCCAAGGACGACGCCGCCTATTTCCGCGGCAAGCTGTCGTCTGGCCAATGCGTGCAGCTCATGCGCGATCAAAAGGTTGACGTCGATCAGCGCGACGGCCCCCTCTGGTGCGTGCGTCCCTCCGGCGCGCTGGATTGCTTCTGGACGCACGAAAAAGCCATCGATCTCTACCCTGCGCCGCCGCCTCAGCCGGGCGAGCAGCCGTCCAAGAAAAAGGGCTGAATCGGCCTCCGGTGACGCGGCAACGCGCTTCCCTCGAGTTGGTCTCTGGCCGCTCGACTGGTAGAACTGTGCCCGTTACGTAATGATTCTCGCCCCAGGGAGCGACGGAAGCCATGATCCAGCCGTCGAAATGGTGGATCGGCCTGCCCGTGCTGGCCGTCTTGTTCACGATCGTCGCGACGACGAATGTCGAGACGATCGAAAAGGATTTGGGTGATCGCGCGCGCGCAGCGCTCGGAGCGTCGCCCGGCGCGATCGAAGCGGCGAGCGTCGCCGTGGACGGACGCGACATCCGGCTCTCCGGCGTCGCCCTCTCGCCCGACGCCGTCGCGTCGGTCGTCAAAGGCGTCGAGGCGGTCGAGGGCGTGCGCGTCGTGACCGACGCCACGACGCCGCCGCCTCTGGCCAAGCCTTTCGTCTTCGCGCTCGAGCGCAAGGGCAAGACGCTGGCCCTCTCCGGCAATGCGCCGGTCCCCGGCGAACGCGAGGCGATCCGCGCCGCGGCCGTCGGCAAAGGCCTCGAGCTCGCCGATTCCTCGGTCTCGGCGCTGGGCGCGCCGAAGAATTTCGCCGCGCTCGCCTCCTATGGCGTCACGCTGCTCGACACGCTCGGCGAGGGTCGCGTGTCGGTCTCCGACGCCGCGCTGTCGGTCACCGGCGCCGCCGCCAGCTTCGATGGTTACGACCGGGCCGAAGCGGCGCTGAAAACGCCGCCGGAGGGCGTTTCGGTGACGACGGCGGCGATCGCGCCGCCGCGCATTTCGCCCTTCGTCTGGAGCGCCGCCAAGGCCGGCGAGATCGTGTCGCTGTTCGGCTATGCGCCGAGCGAGACGACGCGCGAGGCGCTGGCCGCCGAGGCCGCCGTTCTCGGCAAGGCGAGCGACCAGTCTCGCGTCGCCGGCGGCGCGCCGGGCGATTTCGCCGTGGCGGCGACGGCGGCCTTGCGCGAGCTCGCCAAGCTGTCGAGCGGCAAAGCCTCGATCGCGGATGGCGTCGTCTCCATCGAAGGCTCGGGCAAGACCAATGTCGGCGCCTCGGCCGTCGAGGCGAGCCTGCGCGGCGCTCTGCCGAAGAGCTTCCGCCTCGGCCAGGTGGCGGTGGCGGCGGGCGCCGTCTCGCCTTTCGTCTTCACCGCGCGCAAGCAGGATAGCGGGCTCTCGCTCGCCGGCTTCGCGCCGGACGCCGCCGCCCACGCGCGCCTCGTCGCGCAGGCGAAGCGCGATTTCGGCGATGGCGTGGAAGACGAGATTTCCGTCGCCGACGGCGCGCCCAAAGGCTTCGCCGAGGCGGCGAGCGTCGCTCTGCGGGCGTTGGCGCGGCTCGACGCCGGCGTCGCTGCGCTGTCGGACCGCAAGCTCGCGCTGGAAGGCGCGGCCTATAACGCCAAGGCGCAATATGACATTCGCGCGCGGCTCTTCCGCGATCTGCCGGAAGGCTATGAGAACGCCGCGCGGCTCGGCCTCGCGACGACGAAAGACGAGATTCCGCCGACGCGGCTCTATGGCGCGCTGACGGAGGCCGTGTCCAAGGGGCTCTCCTTCGGCGCGGATAATATGATCGCGGAAACATCCTTGCCGGTCGCCGATTCTCTCGCCTTCGTGCTGCTGCGCAGCCCGGGCGTGGCGGTCGACATCGTCGGGCGTTTCGCGGGCGCGGGCTCGGATGCGGAGAACGAGGCCATCGGCCTGCGTCGCGCCGAGGCCGTGCGCAACTATCTTGTCGAGGCGGGCGTCGAAGCGGCGCGACTCTCCGCCTCGGGCGCCGCTGCGGCCGACAAGAGCGGCCGTCGCATCGAATTCTCGATCCGGTGATCCGGGGCTTTCGAGGGAGAACGCCATGCTCTATCTGCTCGCCGCCTGCGCCGAGTGGCTCGCCGCCGCGCTCGTCCTGGGGCTCGTCGTCGGCTTCTGGTCCACGACAAAGGTGAAAGGCGCGACTTTCACCGGCTACGGTGTCATCGTGGCCGCGGCCGTCGCGCTCGCCGGCGGCTTTTTCGTCGCCAATCTGCAAGCCATTCCGGGGCGCAACGGCCTCTTCCTCGAATTGGGGCTGCTCTTTGCCGCGGCCTATCTGATCGGCCTGCCCTTCGGCGGCGGCGTGAAGCTGCTGTTCGGCGCCGCCGTTCCCGCCGCTCCCGCCAGGAAGAAGCCGCCCCATGTGGCGCTCCGCGGCGCCGCCGCGCTCGTCGAGGCGCCGCCGGCCCCCTCTCATGCGCCGCCGGCCCCCACCCCTGCCGAGCAGCTCGTCGCCGCCGTGAAAGCGGAGGAGCCGTCCGCTCCCGCGACATCCGCCGCCGAAGCGTCGTCGTCAGCCGCCGAGCCGCGCCGTCGCGCCGCGGCCTCCCCGCGCCCGGCCGAGAGCGAGAAGAAAGCGCCCGGCCAGCGGCCCGAAGGACTCGACGCGCCGCGCGGCGGCCGCGCCGACGATCTGACCAAGATCAAAGGCCTGGGGCCCAAGAGCGTCGAGAAGCTGCATGGGCTCGGCGTCTATCATTTCGACCAGATCGCCGGCTGGTCCTCGGAGAATGTCGCCTGGATCGGCGCGACGCTCGCGGTTCCGGGCCGGCCCGAGCGCGGCCGCTGGGTGGCGCAGGCCAAGGATCTCGCCGGCGCGAAGAGCGAGGCCGCGGCCGAGCGGGCGCAGGCGGAATGAGGGGCGGGCGTCTTCTTGCGGCGTCGCTCCTCCTCTGCGCGGTCTCTGGGGCGCAGGCGCAGGACATGCTGCGCAATGTCGATCTCGCCCAGCCGGCCTATTCGCAGTCGGAATTCACCCGCGCCGACATAGAGGCGCGGCTCGCGGCGACGAAGCCGGGCGAGACGCTCGATCTCTCGGGTCGCAGCCTCAATGGCCTCGATCTCTCCGGCCTCGATCTGACCGGCGTCAATCTGCGCGCGGCGCGGCTGGTGAAAGCGCGGCTCGCCGGCGCGAAGCTCGACGGCGCCATTCTCGATCAGGCCTGGCTGCTGGAGGCCGATCTCTCCGGCGCCACGCTGCGCGGCGCGCATGTCTTCGCGACGCAGCTGCAGCGCGCCCGCGCCGAGGGCGCCGATTTCTCGCGGAGCCGGCTCGCCGCCGATCTCACCGGGGCCGATCTGCGCGGGGCATCGTTCCGCGGCGCGAATCTCTCGGCGGATATGAAGAACCAATCCATGGGGCTGATGCGCGCCGTGCTGCGCTCGGCGCGGCTCGACGGCGCGCATTTCGACGGCGCCGATCTCTCGCGCGCCGACATGCGCTACGCGCGCGCTCCCGGCGCCGTCTTCGACAAAGCCTCGCTGAAGGATGTCGACGCCGCCGGCGCCGATTTCACCGGCGCGCGCTTTGTGGGAACCGCGGCCGAGGGCCTGTCGCTCGATTCCGTGCGGATCGACAGAAGCGCGGCCGCGACGCTGAAAGGCGCGGTCGATCTCGATCGCGCCTATCTGCAATAGAGCGTCGCCAGTCGCAGCGGACGCCGGTTCGGCGTCGGAAGCGCGCCGAAACAAAAGTCTCCAGCGTCGGGGGCTGGCCGATCGCGCCGCCGCCATAGATGAACGAAGGGCGATGACCAGAGAACCCTTCCGCATCGGCGTCGATCTCGGCGGCACCAAGACCGAGGCGATCGCCATGGGTCCCATGGGCGAGACGCTGGCGCGCCTTCGCGCGCCGACGCCCGCTCATGACTACGCCGCCGTTCTGGCGACGATCGGCGGTCTGGTGCTCGATCTCGAGCGCCAGATCGGCGGGCGCGGCAGCGTCGGCGTCGGCACGCCGGGCGTGATCTCGCCACGCACCGGCCTCGTGAAGAACTCCAACACCACAGGGCTCAACGGCAGGCCGCTGGACAAGGACCTCGAGGCGCTGCTCGAGCGCCCGGTGCGGCTCGAGAATGACGCCAATTGCTTCGCGCTGTCGGAGGCCGTGGACGGCGCCGGGGCGGGGGCTCGCGTCGTCTTCGGCGTGATTCTGGGGACGGGCGTCGGCGGCGGCATCGTCGTCGACGGCAAGGTTCTGGCGGGCGTCAACAAGGTGGCGGGCGAATGGGGCCATACGCCGCTGCCGTGGATGACGCCGGACGAGTTTCCCGGGCGGCTCTGCTATTGCGGCCATCACGGCTGCGTGGAGACCTTTCTCTCCGGCCCGGCGCTCGCCTTCGATTACGGCCAGCGCATCGGCGCCGAGGCGAGCGGCGAGGAAATCGCGGCGCGCGCCGCTGCGGGCGAGGCGGCGGCGCGCCATGCGCTGGAAGTCTATCGCGACCGCCTGTCGCGCGCGCTGGCAGGCATCGTCGATCTGCTCGATCCGGATGTGATCGTGCTGGGCGGCGGCGTGTCGAATATCGATTTTATCTATGAGGGGCTGCGCGATCTGGTCGAGAAGCAGGCGTTCTCGGATGTGATCGACACGAAGATCGTGCGCAATGTCCATGGCGACTCGGGCGGCGTGCGCGGCGCCGCGTGGCTGTGGGGCGGGCCGGATCGCGGGAGCTGACGCGCTTTTCCTGATATGATGAGCGGCGTTCCGTTTCTCGGGAGCCGTTCATGTCGAATTTGCAAACGATCGAATTGAAGGCCTTCGTGCCGGCGAAGGATTACGAGCTCTCCAAGCGCTTCTATCAGGACCTGGGTTTCACGCTCGCCTCGGACGCGGGAGGAACCGCCTATTTCCATCACGAGACTGTGAGCTTCCTGCTGCAAAATTTCTACGTGAAGGAATTCGCCGAGAATTTGATGCTGCATCTGCTCGTGGAGGATGTCGACGCGTGGCGGACGAAGGTCGACGAGAGCGGGATCGCAGCGCGCTATGGCGTCGCGGTCTCGGATGTAAGGCGCCAGCCCTGGCGGATGCGTGATTTCACAGTGGTCGATCCTTCGGGCGTATTGTGGCGGATCGGGCAGAATGCGGAGTGAGGGGGCTCGCCCTTCAGCGCGTGAATTTCATCGCGGCGAACAGGAAGCCGCCGAGGGCGAGCTGAGTCACGACCAGCGAGCGGCGAATATCGACTTTCAAATCGGCGGCCGGCCATGCGAAGCGGGGGAGGGCCGGGGAGGGGGCGTCGCGCTGTCTTTGACGAACACTCTCGACTGGAGCGACGCTGCGACGGGGATAACACGCTTTCGCTCGGCGCCTATTCCGAGCTTCAGCGGGCTGCTCGTCGAAATTTTTTCAGCGGAGCCGACCGTCATATCCAAGCCGACAGACGCGAGGGCTGCGCGGATCTCACCGAGCGCGTTTCTCTCGTTGATCGTATCGACGAGCAGATCGTGAACCGATCCATATCTCTCCCACGCGTGATTCCGATAGATCGCGCGGGCGATGTCATCGCGGGCGTCGGGCTCGCGAAACTCGAGCAGCAGAAGCCCGATGCGGCTGAAACGATAACTTTCTTTTTTCAGCTCAGCCAGCGCGTCGCGCAGCGCTTCCGATTCGACCTTCGTCGAAATCGCGCCATCGACATTGGTCGATATCCGCAAAGCGCTCGGCGAATTTTCGTTCTCATGGAGAGCGATCGTCACCGGTCCTTTCTCGACCGGGAAGGTCCACTCTCTGACTTGCTGTGCGGAGACGCTCGTGTGTGAAGCGACGAGGGCCGAGATCAGGACCGTTCGAAAACATATCCCCATTCAATGTCCTTGCCGCTTCTGCGCGAGGAGGCGGCCCTCACGCCCCCTCCATCGCCTCCAGCTCCGCGATGAGCCCTTCGATCATCTCGAGCCCTATGCCCCAAAAGGCGGGATCGCGCGCGTCCAGGCCGAAAGGCGCGAGCAGCTCGTTGTAGGGCTTGGCGCCGCCCGCCTCGAGCAGGCCGAAATAGCGCTCGGCGAAACCCGTCTCCGCCTTTTGATAGACGCCATAGAGCGAGTTCACGAGACAATCGCCGAAGGCGTAGGCGTAGACATAGAAGGGCGAATGCACGAAATGCGGAATATAGGCCCAGAAGGATTCGTATCCTTCGCCGAGCCGGATGGCCGGGCCGAGACTGTCGCTCTGCACGCTCATCCACAGCTCGCAGAGCTTGTCGGCGGTCAGCTCGCCCTTCTTGCGCTCGGTGTGGACCTTGCGCTCGAAAGAATAGAAAGCGATCTGCCGCACCACAGTGTTGAGCATGTCCTCCACCTTGGCGGCGAGCAGCGCGCGCTTCTTGTCGGTCTCGGTCGTCTGCGCCAATAGTGAGCGGAAGGTCAGCATCTCGCCGAAGACGGAGGCCGTCTCGGCCAGCGTCAGCGGCGTCGGCGCCATCAGCGCGCCCTGCCGCGCGGCGAGCACTTGATGCACGCCATGGCCGAGCTCATGGGCGAGCGTCATCACATCGCGCGTCTTGCCCTGGAAATTGACCAGAACATAAGGATGCACGGACGGCACGGTCGGATGCGCGAAGGCGCCCGGCGCCTTGCCCGGCCGCACCGGCGCGTCGATCCAGCCGCGCTCGAAGAAGCGTGAGGCGATCTCCGCCATTTGCGGCGCGAAGCCGCTATACGCCTTCAGAACGATGTCGCGCGCCTCGTCCCAGCCATAGACATGCGAGGGAACCGAGGGCAGCGGCGCATTGCGGTCCCAATAGTCCAGCGCCTCTCTGCCGAACCATTTGGCCTTGAGCTTGTAATAGCGATGCGAGAGCCTGGGATGCGCGGCGGTGACGCTCGCCACCAGCGCCTCGACCACCTCCGGCTCGACCCGGTTGGAGAGATGGCGGGAGTCGGCGACGTCCTTGAAGCCGCGCCAACGGTCGCCGATCTCCTTATCCTTGGCGAGCGTGTTGGTGACGAGCGCGAAGGTGCGCAGATTGGCCTTCAGCGTCGCGCCGACCGCGAGCGCCGCCTCGCGCCGCACCTCCTCATGCGAATCCTGCATCAGATTGAGCGCGGGCTCGATCGTCAGCTCCTTGCCGCCGATCGAAAAGCGCAGCGAGGCGATGGTCTCGTCGAAGAGGCGGTTCCAGGCGGCGCGGCCGGTGACGGATTTCTCGTGGAAGAGACGCTCCAGCTCGTCGGAGAGCTCATAGGGCTTCTCCATGCGAATGTCTTCCAGCCAGGGCTTCCAATGCGACAGCGGCGGCGTCGCCGCGGCGGCGTCGAGCGCGGCGTCGTCGACACGGTTCAGCTCGAGCTGAAAAAACAGCAATTGCGTCGAAATTTCAGTGATTTTATCTTGAATGTCGCCGTAGAATTTGGCGCGCGCGGGGTCGCTGGTGTCGCCGGCGTAGACGAGGCCCGCATAGGACATGATTCGGCCCAACAGGTCCTGTAGCGCCTCATAGCGCCGCACGGCCTCTGCGAGCCTCTCGCTCGCCGCCGCGCCGGCCGCCAATTCGCCGAGATGGCCACGAAGCTCGGCCGCGAAGGCGGAGGCCTCCTGTTCCGCCGCCGCTATGTCGGCGGCCAGCGCCGGCGACTCCGGCGCGGGATAGAGATCGGCGAGATTCCATTCGGGGAGCGTGGGGCCGGGCTCGCCGGACTGCGCCTCGGAGACGGCGTCGTGAAGGGGGCCTTGGACGCGGGCGTGAAGTTGCGGCATGGTTCAAACCGGGAGTTGAGGATGAAGGGCGCTTGGCCGAATATCGGGCGCGGAGCGGGAAAAATGCAAGTCTCGCGCCGTTGGAGAGATTTCACGCCTTTCGGCGCGTGGATTCGTCGGGACGGCGAGGCTCTCGTTAACGACCCATTTACCCTGATCCCCGAGCATGGGCCGAAGATGTCGCCGCTCACGTCCTTTGCCATACGCGCCGGATCGTCGCGATCCGGTCGGGCCCACGCCGCGCAGGCCTGAGAGATTTCAAGAGGATCAATGACTTCCACGATACTTATCGCCGACGACGATCCGGTCCAGCGCCGTCTGCTCGAGGCTTCGGCGCGGCGTTTCGGCTTCGATGTCGAGACGGTCGAGGGCGGCGAGCAGGTGCTGACGCGGCTGACGAAGAGCGGCGCGACGCCGATCGATCTGCTCATTCTCGACCTCGTCATGCCCGATCTCGACGGCATGGGCGTGCTCACCCGCATGCGCGACCTCAAGATCGACGTGCCCGTCATCGTGCAGACCGCCAATGGCTCCATCGAGACGGTGATCTCGGCCATGCGCGCCGGCGCGCATGATTTCGTCGTCAAGCCGGTCGGCGCGGAGCGTCTGCAGGTCTCCATCAAGAATGCGCTGTCCGCCGATGCGCTCGCGGGCGAGCTGCGCCGCGTCAACCGCCGCACGCAGGGCGCGCTGACCTTCCGCGATCTCGTCTCCCGCAGCGACGAGATGGCGCGCGTCATCCGCCTCGGTGAGCGCGCCGCCCATTCGAATATTCCGGTGCTCATCGAGGGCGAGTCGGGCGTCGGCAAGGAGATCGTCGCGCGCGCCATTCAGGGCGGCTCGGATCGCCGCGGCAAGGCCTTCGTCACGGTGAATTGCGGCGCTCTGCCCGCCAATCTCGTCGAATCCATCCTCTTCGGCCATGAGAAGGGCGCCTTCACCGGCGCCACCGAGAAGCATTCGGGCAAATTCCTCGAGGCCAATGGCGGCACGCTGTTTCTCGACGAGATCGGCGAATTGCCGCTGGAGACGCAGGTGAAGCTGCTGCGCGCCTTGCAGGAGGGCGAGATCGACCCCGTCGGCGCCAAGCGTCCGGTGCGCGTCGATATCCGCCTCATCTCGGCGACGAACCAAAATCTGATCGAGCTGGTCAAGCGCGGCTTGTTCCGCGAGGATTTGTTCTATCGTCTCAATGTCTTCCCGATCACCATTCCGCCGCTGCGGGCGCGCCGCGACGACATTGGCGATCTGGCGCGCCGCTTCGCCATCCGCTTCGCGGCGGAGGAGAACAAGCGCCTGCGCGGCATCGCCCACGAGGCCGCCAATCTGCTGGCCAGCTACGACTGGCCGGGCAATGTCCGCCAGCTCGAGAACGCCGTGTTCCGCGCCGTGGTGCTGGCCGACGGCGACGAGCTGACGGTCAATGAGTTCCCGCAGATCGCCGCCCATGTGGACGGGTTTTCGGCCCGCGTGCCGCCGGTCCCGGCGCCCGCCGCGCCCGGCTCCGCGCCGGAGCGGGAGATCGTGCGCGTCGAGATTCGCGATCCCAATGTGATGGCGCTGCTCGGGCCGCATGGCGATATGCGCCGGCTCGAGGAGCTGGAGGCCGAGGTCATCAAATTCGCCCTCGTCCATTATCGGGGGCAGATGTCGGAAATTGCGCGTCGTCTGGGCATCGGTCGCTCGACGCTCTACCGCAAAATGAAGGAGTACGGGCTCGGCGAGGAGATGGACGAGAATGTCGACGCCGCCTGATGAGGCGAAGGCGCCGCGAATTTAGGCGTTTCGTGGCTTGCCCACGGCGCGGCTCGCCGCCATTCTGAGGACCAGAAAGCGCCGGGCGCCAGGGCGCCTGCGCACAGAACGGAGACCTTCTCAGTCATGTCCGAACTCTATGATATCGAAGCGCGCACGATCGATGGGACCACCCAAAAGCTCGGCGACTACGCCGGCAAGGTGATTCTCGTCGTCAATGTGGCGAGCAGATGCGGCTTCACCCCGCAATACACCGGGCTCGAGGCGATCTGGAACGAGAACCGCGACAAGGGTTTCGTCATTCTGGCATTCCCCTGCAATCAGTTCAGCAATCAGGAGCCGGGAACCGACGA
Organism: Methylosinus sp.; assembly: GCF_036560965.1. Taxonomy (NCBI): domain Bacteria; kingdom Pseudomonadati; phylum Pseudomonadota; class Alphaproteobacteria; order Hyphomicrobiales; family Methylocystaceae; genus Methylosinus; species Methylosinus sp. The sequence continues at coordinate 3,997 of NZ_DATBQF010000058.1, read as the reverse complement.
GGAGATCAAGACCTTCTGCTCGACCCGTTTCGTCACGACCTTCCCGCTGTTCAGCAAGATCGAGGTGAATGGCGAGAATCAGCACCCACTCTTCAAGCTGCTGAAGGAGAAGGACCCTGCCTCGGCGGACGACGTCAAATGGAACTTCACCAAATTCCTCATCGACCGAAAGGGGAATGTGGTGAAGCGCTTCCAGGCGACCAACACGCCGCGCCAGCTGGAGCCCGACATTCTCGCCCTGCTCGCCGAGGCGTGAGGCGCGCGCCCACCGCCGTCCCGAGACAATGGGTCGAGCCGGCGGGCGTCGTGACGAATCCCCACGGCTGCGCCATATTGGTCGAGAGGCTCCGCCGATCCGCCGCCCGAGCGGCCGGCTCGGCGAGCCTCTCGCGCGCCCCCGATCGAGGCGGTGATTTCGAGAGGTCGCCTCGGCCATGAGCTGCGTTCCGATCTCGAGCTGCGTTCACGATTTCGAGGCGCGCCGTTTGGACGGCGCGAATGCGAGCCTGTCCGATTGGGCCGGCGAGGTCCTGCTCATCGTCAATGTGGCGAGCAAATGCGGCTTCACGCCGCAATATGAAGGGCTCGAGGCGCTCTGGCGCGCCTACCGCGAGCGCGGTTTCGCCGTGCTCGGCTTTCCCTGCGATCAATTCGGCCATCAGGAGCCCGGCGACGAGGCGCAGATCGGCGCCTTCTGCTCCACGCGCTACGACGTCACTTTTCCGCTCTTCGCCAAGATCGAGGTGAATGGCGAGACCGCGCATCCGCTCTATCGTTTTCTGAAGGCGCAGGCGCCGGGCCTCTTCGGCACGCAGGCGATCAAATGGAATTTCACCAAATTCCTCGTCGATCGAAAGGGCCGCGTCGTGAAACGCTATGCGCCGACCGACAGGCCGAAGGCGATCGCGGGCGACATAGAGACGCTGCTGGCGGAGGCTGCATGACCATCGCGATCGACATTGTGCGCCGCGACGACGGCGGGCCGAAAACCCACTCCTTCGACGTCGTCGTGCGCGACGCGGCCAGCAAATCGCGCCATCGCGTGACCATGTCGCAAACGCTCGCCGAGCGATTGGGCGGCGGCGTCTCCAGCGCCGAGCAATGTCTCAGCGCGGCCTTTCGCTTCCTGCTCGACCGCGAGTCCAAGGAGCAGATTCTCGCGCAATTCGATGTGAGCGTGATCTCGCTGTATTTTCCGGAATTCGAGCGCGAGCTGCCGAAATATCTGGAGTGATGGCGAGCGTTCATCCGAAAGCCGAATCATTCGCCCGGCAGAGCAATCGTCGTCTCCGGCTTCAGCCGTCGCGGATCGAGACCGGGATTGGCGGCGAGAATGTCCTTCCATCGCGCAGGATCGCCATAGCGCTTGGCGGCGATGCGGCGCAGAGTGTCGCCGGCGACGATGCGATAGTCTTTGTTTCGCGCCGCCGACCGCGCGCTCGCCTTCTCCTCTGCGGGCTTCTCCTCTGCGCGCTTGTCTTCCGCGCGCTTTTCTTCCGGCGGCTTCGCGGCGACGGCTGCGGGTGAGGGCGCCGGCGCGTCCTTCACGTCGAATTCGCCGCGCAGCATGCCCATCCAGCAGCTCCAATGGATGACGCCGGCCTCGCGCGGCGTGAAGTCGATCGTCTGCTTGCCCGGCTTCACGTCGAATTCGAGACCGAGGCTCGGAACGACGATGCGCTTATTGCAATTGGTGATTTCCTTGCCGTCGACGACCCAATGGACCGGCACGCCCTTCGCCAGAGTGAAGCGATCGGGCGAGAAGCCGGCGGCGACGACATCCATCTCGATCGTCTGAGAGGCCGCTCGATCCGGAGACGCCGAGGCTCGCGGCGCGGCGGCCGGCGCGGGGGAGGGGACGGCGCTCTCGCCGCTCCCGCGCAATGTTCCGACGATGGATTGCAGATCATAGCCCCAGCCGGTGAGGATCAGGCCGCGATTGATCATCACCGCGCCGAGCGCGACGACGATCGCGCCCGAGGCCATCAGCAGACGATGCGTCAGCGAGGCGGAGACGAGCGTCGACAGCGCGCCGAAGCTCATCATCACGGGCAGCGTGCCGAGACCGAAAGCCAGCAGCATTTTCGCGCCCTCGAGCGCGCTGCCGGTTCCCGCCGCCATCACATACATGGCCTGCAAAGGCCCGCAGGCGATCATCAGCCCGTTGAGCAGGCCGATGACGAAGGGCCGATGCGAGGTCCCGGCGCGGCGATCGACATAGCGCTGCAACGGCGCCGGCAGAGCGAAGCGAAACCGCCGCAGCGGCCTGAGCAGGCCGAGCATGTTGAGGCCGAAGACGATCAGAAAGGCGCCCGCCGCGACGCCGGCGACGCCGCGCAGCATGGGCGTGAAGGCGATGAAGGCGCCGACGAGGCCGAACAATGCGCCGATCGTCGTGTAGGAGAGCGTCTTGCCCGCGCCATAGAGCAGATGCGAGCGATAGGACGGACGGCCGAGGCGCGCGTCCTCGGCGGTGTAGCTCAGCACGAAGCCGCCGCACATTCCGATGCAGTGAAAGCCGGTGAGCAGGCCGAGCAGGAAGATGAGGTCGAGGCTCATATGGCGGCCGATATCGGGCGCGCCGGCCTCGCCGATCCAATGCGTGTCGATGAAGACGAGCAGGGCGACCCCCGCGAGCCCGAGGAGGAGCCCCGACGTCCTCGCGAGGCGGCTGCGCCCGGGCGCTTCGGCGGGGACGGTTCGATAGCCCTGGCTCTCGACCGCGGCGCGGATCGCCTCGGGCGTGGCGGTCGCGGGGTCATAGACGACCGACACCCATTCGGTCGGATAATCGGCCTTCACCGTGGCGACGCCGGGGAGCTTGCGCACGGCCCCCTCTATGGCGTGCTCGCAGCCGTGGCAATGCATTCCGCGTGCGCGAAAACGCATACTGCCGCGCGTGCGCAAGCCGCCGCTCGCCTCGCCCATTCGCCGCTCTCCTTCTCGAATCATATCTGTTCGAGCGCAGGCTCGGGAAATGGCCGCCGCGACGCGCGAGGCTGCGACCTTTTGTCTCGGATGAGGCCGGAGCCGCCCTGCGTCGGCGACGGTCTAGCCAACGGCCAGGCTCATGATCGCGCCTAATGGCCCATGACTGCATTTAATTTGGCGACTTGGAGATGCTGTCGTAAGGTCACAAAAGCGACACGCGCCGTCGATGCGGGAGACGTCCCGCAGCTGGCAGGACCGTCCGTCGGAGGTCGTGATGAAACTGAATTACAAGCCCTTCATGATATTCGCGATTGTCGCGCTGCTCGCCGTCGCTCTGGCCATGCTGTTCGATCAGCGCAACCAGCGCACGGCGGGCCGCGACATCACCTTCAGCGAATTGCTGGCGCAGATCGATCAGGGCCGCGTCCATGACGTGACCATCGCCGGCAATGAGATCAGCGGGCATTTCGCCGACAATCGCTCCTTCACCACTTATGCGCCGAATGATCCGACGCTGGTGCAGCGCCTGGCCGCGAAGAATGTCTCCATCAGCGCGCGTCCGTCGAGCGACAGCGGCAATTGGTGGATGACGCTGTTCCTGAATGCGCTGCCGCTCATCGCCTTTCTCGGCGTGTGGGTTTTTCTCTCGCGGCAGATGCAGAATGGCGGCGCCGGCCGGGCCATGGGCTTCGGCAAGTCCAAGGCGAAGCTGCTCACCGAGACGCAGGGCCGCGTGACCTTCGAGGATGTCGCCGGCGTCGACGAGGCGAAAGAGGATTTGCAGGAGATCGTCGAGTTCCTGCGCGATCCGCAGAAATTCCAGCGCCTCGGCGGACGCATTCCGCGCGGGGTGCTGCTCGTCGGACCGCCCGGCACGGGCAAGACGCTGCTCGCCCGCGCCATCGCCGGCGAGGCGAATGTGCCTTTCTTCACCATATCGGGCTCCGACTTCGTCGAGATGTTCGTCGGCGTCGGCGCGAGCCGCGTGCGCGACATGTTCGAGCAGGCCAAGAAGAACGCGCCCTGCATCATCTTCGTCGACGAGATCGACGCCGTCGGTCGCCAT
>NZ_DATBQF010000057.1:0-11990 GCF_036560965.1 Methylosinus sp. | reverse complement strand
TTCAGCGCCAGCCCGCCGATCCAAGCGCTCGTCGAGCACCTGATGCGCGAAGCGAACACATAGAGCGTCTTCGAGCGGGCGTCCATTTCGGCGTATTGCGAGCCCGTGCGACCTGGGACGCGGCGTCAGATCGCCGTCGATGTTTCGGCGCCGGACCGCGGCCGCGCGGCCCGCGAGACGAGAGGCGCCTGCTTCCAGAAGCGCAATGCGCCGAGACCTTCCGGCACGATCAGCGCCAAATAAGCGACGAGAGGTGAATCGATATAAAGTCCGAGCGCGACGAGCGGCAAGGCGACCAGCCAAAAGACCGAGCTATCCGTTCTCGCCACCGTCCCGAACGACCCTCGAGCCTGCAAGACGGCTCTGAGAATCGACGTCATGTAGCGCAGCGGTATCGACGCGGCCAAAATTTCGACCAAGGTCGTCCACCAAGGACCGTGCTGACCATATAATCGCCCGAGTGCGTCGGTTCCGGCCATGAGCAAGATCGCGACTCCCACGGCGAAGGGAGCGCCTTGCAGCGAGACCGTTCTGATCGAATCTATGAGGCGTTCGTCGGTGAGCCCTGCGAGACGAAACGCGAGAAAGCGCATCAAGGTGACGAGCGGCGTGAAAACGATCAACATCAACGTCTGACCGGCGGCGAAGCAATTCAGCCGCCCGACGTCATAGTTGCCGAGTCCGGGCGCCGCGAACATGGTGAGGCATGTGAGCATAGCGAGATGCATGGCGACGCCGCGCTCTGACTCCCAGAGCGCCGCATTGCCGAAGCGGCGCGCCCATGAAGCGCCAGGCAAGGTCAGCCAATCGACGCCATGCCGCAATAGAGCCCGAATTCCCCAGATCGACGAGCCGACGCAGACGACGGCCCCTATCTGGAAGCAGCTGGAAAACCCTAGCCCGAAAATCTCCATGGCCAAAAAATTGCCGATGGCCTTGGCGGCGAACTCCCACAGCTTCCATTTCACGACTCCGTTGCCTTGGTCGAGCGCATGGAGCATGAAGGCCGAAGTGCTGCTGATGAAGCGGAACGGCGCGGCGAGCGAATACCAGAGCACTCCGTCGCAGATCAATCCGGCGATCGCATCATCGCCGACGAGCAGCTTCGCCAATCGAGGATAAGTCGCCGCTCCGAACGCCGCGCAACACAAGCCCGCGAGCAGCGAGAGCCATAGGATCGCTCCAATGATGCGCGGACTCGCCCCGTTTCGCCGCGCCTCGCCGATCGCGGTCGAAGCGACGGCGCCCATCGCGCTCAGCAAGATCACATCGACGATGACCAAACGCGTCGTCATCGCATAGGCGCCCGGCGCACCGCCGCCCAAATGGCCGACCATTATGACATCGGCTTGCTGTGCGAGCTGTCCCGCCACGATCACCAGGAGCAAAGGCCAATAGCCTCGCCAAAAGCCCTTGTCGTTCTCGATCATAGAGGTATGGGCCACCACCCCGGGAAATGATCGAGCTCGTAGCCCGGCGTCCGAAAGCACCCAAAATTGCCTTCTGGCGCCGGAAGCTCACATTCGAACTCGACCTGTTCGACTTCGATGAAGCGCGTCTCTATGCTGCTGAGCTTCCAGCCGGCGACAGCCTTCGTCGGCCCGATCAGGCGGCTCGCGATGACGATCCCGCAATAGTCGAGATCACGGTCGCGCCCCGACCACCGCGATGCGGCCGCAGCCATGAGCTTCAGAGCGAGGTCTGCTCCGACGCGCTCGCGAAACTCCGATTGCAGCAGCCATTCCGCCGCCCAGATATGATAGGCCCAATCGAATGTGAGCTTCTTCTCCTGCGCCCATTGCATGAACGGCAGGAAAATCGCGCGCCCGTCGGGGCCCGAAAGCTCCAGCAATTGCGGAACGGCGTCGAACAGCACATGCCAATAGGCCCGATAGCTGATGTCGAGACGAACATGACTTCGTGACTCTCGCGCGAACGCGTCGAGCCGCGAAGGATTCATCATGTCTTGATAGAGATCGGCGTCGATTCTAGCCGGCGCAGGCGACAAGAGACTCATTCGTCGTGTCCTCGGCGTGGGGGAAAATCTCGCGCAGACGTTCGAGATCGATCGCGATCGAATCATATTCGATCTCGAAATCGCGCTCATATGTGATCGTCGAGCCCGGCTTGTCGAATGCCGCGCGCATGGAGCGAAGGAATTCCAACGTATCCGGCGCCATTTCCCTGTCGTGCGAATCGACGATGACTCGCGGGTCCAGAAACGAAGGCCCATATCCCGCGACATGAAAATGTCGCGTCGACGAGATGACCTCGTTCCAAGCCTCCAGCGACACGCCGCAATTGTGTCGGGCGACCACCGCATTGGAGGCGTCGAAGAGGACGCCCGCTCCGGTCTCTCGGCAGAGCTTTTGAAAAAACTCGGGCTGCTCCCATCCACCGTCCATGATGGATGGGTAGTTTTCGAGATGGAGTTGGACGCCGAGCATATCCTGCCATTGCTCCACTCGATTGCGCACGGGGCCGTATTGGGCGTAATCGATTTCGCCGAGATAGAAGAGATTCCGTCCGTTCGGCGCAAAGCGCAGCAGATGGTCGGACACATAGACCGGCTGTAGCGCATCGATGAAAATTCGGATCTGCTTGGCGAGCTTCTCGAGCGTCTCTCTATCATTCTCGAGAAACTTCGACAGCATGATATGGAACCCGACCGGACACTCGAACGCATCCGCCAGCTCTTTGACCGGAACATTCAAGAAATTGTCGATGAGCAGCTCGCAATAGTCGATCTGCCGCTCTCTGAGCATGCGCCGAACCATGTCCAGCGTGCCGTTCAAGGTGAAGTTGAATCCGATTTGCATCTGGATAGCTTTCGACGATGTCCGCATGGAAGCTGGAAAGCCGCCCCCGGCCGTATGAACCGGGGACGGCGCTGCCGAATAAAATCAGCAGGTGCCGCACCACGGCGGGTTGCACGCACACATGGCCTGAACGCGGCCGATCACGGGGAGGATTTCCTTCTTGACGACTTTGATGGTCATTGCTTGCTCCATTCGGCGTTTGATCTGTCGTCACGCCGTCGCAACCGGCGACGTGACGACTCGCTCTTCCGCAACGCCCCAGCGGAAGACGATTCCGTGTCGCGTATCGCTCTTTATGTCGAGAGCCCCGAAGATTCGCAGCTCTCGGCGGGCGACAGCAATGCGAGCGCTTCGAGCAGCGCATCGTTTTCCGACGGCGTCCCGACAGTGATGCGCAAATGTTTCCCGATCCGAGAGGTAGGAGGAAACGCTTTGACAAAGATGCGAAATCTCTCTCTCAATTCCTCCGCGACGCTCGCGCCAGTCCGCGGCGTCGCGCAAAACAGGAAATTGCCTTCCGAATGAAAGGGGAAAAAGCCCGGCATCGCAGCCAGTTCCTCACGCAGGCGCTCGCGCTCGCGTTTCACCTGGTCGATGAGCGGCTGGAACAGAGCGGCTTCTTCGAGAAAGATTCGCGCGACGCGTGCGGTCATCGCATTGACGCGGTAAGGGAGCGAGGCGCGTTCCAATTCGCGAGTGAGCGGCTCCGATGCGACAAGATATCCCAATCGGCACCCCGCGAGTCCGATCTTCGAAAATGATTGCGCGACGATTACATTGTGGCGATCGATCGCATCCATCGCATAGGAGACGTCCGCATAAGCGGAATATGCCTCATCGAGGCACAGCAGGTCGCTCGTGGACGCCGCGAGCCGGTCGAATGCGGCGCGATCCAGGGCGCGGCCGGTCGGATTATTGGGATTGCCGACATAAAATATCTTTGCGCCCTCCACCGCCGTCATTTTGTCGGCGACCTCCGTCGACAAGGCAAATGCATCGTCGAGCGGAATGGTGACAAAGCCTTTGTCGTTGAGAGCGGCGAAATGTCCGTAGAGCGGGAATGTCGGCGTCGGAACGACCACCGCGTCGAACGGCCCCCCGAAAGCACGACAAACGAGATCGAGCATTTCCGTCGAGCCGACGCCGAGAAGAATATTTTCGGCGCGCACGCCGATATTCGCTGCGATCGCGGCCTCGAGCGCGTCGATCTCCGTCGCATCGGGATAGCGTCGAAAGTCGATGGTCGAAATCTCTCGCGCGACACGCGTCAGGAATTCGTCCGGGAGAGGAAAACGCATCTCATTGGCGTCGAGGCAAAGACCGTCGGTCCGCGGAATCGAGCCGTATATCGGCGTCGCTCCCAAGCGTCTCTTGGCTTGCGGCCGGGCCGTCGCAGAGTGTGACGCAGGTTGCTCGAGAACATCGATCAGGACCGACAAGGCGCATCTCCTGTTCTACCGATGGTGAAAGCTATCGTGGCCATGCCTGCGCTCGCTCTGTGTGCTTCATCAAAACATGAGACGATGGCGCCTCGCGCGTCGGCGAGTCATCTACGAAACATGTCGGATCATTCACTCGTCATGAAAGACGCGCAGATGCGATCGAAACCGACATGGGCGGAAAAAAAATTCTCGTGATACCGAAAAATTCGTTCGATCAATCTACGTCACGATGATCGACTAGAAGGAGACATACGTCGGCGCTGGAACTTATGCGCGCACCGTGAACGAAAGCCCGCTCGATCCGAAGATGTGGAAGCGAACGGCCTCGCAGCGGCGACGCCGTTCGTCATGTTTCTTATCGGGCGGCCGTGTCGGGGAGGCTCAGCTCCAGCGCTTTCGACAATCGCGCGCGATGCGCCTCGATCTTATCGCTTTCGGAGCGAGGAATTTGCGGAAATGCGAGCGCCTGCACGCAAGCATTCGTCGCGGCGGCGATCGATGTCGGCGAATTTGGCTTTTTGAAGCACCTGCGCCAGCTCTCGATATATCTCGCCATGCTCGGATCGAAGGGCGTCGCCGATCCGGAGCGATGCGCATCCGCATCGGCGCCCTCGTCATTTTCGCAGAGTGCTTCGATGATCTTGCAGGGACCTTTCGCGCGGCATTCGGCGTCGGCTTTGTCTCGGGCGTGAGCGAGGTTGTCGCCGGGCGCCACTGCGTAGCGAGATCCATCGATACTCACCGCGACGGCGGAGCAGCCGTCGTGAAACGACTGCACGACCGTGCAGGCGCTTCTCTCGCCGCCGCAAACATAGACGGCGAATCGCGCGGCCCCGCGCGGGTCTGAAAAGCCGCGAGCGGAGCCTGTCAGCCATTCCCCATTGTCACGTCGTCCGAGCGCGAGAGCCGACTCCGCCCGAGAGCCGGAAGCGGCTCCCGATAAGAGCAAAACCCATGTCGATAGGATGTATGCGGCGCCGCATCCGAGGCGCACTCTCTTCGGCCTGTGCGCAGGAGCGTGAAATAGTGAGATTGGTTCGGTCATGAACGAGCTCGATTGCTGATGAGTCGACGCACGCTCGACGAGTCGACGAATGCGCGCGCCTGTCGGAAGTCATGCGGGATTCGACGGTTGAAACGCCATGCTGTGGCGTAAATCGCCGCGGGCTTTGGTCAAGTGCCTTTCCACCGTTCGGGTCGATACGCCGCAACGGTCGGCGATTTCGGTGTTTGTGGCGCCGTCGACCACTTTCAAGAGGATGATCTGCTTGCGCAATGGCGACAGCTGTTCGAATGTCGAGGAATAGTGGTGGAGCTCGGCAACATTCGGCGTGTCGGAGTGAATGGGAAGGACGACGGATTCGTCGAAGGGCGTCGCGGCGTCGGTAAAGGCGGAGCGGAGCTTTCGCCGCCTGTGCATGTCGATGACGAGATTAGCGGTGATGCGATATAGATAAGCGCGCGGGCAGGTTAGCTTTTCGGCTCCCTCCTTCACCAGTCGCAGATAGGCCTCCTGAACGACGTCTTCCGATTCTTCCCAACCGAGCCGACGGCTGGCGAATTGACGTAATCTGGGCGCATAGTCCCGGTAGAGCTGTTGGACCGACTTTTCCTTCGCTGTCATGCGCATCTCCATAGCTTCGCTCGGAAGTGGTGAAACAGGCGTTCTGTGGGCTCTAGCGTCTATGGTGCGATCGATCGCCTCCTTCGCCGCCGAGCTTCTTTACGGATCTGGCCAACTGCCGAATATGAGAATGGCTTCGGTTCAAAGCGATCTGATTCATCGGCACGATGAAGACGGCGGGGGCGTTCGATGCATCCGCGAGCGCGATCCGGCACATGAGTCCGAACTGTTCGCCAGCGTCGAAGACTTCGATCACCGTCAGGCGGGACGAGCGTCGGACATCGATCGAGCGACTACGCAAGAAGGATAATAGCGCGGGTCGGCCTTGCGCCGCGAAAGGCAATTCGCGTCGCAGGCGAGCGATGAACTCTCTTTCTCTTTGCATGCCAATTCGCCTCGAATGAGATTGCGAGAAGCTAAAAAGGCGGGAGCGACGTCACGACAGATCGATCGCTCTTCGCAGAATGGAAGACGCGTAGAAATTGCGGTCGAGTCCGGTCGTCGGCTCAGGCGCGAGCAGCTTCGGCTTTCCCGAGTCGCCTGGTCAGTTGTCCGTGGGCGGCGTCCGTCGCCGCGCTCGGTTCGAGGCGGCTTCGCTCGGAGCGCGCTGGATGTGCGGCCGCGTCATGCGGTGTCGATGCGGCGAGCGTGCTGCGCCACAGCGGTCACGCTGGCGCCTATGACGCGCGTTTGATGTGATGTCGGGGCGGCGAATGTGGCCGTTCGAACGCCGACACGGTTTGCATGTGACGGAGCGCTTCGCGCCGTCATTTCCTTCGAAAATCGTAACGGCCGCATTTTTTCCTCTGACGATCGGTTTTAGTCGCCTCGCTTTCATCGATGCAACAGTGGGCGTCGTCGCGTGAGACGAGCGCCCGCTAGATGAGGCGTTCCGCTCGAGGCGGGAGGCGTCCGCTTTTTCAGCCGTTCAGAACTCCCATCGGAGCGAGCCCAGAAAGCTGCGCGGCGTTCCCGTTTGAATCGTCGTCCTGCTGCTCCCCGTAGGATAATAGATGGTGTCGGTTATGTTCTTGACGTTGAGCTGCGCGGTCACCTTGTAGCCCGCGATCTCGGTCGCATAGGCGACCATGCCATTGAGCAACGCATAGCTCGGCAGGATCAATGTGTTGGCGTTATCGCCGAAGGAATCGTCGACGACGGTGACGCCGGCTCCGAGGCTCAGACCGCGCAATTCGCCATCGGCTGCGTATTTGACCCAGAGGTTGCCGTAGTTACGCGGGCTGCCGGGCAGCTTATTGCCGGCAACCGCGAGCTGCGTCGTCATCAGCGTGGCGGGATTATAGGTGAGCGCGCCTTGCATCGTGCGCACATCGTCATGCGTGTAATTGGCGATCACGCTCCAATTGTCGTCGATGCGGCCCATGAGATCGAATTCGACGCCACGGCTGCGCGCCTTTCCGATGACCAGCGAATTGCTCGCGTTGGAGGGGTCCGGCGTCGGAATATTCGTCTTTGTGATGTCGAAATAGGCGAGCGTCGCCGTCAGCCGACCGTCCAGAAGCTCCGCTTTGACTCCGCCTTCGAACTGCTCGCCTTTTTGAGGCGGAAGCGCCAGTCCGAGGCTGGTCGTATTGTTCAAGCCGAAGGAGCGCGTGAAATTGCCGTAGAGCGAGAGCCATGGCGTGGGCTGATAGACGAGGCCGACTCTCGGGCTGAACGCCTTATTATAGACCGTGGTGTAGGAAGTGAGAGCGCCGGCGAGCGAGGTGACGGTCTTATTGCTGCCCGTTTCCGCCCAATCATAGCGCCCGCCCAGCAGCACATGGACCGAGTCGTCGAAGAAGGAGACCATGTCCTGCGCATAGACGCCGGTCCAGCGTTGATCCTGCGTGATATATTGTGGGGCGGCGAAGGGATTGTCGAGCGTCCAATAATTGGGAGCATAGATGTTTATCGAGCTCGTCGCCGCGAAGATATTCGCGTACATCGGCATATGGGTGCTGAGATAATCGTAGCCGACGAGGGTCGAATGCGATAGCGGGCCCGTCTCGAACTTGCCTTTGAGATCCAGATTGGTCGCAAAGTCGAATTCGTGGAATCCGCCGCCGAGCGTGGAGTTCGTCAATGTGCGCGTGAGAACGCCGGTCGCTTGATTGATGGTCCCGCCGAGCGTGTTGATCTGGCTGTCGTCGAATGTCGAATAGCTCATCCGATTGGTGAGGCTCCAACCGGGGAAGAAATCATAGGTCCAGTCATAGGCGACGCGCTTCTTATCGTATTCGTGCGGAGAGGTCGTCGTCAGAAGCGGAGTCTGAAGATAGCGTGAGATCGGTATCGGCGCCGGATAGGAGCCGATCGCCGGCAGCACGGGATAGTCGTCGACCCAAGTGCGATGCTGATATTCGAAATCTATATTCATCCGGAATTGCTCGGTCGGACGAAAGCTCAGCGTCGGCGCCAGAAAAATATTCTGGTCCTTCACGAAATCCCGATAGGAATAGGTGTGGTAGAATTCGCCGTTGATCCGATATCCGAATATATTGTCCGGCGTCAGCGGGCCGGTGGCGTCGACCGTCGTTCGGGTCAGTCCGTAAGAGCCGTTCTGCTGCTGAACGGAATAATAAGGCGTCTCCAACGGGCGCTTCACCACGAGATCGATGAGGCCGCCGGGCTCCACGCGGCCATAGAGAATCGCCGCCGGACCTTTCAACACCTCGACCGATTGCAGATTGGCGGTGTCGAGATAGCGCATTCGGTATTCCATCAGGCCGTTCTTATAAGAATTGCCATTGCTAGAAAATCCACGAATCTTATAGGATTCGGAAAAACCCGGAGTCGTTTGCACGGAGCTGACATTGGTGACGATCGCGTCCTTGACGCTGATCGCTTGCTGATCGTCCATCAGCTGCCGCGTCACCACTTGAACGGCGACCGGCGTTTTGAGCAGCGGCGTGTCCATCTTCATGGCGCTGGACGCGTTTTCGGCCTTATACCCGGTCATGCGATCGCCGGGGCCCTGAGGAGCGCCGCCGGCGCGACGACCCGCGCGATCGGTATTCGATTCGTGTCCGATGTCGATCGTCGGCAGCGGCGTCGCGCCGTCCGGGCTCGCGTCATTGCGCACTTCGGTCGCCTGGGCGAGAACGATCACCACGGATTTTCCGTTGGGCGACAGCTCATATTTCAAGCCGGTTCCGGACAGAACTTGCGACAGCGCTTCGGCGAGGCTGTGCGGGCCGGTCAGTCCTCTGGTCCGATGGGAGCGGGTGAGGCGCGAATCGTAGACGATGCGCACACCGCTCGCGTCGGCGACGCTGTTGAGCGCCGTGGAAATCGGTCCGGCCGGAATGTCGTAGGTGCGCACGATCTCGGCGATTTCGCTCTGCGACATCTGGGCGTGCGCTTCGGCGTGATCCGCATTCGATCCGAATGCGAGAGCGCTCATCGCGGTCACGATGGCCGTCGCGCTCATCATCCCACCCCTCGCTGACTTGCTTCCGTTAGGAATCCGATCCGACATCTATTTTGGTCCTGTCCCATCTCCAGGCGGCAGACATCGCGCCTCCCACTTTGACAAGGACGAACCATCCCCTCCTCCGGGGAGGTCGAAGAGCAAAAAAAATTCTTCTCTTTTATCCCGTGAGCACGACGAGATAGCCGAGATTGAGAGCGCGGAGGCCGAGAGCCTTCTCGATCGCGGAAATCGCGGCCATTGGCTCTGCCGCGTCGAACACGCCGCTCACGCGCCTCTCTCGGATCGAGGGATCGAGAACCAAAATGTATCCGCGCAGATAATGTCCGAGGACGGAGACAACCTCGGTGAGCGGCCTGTCGTCGAAAATCAGCTTTCCGCGCCGCCATGCGGTCACATGGTCGACCTGCACCCGATATGGATCAACCGCGGCGACGCCCGGCCCAAAAGCGCTCTGTTCGCCTTCATCGACGATGATCGCCGGGCCGCCCGACATGACGCGCACGCGATGCTGCGCGACTGTGACCTCCGTTCGTTCCCCTGTGGTCGAGATGTCGAAACTGGTGCCGAGAGCCGTCACCGAGCCGCGGGCGATCAAAACGGAAAAGGGCCTGTCGGCGTCCGGCGCGACGTCGAACCAAGCCTCGCCCCTCAAGAGCGTCACGTTTCTCTTGCCTTCGTCGAAATCCAGCGAGATGGCCGAGCGAGGGCCGAGTTCAATCCGCGAGCCGTCCGCTAGCTGAACCATCTGCGTCTCAGCGACGCCGGTTCGGACCTGCGCCCACAGCATGATCCAGGCCTCGTCGAAATAGACATAGGACAATAGGGCGAAGGCGAGCGCCGCGAGGCCGCCGGTGACGCGAACGTGCCGCGTCGGGCGCGGCGGGCGCACCTCGAACTCGTCTATGAGCGGCCGCAGGCCTTCGAGATCTCCCCAGATACGGCAAACCTTCTCAAATGCCTCGCGGTTAGCCGGATCACGCGTCAGCCAAAGGACGAACGCCTCGCGCTCCTGCGGAGTCGGAGCTCGGCAGTCGAGGCGCGTCCACCATTCGATGGCCGCTGTCCGGCGGCTCGCCCGATCAAAGGGAGCGTCATCCTCCATAGGTCGCGCCAATCTGCCTCTTATCGGACGTCACCACCGCTACTGACCCCTTACTGTAACATGACGTATGTCGATCGTGATAAAGGAGGTCCTCTCGAGGAAAAATTTTAGTCGAGCGCCGCATAGCACCGCTCTAGCGCCAGTCGCAGATGTTTGAGGACCATGTTTCGGGAAATGCCCAACCTATGAGCGATCTCATCCGGCGAGAGATCATGGAAACGACGTAAGATGAAAACTTCCCGGCACTTGGGAGGTAGACTCGTCAACGAGGCGTAGAATAAACGGAGACTTTCCTTCGCCTCGAAAATCTGTGACGGATCGAGCCCGGCCTCGGCGATCTCGGTCGGAATGTCGCCTGGCGTGATGTGCTTGGCCATGCTCTTGGTCTGACGGGAGAAGTCGCGCGCCAAATTGATCGCCGTCGTTCGCAAATAGGCGTCCTCATCGATGATCGGCCCAATCTCCCGACGCCGCAGGAGTCGCACAAAGGTCTCTTGTAGAAGATCGAAAGCATCCTCGTGGCCCACACGCCGCATCAGACAGCCGAGAAGATCGCGCTTGTTGCGCTCGAAGAGTTCGCCGATCAAACGGCCTTTGGTCTTGGACATGGGCGGTCTTCCGCTGGAGCCTCGAACTCGCGAGCGAGAGGCCGCCCCGAGCGGTTCCCGCCTCGAATAATCTCCCCGCTCTAGATCAGGGAGACGCGCGTTCAGGACAGAGACGGCGGAGCGCGAGCGAGGTGAGAGTTTGCCCAAGGTTCGAGGCTGCGGTCGAAGTCGTCGACCGAGGCAAGGGGGACGCCGGTCGAGGTTGGACGGGCGAAAAAATCGCAAACAACTGCGAGGAGCGAAAGCAGAGTGGGCGGATCGTCCCGTCCGCCTGCCCCACAGAGAAGGCAGCATTGAGTGGTCGTGTGGCGTTCATCAATAGGGGCGCCTCGATCCGACTCCGAGTCGATTCGGCAGATCTCATAATTTGCAGCCGCGAATGAGGCGGAGGCATGAAATCGGAACGCCGCAGCACTCCGTGCGGAGGAAATAATACCCTGCATTGCGACCAAGCAAATCACAGCGCCGATAAGGGCGCCCGCTACTAGTTTCCGCTGAGATCCCCAATCCGCCATAAGTGATTTGTAATCTCGGTCTCCGTCCTCGGTCAAGGCGCTGGGACATCCAACTGAACCGCGCCGGGATTGCCGGAGGCTCCAACCCTTGAGAGGATGGAGCCATGGATACGAAGAAGAAGACATCGAACAGATTTTGACCTGAGGTTCGGGAACGGGCGGTTCGGATGGTGCTGGAGCACCGGGGCGACCATGCCTCGCAATGGGCGGCGATCGCCTCGATTGCGGCGAAGATCGGCTGCACGGGCGAGACATTGCGGAACTGGGTCCGCCAGGCGGAGCGCGACTCGGGCGCCCGCCCTGGCGCGACGACGGATGAGCGCGATCGGATCAAGGCGCTGGAGCGCGAGAACCGCGAGCTGCGGCAGGCCAATGAGATCCTGCGCAAGGCGTCGGCTTATTTTGCGGCGGCGGAGCTCGACCGCCGCTCGAAACAATGATCGC
>NZ_DATBQF010000056.1:0-139312 GCF_036560965.1 Methylosinus sp. | reverse complement strand
TCCATTGTCATGCGTTGCTCCTGTCTGAAGCGAGGTTGCTAACCCCACGATCTTCAGACAGTTCGCCGACCACCCGTTACCCGCAGCCCGCCCGAAACGCCGGCCGCAAACTACCGCGAGAGCGGTTTAGTTCCCTGGCGCGAGTTCCCCGTTCCCGAGGGCGAAGGGGGAACTGTGACCCATTGCAGCCGCGTCCCGCCCGTGGGGCTAACGTCCGATTCCGCCGATTTCCGACATTCCCGCATCTAATTGAACGGTCCCGTTATTGCCGGCGGCGTCCTCGCGCTTGAAATCGATCATTGCACTGTTCCGCCAGCCCCACTCCCCTGTGATCATAGCCCCACCGACCCGCGAGAAAAATTCGCGACAGAGCCAAAATTTGCGACACAACCCTCCGGTAGGCATTCCAATGCTGGCTCCCGAACATCTCCAACCACAAAGCTCCATTCGCATCGACAGCAGCCGTCACCTGAAGCCGCCCACGCTCGGACATGCTCCCCCGAACGGCACTGCATTGAGCGCTCTCGTAGCCGCAGGAGATCGTGCGTGAGTCACGTCGGAACTCTCATTTGACGCTTTCGAGCGCCGATGACGCTCGAACGATATTTCTCCGCACGATCTCATTCTCGCGCATGGCGCGCTCCGGCGTCCATTCTTCGAGCGCCGACCGAAAGGCCGATATCGCTTCCCTCATCTTCGTCGCATCACCCTCGATTCGGCCGAGGATCGCCAGCGCGCCGCCCAGATTGTTCTGGACACTCGCCCATATCAGCGGCGAGTCTCGCCGCGTAAGCATCGACAGGGATCGACGATAGCTGTCGACAGCCTCTTCCAGGCTGATCCGGTCACTTGTGCTCTCGCCCCAACGCTTCAGCGCATTGCCGAGACCTATCTCGGCCCGTAGTCTCTGCATCGAATCCGCCTCGCCTGAAAGCGCCTTCAGAGCCTCGCGAGATGCGTCGATCGCCGAAAGAATGTCTCTCTCGGCGTCGCCGTTCGCGAGCAAGGCGCTCCCCAGTTTCACTTGAACCATCGCCCGCTCGCGAGGCGCGCCGATCCGGGCGAAGACCGCCAAGGCCTCTCTATAAGCCATGATCGCTCGCGACCTATTCTCTGTTTGCCGCTCGAGCGCGGCCGAGCCGATGAGCGCGTCACCAAAATACACTTTGATCGCCGCCCATTCGGCCGGCGATCGATCTGGGTCGAGCTCCTTCAGAGCGTCCTCGAAGCTCGCCACAGCCTCGCTCAGAGCGCCGCGCTCCCCTTTCCGTTGGCCGAGCGCGAGAAGCGCAATCCCGAGATTCTTTAGCGTCGCGCCCCGGTCGGCGGCGCTCTGCGCGAGCCTTCCCTCGTCCAGCGCTTGTCGAAAAATGCCTATTGCCTCGCTGATCCTCTCCTGATCATTGGCGCGCTCGCCGATCATAAAGGTCGCGATGCCGATGTTGTTCTCGATTCGAGCCCATTGGCGCGGAAGGCGCGCTCGGGAGATTCCCGTCAGAGCCGCGTGATAGGCGTCGATCGCCTCGGCGAGCTTCGACAGCTTCCTCTCTTGCTGGCCGAGTCTCAGAAGCTCATTTCCGCGGGTGTACTGAGCTTCCGACCATTGGAGATGCTTCTGCTCTCCGACGGCGATCATCGCCGAGGCTCGCTCGCGATCGATGGTCTCCTCAGCGGCTGCGGCGCTCCCTTCCCCCATGTGCAGGCCAAGGCAAGCGGCCGCCATCGCCTCGAAGCACGAAAGAATTGCGAAGCGCGAAATGGTCGTCTGCGCGAGAAATAGTCGCATTCGTCTTCTCGAGCGCGAGGGGCGTCTCGCGCGAAACTGTCCAGCGCGCGCTTTTTTGTCAATGAGCGACATCGTCGAAGCGTGATAGACTTTAGTATCGTCGCGCCATCCGTTTGCATGGCTCGCGCTCAAGCTGTTCCCAGCGTAATAGGCGTAGCGCGGAGCCTCTAATTGGCGACGGCGTGGCGCTTCAAAGGAATCTATTCGATGCATGGGGAAGAATTTCGAGCGTCGGCCGCTTCGCGCGCGCCCGGCGCGCGCGCTTTCGCGTCGCAACCGCGCTTTCGTCTTTATGCCGGCGCGGCGGCCGCGCTGATCCTCGTCGCCGCGAGCGCGATCCTCTATCGCGCGACGCATCGCGCCGCATCTTCCGCCCCTGCGGCGACACCGGAGGCCTTCATAAAGGAAGGCGACCGCATCCGCGTCCCGGAGGGATCGCCTCTGCGCCGACAATTGACGGTCGACGCCGTGGCGCAGAAGGAGATCGCGCATGATCTGATGATCCCGGCCGTTGTCGAGGCCGATCCCGCGCGGCTCATGAAAGTTCTGCCGCCGCTGGCGGGGCGCGTGACCGAGCTGAAGATACGTCTCGGCGAAAGAGTGGAGCGCGGACAACCCCTCCTCGTGATGGATTCTCCCGATCTCTACACCGCCTACGCCGATTACGATCGCGGCAAGGTGCTGCTCGATCTCGCCGCCAAGAACCAGAAGCGGCTCCATTCTCTCGGCGTCGGCGGCGGCGTCGCGCTCAAGGATATTCAGCAAGCCGACGCCGATCTCATCACCGCGAATGCGGAGTTTCGCCGCGCCGATGCGCGGCTGCGGCAAGTCGGCGTCGATCCAGAGACATCCGACAAGTCGCGCATCATCGTCGTTCGCGCGCCGATTTCGGGAAGCGTGCTCGAGCTCTCCGTCGCAGCGGGCGCCTATTGGAACGACACCACCGCGTCATTTCTGACGATCGCGAATCTGAACCAGATTTTCGTCACCGCAAATCTACCGGAGAAGGACACGACGCGTGTCTCGGAGGGGCAGAAGATCGAGGTCTCGCTGGCCGCATATCCGGGCGAAACATTCGAGGGAGCGGTTTCCTTCGTGAGCGACTCGCTCGACACCGACACGCGCCGCACCAAGGTCCGCATCGCCTTCGACAATCCGCGCATGAAGCTGAAGCCCGGCATGTTCGGCACCGTCACCTTCTTCTCGCCGAAGGAGCCGGCGCCGGTCGTTCCCACCAGCGCCCTTCTGCTGAAGGACGATACAACCCAAGCTTGGGTCGAGGTCGAGCCTTGGGCGTTCGAAGCGCGATCCGTCGACCTTCGCTTCGAGAGGGACGGCCAGGCGGTCATTCGATCCGGTCTTCGGGTCGGCGATCGCGTCATCGTGAAAGGCGGAGTGCTCCTCGATGATTGATCGCCTGGTCGAGCTCGCTCTCGATCGACGCCTGCTCGTCTGGGTGATCGCGATCGCCGTGGCGATCTTCGGCTACTACTCCTGGACCCAGCTCGCGCTCGAGGCTTATCCCGATATCGCCGATGTGACGTCGCAGGTCATCACACAGGCGCCCGGCCTCGCGGCGGAGGAGGTCGAGCAGCAGATCACCGTTCCGCTCGAACGAGAATTGAACGGCACGCCCGGGCTGATCATGATGCGCTCCAAGAGCACATTCGGGCTGTCCTTGATCACGCTCGTCTTCAGGGACGGCGTCGAGGATTATTGGGCGCGCCAACGCATCTCGGAGCGGTTGCAGAACGTCACTCTGCCCGATGGCGTTTCGCCGGGACTCGATCCTCTGACATCGCCGATCGGCGAAATCTATCGCTACACGCTCGAATCGAGCACGAAAGGCCTCCGCGAGCTCTCCGAGCTGCAGCGATGGACGATCATTCCCGCGCTCAAGCAGGTCGCGGGCGTGGCGGATGTCTCCAATTTCGGTGGCGTCACAACGCAATTTCAGCTCGAGCTCGACCCCGTGCAGCTCATGCGCTTCAATGTGTCGCTGAAGAACGTCACGGACGCGATCGAGTCCAACAGCTCGAATTCCGGCGGAAGCGTGCTGACGCGCGGCGAGCTCGATTATGTCATTCGCGGCGTCGGTCTCGTTCAGACGCTCGAGGACATGGGGAACATCGTCGTCGCGCAGCGTGGCGGATCGCCGATCTTCGTCCATGATCTCGGAAAATTGAAGCTGAGCAATCAGGAACGTCGCGGCATTCTCGGCAAGGACCAGAGGAATGACACTCTTTCCGGCATTGTCCTGCTGCTTCGAGGCGAAAATCCGTCTCGCGTTCTCGAAGGCGTGCATGCGAAGGTCGACGAGCTGAATGCGACGCTCGAAGCGTCGGACGTGCGGATCGCGCCGTATCTCGATCGTTCCGGTCTCGTCGACGCGACAGTCGAGAAAGTGTCGCGAACGGTGTTCGAGGGGATCGGGCTCGTTCTCATCATTCTGATCCTTTTTCTGGGCAGCCCGCGCGGCGCGCTGATCGTCGGCATGACGGTTCCCTTCGCCATGCTGGCGGCCTTCTCGCTGATGAATCTCACCAGAGTGCCGGCCAATCTTCTGTCGCTCGGCGCGATCGACTTCGGAATTATCGTCGACGCCTCGATCGTCATGGCGGAGGCGGTTCTGCGACGCCGCGAGGCGAAACCCGACGAGCCGCTCACGGCGCTGGACATGCGCGAGACCGCGACGCAGGTCGCCAGGCCGATCTTCTTCGCCACACTGGTCATCATCGTCACCTATCTGCCGTTGTTCGCGTTCCAGCGCGTCGAGGCGAAGCTCTTCACTCCGATGGTCTTCGCGGTCGGCTACGCCCAGTTCGGCGCGCTGACCTTCGCCCTCGTCATCGTTCCCGGATTGGCTTTTGTGGCCTATCGGCGGCCGACGCGGCTCTTCCACAATCCTGTGATCGCATGGCTCGAGTCGCGATATCGGCGCGCGCTCGGCCACCTTCTCGATCGGCCGACGATCGCGCTTTGCTGCGCAGCGATCACAGCCGTCGCGGTGATCGTTCTCGGCGCGACAGTGGGCCGGGAGTTTCTGCCGGAGCTCGATGAAGGCTCCATCTGGCTTCAGGTTCAGATGCCCGCCGGCCTGTCGCTCCGCAAGGCGACGGAAATGGCGGCCGATCTGCGCCGCGCGACGCTGGAATTTCCCGAAGTGTCTTATGTCGTGACGCAATTGGGACGCAATGACGACGGCACCGATCCTTGGACGCCGTCGCATATCGAAGCCAGCGTCGGGCTCCGGCCCTACGACTCTTGGGAGTCGGGCGACACCAAGCAGCAGCTGATATCGCGGATGTCCGCGCGCTATAAGGCGCTGAGCGGATTCGACGTCGGCTTCAGCCAGCCGATGATCGACGGCGTCAACGACAAGATCTCCGGCGCGCATAGCCAGCTCGTCGTCAAGATATATGGCGACGATTTCGGCGAGCTGCGCAGAATCGCGCGCGAAATCGTCGAGGTCCTCCGAGCGACACCGGGCTCCGCCGATGTCGCGATCGATCAGGAGCCGCCGCTTCCGCAGATCGCCATCAAGGTCGATCGCGAGGCGACGGCGCGCTACGGCATCAATGTGTCCGACATCGCCGATCTGATCGAAAAGGGAATCGGCGGCGCTCCCGTGAGCCAGATCTTCATCGGAGAACGTCGATACGACGCCACGGTTCGCTTCTCGGCAGCAGCGCGCAGCAGCCCGGAGGCGCTCGGCGATCTCACGCTGACGTCGAGCGACGGCGCTCTCATACCGTTGTCGCAAATCGCGAAGATCACGCTGCAGGCCGGCGAGAGCACGATCACGCGCGAGATGAATCGTCGGCATCTTACCGTCAAGCTCAACTATCGTGATCGCGATCTCTCGTCCCTGCTCGAGGACGCTCGAGCCGGCGTGAGCAAGAAGGTGAGCTTCGATCCTCGCAAATATCAGGTCGAATGGGGCGGGCAATTCGAGAACCAACGCCGCGCGGAGCGGCGGCTCATCGCCATGATGGGGCTCGTGATCGGCCTGATGATCGTTCTGCTCTATCCCGGATTCGGCGTTCTCCGCCAAGCTCTGCTCGTGCTCGGCATCGTGCCGCTTGCGACACTGGGCGGGCTCGTCGCGATCCATGCGACCGGCACGACGCTGAATGTCGCATCGAGCGTCGGCTTCATCGCTCTGTTCGGCGTTGCGATCATGAATGGCGTCGTGATGGTCGCCAATCTCAATCGCGCTCGACTGAGCGGGCTGCCGCTGCGCGAAGCCGTGGCGGCGGGCGCCGAGGAGCGGCTACGGCCGGTGCTGATGACGGCGACCGTGGCCACGGTCGGCATGTTGCCGGCGGCGGTCGCGACAGGCGTGGGCAGCGATGTGCAGCGCGGGGTCGGCACCGTCGTCGCCGGCGGCCTTCTGACGGCGACATTGCTCACGCTGTTCATCATTCCCGTCTTCTATTTTCTCCTCGAGCAGCGGGCGCTTCGGCGCGCTCCGCGGCGGGAGCCGGAAGCAAGCGAGCACATCGTCCAATGAGCCCTTCAACTTTCGAATTCAGGCATTGGACGATCGTGACCACGCACCTGTGCCGTCTGTCGCTCGGATCATCGGTCCTGATGTTCTTGTCGGGATGCGCAGTCGGTCCCGACTTTCACCCGCCGAGCGCGCCTTCCGTGTCGAGCTTCCTGCCGACGGCGCATGACGATCGCGCCGGATCGGCTCCGCTCGACGGATTGAAGCTCGTGAGCGGCGCCGAAATTCCCGCCCAATGGTGGGGGCTGCTGCGCTCGGAGGGCTTGAACCAGCTGGTGCGCGAGGCGATCGCGCATAATTCCGATCTGACGGCCGCCGAAGCCGCCGTGCGCGTCGCGCGCGCCAATGCGCTTGCGCAACGGGGCGCGCTCTTCCCGTCGGTGGACGCGATGCTCGACGCAAATCGGCAAAAGATCGCCGTCGCGCCGACCGTCGATCCGAGCACGGGCGAAACCTCGACGGGACCGTCGCGATACAGCGTGGTCACGCGGCAAGTGAGCGTGTCCTTCGCGCCGGACATCTGGGGCGGAACGCGGCGGCAAATCGAATCCGCGGATGCGGAGGTCGAATTGCAGGCGTTCCAGAGAGAAGGCGTCTATCTGACGCTCGCCTCCAATGTCGCCCTCGCGGCGATCGAAGAGGCGCGGCTACGCGGACAAATCGACGCCACCAATCGCGTCATCGCATTGCAGACGAAGCTCTTGAGCATTTTGCGGCGACAATTCGAAATCGGACATGTCGCCTCGTCCGACGTCATGACGCAGGAGACGGCGCTCGCGCAATCGCGTCTGGCGCTGCCGCCGCTCGTGCAGTCGCTCGCCACGCAGCGTCATCTCCTCGCTTTTCTCACCGGCCGCTTTCCCGCCGATCCGCCGTCTCCGACATTTCGGCTCGCCTCCTTCGGTCTTCCTCGCGCCTTGCCATTGAGCGTTCCCGGCGATCTGATACGCCAGCGGCCGGACGTTCGGGCGGCGGAAGCCTCGCTTCACGAAGCGAATGCGCAGATCGGCGCGGCGATCGCCGATCGGCTGCCGCAGATCACCTTGTCGGCGAATATCGGCAAAACATCGTCCAATGCGCCGGATCTGTCGCCGAGCGGAGCCATGTGGCAGGTCGGCAGTCATTTGGCGCAGAAGGTTTTCGATGCGGGCACGCTCGCCTATAAGCAGCGCGCCGCAGAGGAGGGCGCCAGCCGTTCCTTCGCGCAATATCGCAGCGTCGTGCTGGCGGCGTTCCAGAACGTCGCCGACGCCTTGTCCGCGCTACGGTCGGACAGCCAGGCGATCGCGGCGGCGACCGCGGCCGAGAGCTCGGCGAGGCGAAATGTCGAGCTGATCCAACGCCAGCTCGAGCAGGGCTTGGTCAATGTTCCGATCGTGATAGAGGCGCAGCGCGCCTATCTCGACACGACGACGGCGCTCGTCGACGCGCGGGCCTCGCGCTTCGCCGATACGGTGGCGCTGTTTCAGGCGTTGGGCGGCGGCTGGTGGAACCGTCGAGACGCCAAATCGCACGCGGCCGCGGCGTCGCTCTGACGCTGGGCGGCGCTCGACAGATCGAGGCGACAATGGATGCTGTTCTACGAGGTCTCTGCTTCTTCTGCACGGTCGTGACCGGCGCCCCGGAGCCCGCGATTCCGCGCGGCGATGGCGATATCTGGTTTTCGCATGAGACAATCGGCGCCGACACGCATGTCTTGCGGCTCAGCGCTTCCGATCTCCTGCTCGACGTCGCATCGGCTCGGCGAGAGCGCCTCGACGCCTTTGCGCGCCGGCTCGCGGCGGAAATCTGCTCCGACCGCTTCGAGCTTTTCGACGCGCAGCGCGCATCCTGGCCGGAGGCGCCGCCGACCTATGCGAGGCAATATGTCGTCCGGTGCCGATGAGCAGAGCTGCGGCGCAGGACAAGCGCCTCGCGCGATCGGGCGTTCACGTCACGGCCGAGATGATCTAAGCTCTATCTTGCGAAATCGACGCCACAGCAGGGAGATTGCTCGATTGGTCGGGACAGCAGGCTTCATGCGCGGCAAGCGTGGAGCCGTCATGCGCTGGGCGTCCATGCTCGCTCTGGCGGCTGCGATTTTTGTCGGGGATACGGTGACGGACTTCGAGATCGCCGTCTCTGTCCTTTATGTCGTCGTCGTCCTGATCGCGACCGGGTTTCTTCCGACCCGCGGCGTGCTCGCGATTTCGTTCGGCTGCATTGCTCTGACAGTGGCGAGCTTCATGCTGAGCCACGCGGGCGCCTATGGGCCGGGCGTGGTCAATTGCGCTTTGAGCGTCAGCGCGATTGCGGCGACCACTTATCTCGCGCTGAAGAGCGCGGAGGCGACCCTCGCCGAGCAGGCGGCGCGCGCCCAGCTGATCCGGCTCGCACGGGTCAATTCCTTGAGCGAGACGACGGCCTCGATCGCGCATGAGGTCAATCAGCCCCTCACCGGGATCATCGCGAGTGGAAACGCATGCTTGAACTGGCTGGCGTGCGATCCTCCCAACCTGCCGAAGGCGCGGCAGGCGGTGGAACGGATGATCGGCGACGCCAATCGCACCAGCGGGATCGTTGCCCGTGTTCGGAATCTCTACAAGCTGCCGAAGCTCAATGCGAATTGGATCGATGTGATGTCCGTTGTCGATCAGGTCCTCGCGCAGAGCGAGACCGAGCTGCAGCGCAACAATGTCGCGGTGACGGTGATGTTCGCGGGCGCCCCGCTCGAAATCTACGCCGAGGCCGTTCAAATCGAGCTGGTGCTGTTGAATATCATGCTGAACGCCATAGACTCCGTCGCGCGAGCGCGCTCGGAGCCGCGCGTGTCGATAGAGGCGCGGCTCGCGGATGAAAAGCGCGTCGAGCTGATCGTTAGCGATTCCGGCCATGGCGTCGCGCCGGATCGGCTCGAGACGATTTTCGAAGCCTTTTACACGACGAAGACGGATGGAACCGGCATAGGCCTCGCGATCAGCCGATCGATCGTCGAGGCGCATAGCGGTCGGATTTGGGCCGCCGCCAAAGCGGAGGGAGGCGCCGAATTTCATTTCCTCCTGCCGGGACGGAAGAAGAAGGGCGCATGAATATGGCCGTCGACGCGCAGGAAGCAGAGTCGCCGATCGTCTATGTCGTCGATGACGACCAGTCGATTCGAGAGTCTCTCGAGGATCTGCTGGCGTCCATCGGGCTGCGCGCCAAGACATTCGCGTCGCCGAAGGACTTCTCGCGAAGCGAAAAGCCGGACGCGCCGTCATGTCTCGTGCTGGATGTGCGCATGCCCGGCGTGAGCGGCCTCGAGTTTCAGCAGGAATTGACGAGCGCGGGAATGCGCATGCCGATCATTTTCATCACGGCGCATGGCGACGTGCCCATGTCGGTGCGAGCGATGAAGGCCGGCGCGATCGACTTCTTGACTAAGCCGTTTCGCGAGCAGGATCTTGTCGATGCGATACAGATATGCCTATCGCGAGATCTGGCGCGCAGGCGAATGGAGCGCGTGACAACCGAGCTCCAGCGTCGCTACGCGAGCCTGTCGGATGGCGAGCGGGAGGTGATGAAGCTGGCCGTATCCGGGCTCTTGAACAAGCAAATCGCGGCGCAGCTCCAACTGAGCGAGGTCACGATAAAGGCGCGACGCGGCCAGGTCATGCGAAAAATGCGCGCGGAGTCGTTTGCTGAGCTCGTTCGATTCTACCATCGCATCGTTGGTTCAGACACAGACCTCGTCGAACTGAGTTGATGACGTGATGACGATCATCGACGGCGTCGGTGTCGGGTCTCTGATATTCAGAAGGAAGTTTGAGACTCCCGAAGGGACAGACGTGTGGATCCATAAGCGACTATCCGAATCGAATGTTGTCACATGCAGGCGTCACTGATCTTGTGCGAAATTCCAGACCATGGTCACCGCGAGGGCAAGCGGTTCGATCTTTCGCCAGTCCTCTAGTCGCTAGAGGATGTAGAAGTAAACTCAGAAGGGCAAGGCCTATGACTCGTGAAGAACAACACGCATTCGACGATCCGAACCACGATCACGATCACGGCCACGGTCACGCGCGCGCCATCATCACGGCGGCGGCCACGTGCATGCCTCGGCCGGCGTTGGAAAAGCTTTTGCGGTTGGCATCGCGCTCAATTTCGGATTCGTCGCCGTGGAGGCGGCTTACGGCGTCCTGAGTCATTCGGTCGCGCTGCTCGCCGACGCCGGACATAATCTCGGCGGTGACCTATATTGTTCGAGACACGAATTCTCGCGACGTCGATCCGGCGCGCGCGTCGCCGAGGGGCCGACGCACAGCGACCAATGTTTTCGACGCCGGCGACCACAATCTTTGTCACGCCCATCGCCGAGTTCGCCTTCGACGGATGTTGCCCGATCGTACGCGATGTCGCCGATTATCGCCGCCACCGCGGAGAGACGCGCGTCGCCGACGTGGCATAGCGAACGCAGATCGTCGGTAGAGCGAAGCTTGTCACGCGGCCTTTAGCCGGGCCACGAAAAATCCAGGGCAGCGAAGGTCTGCGAAATCCAGGGAAGGAGGACTTTCGCTTGGTCCAGATCGAATGGCCGATAATGGCGCATCGCCGAAACACAACCCAACCCCACTACCTTCGGTCTCCCGATCGCCGGCGATCTCGCGCCCAGGCCGCGGCGATGGCGCGCGCGAGCAGCGCCAGCGGCGGGGGCCGCGTCGCCGATTTCCGCCCATAGAGACAAGCGTCGAGCGCGGCGAGCGGCGCTCCGATGTCCTCGCGCGCGACGATCCTGCGCCAGCCCTCTCGATCGGCCTGCGCCAATTGGCTCGACGCGTGACGAAAGGCGGCGACGTCCCCGGCGCTCGCCGCGCGGCGCAACGCCCCGAGCGCCGCCGGCCGGCGCCCGAGAGCGCGCCTGGGCAGGGCGGCGAGCAGGAAGACGACGGCGATCGTCGCGACGAAGCTCGCCAGAGCGGCGATCAGCGGTTTCGGCGCCAGCAGGCCGCGACTCGTGCGTTCCCGCGCGGCGGCCTGATCGCGCGCCGTCTCGAGGAAGGCGACGCGGCGCTCGGGCGCGGCCGACTCGCGCATCCGCCGCGTCACGACATCGAACCAGCCGATGCGGATCGGCGGCGCGAAGGCCGCGATCGACGACACCGGACGCACGCTCCAGCGATACACGGCGCGCGCGATCGGCCCCTGGTCGGTGACGATCGTCCGCCGCTCGACCGGCGCGGCGAAAGTGATGATCCCGGGCGCGCGGAAATTGGGCAGCGGCGGCAGGCGGTCGGCGGTGATCCCCTCCGCCTCCACCGTGACCATGCGCCGCGCCGTCTCGCCGAAGGGGATTTTGTCCGGCTCCGGCTCCCAGGAGTCGGTGATGCGCAGGCTCCTGGCCGGCAAAAAGCTCTCCCCCGGCGGGACCAGACCGTCCCGCGCGCGCGCCTCGATCTCGAAAGGCGCGGAGGCGAATTCGGTCTCGACCCTGCCGCTCTCGTCGATGCGATAGGCGATGCGCCGCGTGAAGGACGGGATCGTCAGCCGCCCGGCGCGCAGCGGATAGATCATCAGCACGCGCTCGACGACCGGCGTCCAGAAACCGTCGATCATCTCTTCGCTCGAGGAATCGACGCCGAATTGCTGCCAGTCGAAATCGACGAGCGAAGGCTGGATGATATGGTCCAGCAGAATGCGGCCGCGTATGGCGGAGCGCAGCACGAGGCGCAGAGGCTCGCCGACATAGGGCGTCTGCGCGGGCAGCTCGACGCGCACCTCGACGCGGCCGACCGGCGCATCCTCCTCCTGCGCCCTCCCCTGCTGCGTCGTCTCCTCTTGCGCCATCTTCTCTTGCGCCTCGGCCTCTTGCGCCATGGCGGGCGCAAACGAAGCGAGCGCGAGACAAAGCGCGAGACCAGCGAGCGGCGCGAGACGGCGCGACATCAATCGTCCTCCTCCAGCGCGCCGCCGCCGGCGCGCAGCCGCCGCGCCTTTTCGGCGGCGATGCGCAGCTTCAGGAAGCGGCCCGGATCGTCGGCGAGGCTCTGCAGCCATTCCGGGCTCGGCCGCACGGAGCGCGCCTCGAGACGCCGGCGCACGCGGCGGTCGCGCTCATGCAGCAGGGCGGCGACATCGATCTTCTGGCCGCCGGTGCGGCCCGCGCCCTCCGAGGCGCCGACGGCGCCGGTCGCGCCGCTGCCGCTTTCCGCCGCCTCGTCCTGGCCCTTGCCGACCTTGGACGCTTTGGCGCCGCCGCGCTCGCCGGGACGCGAGCGCGTCTCGCGATCCCCCGCCGCGCCCTCGCCCGCGCCGCTGGCGTCATCGTCGGGATTGGCGCGCGCCCGCTGCTGGACGGCCGCCGGCGAATTGGCCGTGGCGGCGCCGGCGGCGCTCTCGCGCTCGATCAAGCCGAGCAGCAGATCCTTATTATAGGCGGCGTCCTCGTCGTCCGGATCGGCCTGCAAGGCGCGATCATAGGCGGCGACCGCCTCCTCATAGCGCCCGGCGAGCGCCAGCGCGCCGCCGAGATCATAGGCGCTCGCGGGATCGCGCGCGAAAGCCGCGGCGGCCTGCTCCCATCGCCCGGCGGCGTAGAAAGCGACGCCCTTCCAGGCGGGATCGGCGAAGGCTCGGGCCGCGGCGGAGGAAAGACCCGACGCCAGCAGCGCGCGGCCGGCGAGCTGTGGGCCGAGCGTCCAGCCCGCGGCGAGAAGCGACAGGACCAGGAAAAGCAGGGCGAGCCCGAAGGCTCGCGGTCCAGCGAGCGCATCGGACCGCGAGCCTTCCGGTGCGCTTCGGACAGGATCGCGCGACGTCAATCATCCCTCCCGCGCAGCACGAGCAGCAGCGGCGCCGCCGCGAGAAGGAGGAGGAAGCGCCCATAGTCCCGCCATTCCAGCGCGCGCAGCTCGCCCCGTTCGACATGGGCGATCCCGCGCGCGGCGATGTCTTCGGCGATCTCCTGCGGATGAGCGGCGTCGCCGGCGCGGCCGCGGCCGGCGGCGGCCAGCGACGCCATGGCGGCGCGGCGGCCGGGATCGAGCGCATCCGCCCCGATGCGGGCGGAGACGAACAGTGTGTGGAGCCGGCGACCCTCTCCCGCCAGCGAGGCGGCGAGACGCTCGGCGCGCGGGTCGAGCCCCTCGCCATCGGAAATCAAGGCGACGTCGGCCGCGACGATCCGCGCTTCGCGCAGCAGCCGGCGGGCGAAGGCGAGCGCGCGATCGGGCCGGATCCCGCCGTCGGGAACCGTCGTGTCGTCGATGGCGTAGAGCAGGGATTCCAGCGAATTCGCATCATCGGTCAGCGGACTCGCGAGATAGGCGTCGCCGGCGTAGAGCACCAGGCCGAGCTGTCGCGCGCCCGAGCGCTCGAGCAGGAATTGCGCCGCCGCCACCGCTTGCGGCAAGCGCTCGCCGCGCGAGACGTCGAGCAGGATCAATGTCGCGTCGAGATTGCGGAACTGCTCGGCGCCGGGCGTCTTCATCGCCGGCCCGCAGAGCGCCACAGCGATGAGAGCGACGCTCGCGAGCAGCGGACCGTCGCGCCGCGGCGCGCCGACGATGGCGTGACGATGCAGAATAACGGCGAGCAGCGACGGATCGACGGCGCGCCGCCAATCGCCGAGCGCGTCGCGCCGCCGCGTCGCGACGAGCAGCAGCGCGAGCCCCGGCAGGACGAGCAGCCAGAGCGGACGCAGCAGAGCGACATCGCCGAAGTCGATCATCGCCGCTCCCTGGTCGAGAGCGCCAGCGCCATCGCTGCGCAGAACGCCAGCGCGCCCGGATAGATCCAGAGCTCGCGAAAGATCACGGTGGGCGGCGCCGGAGCCGGCCCGGCGATCAGCGCCTCTATGGCCCGCGTCGCAGCCTCGAGCTCGGCGCCGGTGCGGGCGCGAAAGGCCGCGCCGCCGCCGATCTCGGCGATGTGCTGCAAGGCCGCGAAATCGACCGCGTCGGGATCGTCCGGCTTGCTCGACGTGTCGTCGACGCCGAGGCCGATGGTGAAGAGCGTCACGCCCATGCCGCGCGCCAGCTCGGCGACGGCGGCCGGCTCGCTGGAGCCGGCGTTATTGGCGCCGTCCGAGAGAAGAATCACCAGACGCGACGGCGCGGTCGAATCGGAGAGGCGCTTCAGCGCGAGGCCGAGTCCTTCGCCGATCGCGGTGGAGCGGCCGACGAGGCCGATCTCCATCGACTCGAGCGTCGCGCTCACCGCGCGAAGATCGAAGCTCGAGGGCGCCGCGGCGAAAGCCGTCTCGGCGAAGACGACGAGACCGACCCGATCGCCGGCGCGACGATGAATCAGCTCCGCGCCGAAATGCTTCAACACGGCGAGGCGGCTCGCGGCGACGCCGTCCAGCTCGAAATCCGTCTTCGTCATGCTGCCGGAGAGATCGAGCGCCAGCATGATGTCGCGCCCGGCGGCCGGCAGAGCGGCGACGGCGCCGGCGATGCGCGGACCGGCGAGCGCGAGCACGAGACAGACCCAAGCGAGCGCTCCGGCGACCGCGCGCCAGGGGAGTCGCAGCCGGTTCGGCGAAGCGTCGGCGCCCAGCCGCTGGCGGATCGTCGCCGGCAAGGGAAGTCCGCCGCCCGGCGCAGCGCGCGCGCCGAGCAGAATGCGCAGCGCGAGCGGCGCAGGAAGGAGCGCCAGAGCGAGAGGCGTCGCCAGCTCGAGCCCGTTCATCGATCGACCCTCGCCAGCAGCGCTCGCAGAGCGCGATCGAGCCTCTCGGTCGGATCGTCGGCGTGCGGACGATAGAGCGCGTCGCCGAAAGCGCGGCCCTCCCCTGCGCTGAACAAAGTCGTCGCGAAAAGCGCGTCGAGCCGCGCCAGCCAGGGCTCGCCATGGAGGCGCGCGACCCCGCCGTCGAGCGCGCCGACGAGATCGCGCAGCAATTTCGCCTGCGCCGCGAGTCGTTCCGCCGCCGGCAGCGCGCGCGCGGCGACCAGCGCCGAGAGCGCGGCGCGACGCAGCGGCCGACGGCGCGCGCGCCAGAACAGAAAGGCGAGCGTCAGCATCGCGCCGGCGATGCAGCCGACGAGCGCCATCACGAGAATCTCCGCCGCGCCATCCGGCGGCGGCGCGCGCAATGGCCGCAATTGCGCGATGAGCTCAGCGGGATCGGCCATCGAGCCGCTCCCCGTCGAAAGATGCGAGAGCGCGCGCGATCGTCTCGGCGTCTTCGCCCGCGTCGATCTCGAGCGTGCGCGCGCCGAGTCGGCGCAGTCGCGCCTGCCGCTCGTCCGCCGCCGGCGCCGCGCGCTGCGCGATGCGCAGCAGGCCGGCCGCCTGACGCGTGCGAAACGGATAGAGACCGGGCGGCGGCGCCAGCTCGAAACGATCGGCGATGAGCAGGACGGAGACATCGCGCCGACTGGCGATGCGCCCGGCGATCGCGTCGAAAGCGTCGCCCGGCGCGTCGAGCGCGGTGGCGAGCGTCATCGCCGATGATCCGCCGACACGCTCCATTTCCTCGAGCGCCGCGGCGAGCGGCGGCTCGTCTCGCTCGGCTTTGTCTTCGAGAGCGGCGCGATGCGCAGCGGCGAGCGCGACGAGCAGCGGCGGAAAGCTTCGCGCGCCCGCGGCCCAGCCGAAACAGCGCGCGCCCGATGCGCCGATCGCGGCGAGGCCGATGCGGCCCTGTCCATCGATCACGCGCCAGGCGGAGGCGACGACGGCCTCCGCGGCGGCGACAGAGCGAAAGGCGCGGCGCGTGCCGAACAGCATGGATGCGCGAAAATCGACGAGATAGAGCGCGCTGCGCTCGCGCTCGTCATGAAAGCTGCGCACATGCGGCGCGCCGGTGCGGGCCGTGACATTGCGGTCGAGGCTGCGAATATCGTCGCCGTCCGACCACGGCCGCACATCATAGGTCTCGGAGCCGCGTCCGCGCCGACGCCGCGCGACGCCGCCATGCGGCGCGACAGCCGCGGCTCTGCGCGCATCGCCGCTCGCGGAGAGCAGCCGCAGACGCATCAGCGCCTCGACGTCGAGATCGACGCCGGCCACGCGCGACTCCACATTGCGCGACTCTGCATCACGGTCCTCCGCCGCGCTCATGCAGGCGGGACCGCATCGAGATAAGCGCGAATGATCGCGCGCGGCGTCTCGCCCTCCGCGAGCGCGCGCCATCCGAGAATGGTGCGATGCGAGAGAACATCGACGGCGAGCGCGCTCACATCCTGCGGCGCGACATAATCGCGCCCGTCGAGAAAGGCGCGCGCCTTGGCGGCGGCGGCGAGCGCCAATGTGCCGCGTGGCGAGGCGGGATGCGCGATCTTCGCCGCCAGCTCCGGCGCGAACGCCGCATCGCGCGGCGCGGTGACGAGGCGCACGATATAATCCTTGATCGCCGCGGAGAGAAAAACCGATCTCGCCGCAAGGCGCGCCGCGGCGATCTCCTCCGCCTCC
Organism: Methylosinus sp.; assembly: GCF_036560965.1. Classification (NCBI taxonomy): domain Bacteria; kingdom Pseudomonadati; phylum Pseudomonadota; class Alphaproteobacteria; order Hyphomicrobiales; family Methylocystaceae; genus Methylosinus; species Methylosinus sp. The sequence continues at coordinate 122,642 of NZ_DATBQF010000056.1, read as the reverse complement.
AGCGCCGCCGGCTCCGCGATCGGCTCCCCCTGATCCTCGCGCTCGACGAGATCGAGGATTTGACGCTCGGTCGCAGCGTCCGGGAGAGCGAGCTCGACATGGAGCATGAAGCGATCGAGCTGCGCTTCCGGCAGCGGAAACGTGCCTTCATGCTCTATTGGGTTTTGCGTCGCCACGGTCATGAAAGGATCGGGCAGCGCATGGGTCGCGCCGGCGATCGTCGCCTGACGCTCGGCCATGGCCTCGAGCAGCGCCGATTGCACCTTGGGCGGCGCGCGATTGATCTCGTCGACGAGCAGCAGCGAATGAAAGATCGGACCCGCGGCGAATTCGAAGGCGCTTTTGTCCTGCCGCCAGATCGATGTGCCGGTGATGTCGGCCGGCATCAGATCCGGCGTGCATTGAATGCGCGCGAAAGAAAGATCGCACGCGCGGGCGAGCAGCTTGACGGCGCGCGTCTTGGCGAGGCCCGGCGCGCCCTCGAGCAGCACATGCCCATCGGCGACGAGGCCGATCAGCAGCCGCTCGACGAGCGCATCCGCGCCGATGAGGCGCTCTTGCAAGAATGTCCTGATCTCCGCCAGCCGGGCGCCGGGATCGCCGGCGCGGCCTTGGGCGAGAATGCGAAGCGGTTCCGTCAGATTCATGCGAAAGGTCCATCGGCGGCCAATGCGCGCACCTGAGGACTCTCGCCTCTGCAGCGCGCGCTGTCGAGGGAAAACTGGCGATCTGAAACGGGCATTTTTCCCGATTTATCAGGCAATAGCGCCCATGGCGCAGGCGCCGCCCCGCCGCCGCGCCGCACGAGCGGCCTATTGACGGCCCGATCCCACCATTTATACCTGTCGATACGAGCGGTCGTCTCGACGTGACGCGTCCCCATTTTCACAACCGTAAGCCTTTATCATCCCGTGCGGGCACCAATGATGCGCGACGATCTCAGCAGACTCCGGCGCGCCCGAGGCGGCGCATTCGCGCGCGGGGAGCCGTAATGTCCCCCGGCGAGACAGACGCTATTTTCCTGGTGGACCAGGCCTCGCTGCGCGCGACGCATGGACTCGACGAGTCGACCTTCGACGACGTGCGCTTTGTCGGCGCCGCGCTCTCCCCCCGCGTGCCGGAGCTGATCGAGGACTTCTACGTCTGGCTGCGCGGCTTCTCCGATTTCGCCCGCTTCTTCGCCGACCCGCGCATGCTGCAGCGCGTCAAGGCGCAGCAGAACGATTATTGGACGGATTTTCTGGCCGCGGATGTCGACGACGCCTATGTCGAGCGCCGCCGCGTCATCGGGCGGACCCATGCGCGCATCGAGCTCGGCCTGCTCATCTATCTGCTCGCCATGGAATTCGTCTCCGCCTGGCTGCGCCGGGCGATCGAGGCGGACGAGCGGCTGCGCGCCAAGGCGACGGCCGCTCTGTCGATCCGCAAGCTGATCGCCTTCGACTCGGCCATCGTCGTCGACACCTATGGCGCGCTCACCGCGCAAAATCTCGACGATCATAGGGAAAGGCTGCATCATGTCGCCAGCGTGATGCGCGCGGTGACGGAGGGCGATCTCGACCATCATATCGCGCTCGCCGGCCCCGGCGACATTCTGGGACTTTCGCTCAACGATCTCGTCGACAGCCTGCGCGGCGTCGCCAAAGGGATGGAGACGATCGCCGGCGGCGATTATTCCGCGCAGCCCACGCCGCGCAGCGAGAAGGATCGGCTCGGCAAATCGCTGCTGGCGATGACCGATGCGCTGCGCGACGCCGCCGAACGCAACGAGCGGCAGATGTGGATCGCCGAGACGGAGACCGCGCTCGGCCAGGCGATGAGCGGCAATCCGACGATGCGCGAGCTGGCGCAGCGCGTGCTCTCGCTGCTCTGCCGCGCGCTGAACGCGCAGGTCGGCGCGCAATATGTCGCCGAGGATGGCGGCGCGACGCTGCGGCTCGCCGGGACCTACGCCACGACCTCGGGCCTGCGCGAGCGATGGCGGCTCGGCGAGGGGCTCATCGGGCAGATCGCGCTGGAGAAGCGCCGCATCATCGTGACCGACATTCCCGAGGACGGGCTCAGCATTCATTGGGGCCTCGGCGAGGCGCCGCCCCGCCATCTCGTGATCTTCCCATTGCTGCACGAGGGCGAGACGCGCGGCGTCATCGAGCTCGGCGCGCTGACGCCCTTCTGCGGATGGCGGCTCGAGTTTCTCGATTTCGTCTCGGTCGGCGTCGGACAGGCGATCGGCGCCGCCGAGGCGCGGGCGCGCATCGCGCAATTGCTGGAGGAAGCGCGCGCGCAAGGGGAAGAGCTCACCGCGCAGCAGGAGGAGCTGCGCCAGGTCAACGACACGCTGGAGGAGCACACGCGGGCGCTCGAGCTGCAGCAGGAGAATCTGCTGGTGACCGAATCCGCGCTGCGGCAGAAGGCCGAGGAGCTCGAGCGGACGAGCCGCTACAAATCGGAATTTCTCGCCAATATGTCGCATGAGCTGCGCACGCCGCTCAACAGCTCGCTCATTCTCGCGAAGCTGCTCGTCGACAATAGAGACGGAAATCTCGCGCCCGAGCAGATCAAATATGCGCAGAGCATCTACTCCGCCGGCAATGATCTCCTCGTGCTCATCAATGATATTCTCGATCTCTCCAAGATCGAGGCCGGCAAGATCGAGCTCGACATCGAGCCGACCGCGGTCGCCGCTCTCGTCGCCGATCTCGAGCGCCGCTTCGAGCCGCTCGCCGCGGAACGGCGGCTGCAATTCTCCGTCGTCGTCGAGCCCGGCGCGCCGGAGACGATCGAGACCGATCGCCAGCGCCTGCTACAAATCCTCTCCAATCTGCTCGCCAATGCGGTGAAGTTCACCGAGCGCGGCGGCGTGCGCCTCGCCGTGCGGCGGGAGGATTCGCGGCGCCTCGCCTTTATCGTGGAAGACACCGGCATCGGCATAGCCGACGACCAGCAGGAGGCGATCTTCCAGGTCTTTCGCCAGGCCAATGGCGCGATCAACCGGAAATTCGGCGGCACGGGCCTCGGCCTCTCGATCTCGCGCGAATTCGCCGATCTGCTCGGCGGCGTGCTCACTGTGCGCAGCGAGCCGGGACGCGGCAGCGCCTTCACGCTGCAACTGCCGCTGCGCGCGGACGGCGCGCCTATTCGGCTGGAGCCCGTCATCCGGCGCGAGGAGCCGCCCACGCCCGCAGAAAGCGCTCAGACGCCGATCGCCGACGACCGCGACGCGCTCGCCGACTCGCGCCGCATCGCGCTGATCGTCGAGGACGATCCCGCCTTCGCGGAAATCCTCCGCGACCTCGCGCGCGAGCTCGGCTTCAAATGCATCGTCGCGGGCGCGGCGGGCGACGCGCTGCGGCTCGCGCGGCATTTCCGGCCGGAGGCGGTGGTGCTCGACATCGGGCTTCCGGACCAGTCCGGCCTCACCGTTCTCGAGTTGTTGAAGCGCGACCCCTCGATCCGCCACGCGCCGATCCATGTGGTCTCGGTGCATGATTATCAGAAGGTGGCGCTGGAGATGGGCGCCGTCGGCTACATATTGAAGCCCGCCAAGCGCGAGCAGCTCGTCTCCGCCTTCCGCCTGCTCGAGGAGCGGATCACGCGCGACAAGAAATCGATCCTGATCGTCGAGGACGAGAGCGTTCAACGCGCCGCGCTGAACGATCTCCTCTCGTCCGCCGGCGTCGAGATCGTCGCGGTCGCGACGGCCGAGGACGCCATGCGCGAGATCGGCGACCGACGGTTCGACTGCGTCGTTCTGGACCTGATGCTGCCGGGCGTCAGCGGCTTCGAATTTCTAGAGCGCATCAGCCGCGACGAAGCGCGCACCGCGCCGCCGGTGATCGTCTACACGGCGCGCTCGCTCAGTATGGACGAGGAGCAGAAGCTGCGGCGTCTGTCGAAATCCATCATCGTCAAAGGCGCCCGCTCGCCGGAGCGGCTCATCGAGGAGACGACGCTCTTCCTGCATCAGGCGGAATCGACGCTGTCGCCCGAGCAGCAGCATATGCTCGAGATCGCGCGCAGCCGCGACAACATTCTCGACGGCCGCCGCCTGCTGCTGGTCGAGGACGACGTCCGCAATATATTCTCGCTGACCGCCGTGCTGGAGCGCGAGGGCGTCGCCGTGCAGATCGCCCGCAATGGCAGGGAGGCGCTGGAGCGCATCGATGTCGATCCGGCGATCGACCTCGTGCTGATGGATCTGATGATGCCGGAGATGGACGGACTCACGGCGATGCGCGCGATCCGCGCGCGCGAGGCGAAAGCCGCGCTGCCGATCATCGCGCTGACCGCCAAGGCCATGCCCGACGACCGCGAGCAATGTCTCGCCGCCGGCGCCAATGATTATATTTCCAAGCCGATCGACGTCGAGAAGCTGCTGTCGCTGATCCGCGTCTGGATGCCGAAATGATCGCTCTCGACTCCGACGCAAAGGCCGAGATCGAGCTCGATCTGCTGCTCGAGGCGATCTACCGCCTCCACCAGCAGGATTTCCGCGGCTATGCGCGCTCCTCGCTGCGACGCGGCGTGGCGCGGGCGCAGATCGCGCTTCGATGCGAGACGATCACCGATCTCCTCGATCGCATCGTCCATGACGACGGCGCCTTCACGGAAGCGTTGCGCTATCTGACGATACAGGTGAGCGATCTGTTTCGCGACCCCGGCTATTATCGGCGGCTGCGCGAGACCATCGCGCCGCATCTCGCGACCTATCCGTCGCTGCGGATCTGGATCGCAGGCTGCGGAACCGGCGAGGAGGCCTATTCGATCGCCATTCTCCTGCATGAGGAGGGGCTGCTCGGGCGCTCGCTCGTCTATGCGACCGACATCGACAAGGAGAGCATGGCGGTCGCGCAGGCCGGCGCCTACGAGCTTTTCCGCATGGGCGGATTCGCCGAGAATTATCACAGGTCCGGAGGGCGCGCGGCGCTCTCCGATTATTTCGTCGCCCGCGGCGCCTGCGCGACCATCGTCCCCTTTCTGAAGCAGCGCATCCTGTTTTGCGATCACAGTCTCGCGACCGACGCCGCCTTCGCCGAGATGCATCTCATTTCTTGCCGGAACGTGTTGATCTATTTCGACAAGGCGCTGCAGGACCGCGTGATCGGCGTGTTTCGCGAATCGCTGTGCCCGCGTGGATTCCTGGGGCTCGGGCCGAATGAATCGCTCGCCGTCTCGCGTCATGCGTCATCTCTCGAGCTTCTTTCGACCAATGAGCAGATCTATCGGGTGAAATGATGAGAGCGATCGAAAACTCCTCGAACCCGTCCGGCCGTCGGCGATCGGTGTCGGCCGATTTCGACGCCGGCCGCGCGTCCAAGCTTCCGGTCGTGCTCATCGTCGATGATTTCGCCGAAAATCTGATCGCCATGGAGGCCATTCTCCGCTGCGACGAATTCGAGATCGTCACCGCGCAATCGGGCCGCGCCGCGCTCGATATTCTCCTCGACAGGAGCGTCGCGCTCGCCATCATCGATGTGCATATGCCGGAAATGGACGGATTCGAGCTGGCGACGCTGATGCGCGGCGTCGAGAAGACCCGCTATGTGCCGATCGTCTTCGTGACCGCGCATTCGCCGGATGTCGCGCGCATGTTCAAAGGCTATGAGGTCGGCGCCGTCGACTATCTGTTCAAGCCGATCGACCAGCAGGTGCTGCGCAGCAAGGTCGATGTCTTCGTCACGCTCGAGCGGCAGCGCCAGCAGCTCCTCCAGATCGAGCGCATGCGCGAAATGTTCGTCGGCATTCTCGGGCACGACCTGCGCAATCCGCTGCAGAGCATTCTGACCTCCGCCGAACGCTCGCTGCCGAATGCGCAGGACGACGATCTGCGGAAGGCGCTGCAGGTCATTCGCCAGAGCGGCGGCCGCATGGCGCGGATGATCGACCAGATCCTCGATCTGACGCGCATCCGATTTGGAAACGGCCTCGCCATACGGCCCGCCGCGGCGGATTTTCGGCGCATCGTCGAGCAGATCGCCGATGAATTCGCCGGACGCGACGGGCGCTTGCGGCTCGATTTCGACGGCGACATGCAGGGCGCCTGGGACATCGACCGCATGCTTCAGCTGCTCTCCAATCTCGTCGGCAACGCCGTCGAGCACAGTCCGCCGGGCTCGAAGATCGCGCTGCGCATCGACGGAGCCGCCGCCGGCTGGCTGGCGATCGACGTCTGCAACGACGGCCCCGGCGTGCCGAGCGCGCTCAGCGACTCGCTGTTCGAGCCCTTCGCCAGCGGCGATCGCATGCACGGGCTCGGGCTCGGCCTGTTCATCTGCCGGCAGATCGTGCTGGCGCATGGCGGAACGATCGAGCTCGAATCGGACGACGATCGCGGCACGCGCTGCCACATACTGCTGCCGCGCCGCTGCACGGTCGAGACGCGGCCCTTCTTCGATCGCCGCGACGGCTTCGGCGCCGACGGACGCCGGCCGGAAGCGGAGGAGCCGCGCGCTCGCGCCGGCTTCGGCCCGCGCCCCTCACGCACGGCCGTGATCCTCGTCGTCGACGACGACCCGGACGTTCTCGACTCGCTCGAGCTGCTGCTGACGACCGAGGGCCATGAGGTGATCTCGGCGGCCGACGGCGACGCGGCGACGGACGTCGTGGTCGGCGACCGCGCCCGGCCGGATCTGGTGATCATCGACTATCATTTGCCGAATGGCGTCGAGGGGCCCCATGTCGTGCGGCGGCTGCGCGAGCTGCTCAACCGCGACCTGCCCGCGCTGGTGCTGAGCGGCGACCCTTCCGAGACGGAGCCGGGCCGCATGCCCCTCCAGAATTGCGCGCAGCTCGGCAAGCCCGCCGATGTCGAGCGCCTGCTAGAGACCATACAGCGGCTTCTCGCGGATAGCGCAGAACGATCCTGAACGGGCGGCGGGGGCGAACGGCGCAGGTCGCGTTCTGACGCGCCCTCAAACGCCCGCGGCGTCGAGGCGCGGGCGAATCTTCGCGGCGAAATCGTCGAGGCTCGCCAGCGCGCGCGCCTCATTCGCCGTCGCCGGCTTCAGCAGCAGCGAGCGCGCGCCGAGGCGGCGATGAATGTCGATGATCGTCTCGGCGATCTCGTCATAGCTGCCGATCAGCGAGCGCTCGACGATCTCCGCCGGATCGAAAGACGCCGGCGCATTTTGCGCGAGGAAGATGCCGCGCATGCGATCGGCGAAGCGCGCGATGAAGGGCAGAGCCTCGGCGAGCGCGCGCTCGCGCGTCTCGGCCGCGTAATAGAAGCGCGCAAGAGCCAGGCGCGGATCGGCGCCCGGCCCCGCGGCGCGATAGGCGGCGACCGCCTGCTCGATCTTCGCCAATGGAACGAGCGAGGCCGCCATTATGCCGAAACCCTTGCGCGCCGCATGGTCGATCGCCGCCGGCGTCGAAGTGGCGATCCAAATGGGGATGGGCTTTTGCAGCGGCTTGGGCGCAAGCGCGAGATCATCGACCTGAAAATGCGCGCCGGAGAAGGTGACGCGATCCTCATAGAGCAGCCGCTCGATCAGCTCGAGCGCCTCCAGCGTGATGTCGCGCGTCGCGTCCTTGGCGGCGTGAAAATGCTTGTTCTGCGCCGGAAACGGCCCGCCCTTGGCGACGCCGAAATCGAAACGGCCATTGGAGAGAACATCGATCGTCGCAATGTCCTCCGCCACCTGGATCGGATTGCGGAAGGCGAGCAGCACCGCCGCCGAGCCGAGCCGCACGCGCGAGGTGACGCCGGCGAGATAAGAAAGCAACGTAAGGATCGACGGGCTGACCGCGTCATCGTCGAAATGATGCTCGGCGACCCAGGCCTCCTCGAAGCCGACCTCCTCCGCGCGGCGCACGAGGCGCGTCTGCGCGTCGAAGCAGGCTTTGTAATCGCCGAGGGGGTTTTCGTAGGTGCAAAACACGCCGATGCGCATGCCGATCGGACTCCTCGCCACGTCGTATAATGCGGCTACATAGCTTAGGCCGCGGCTCCGCCTGCCGCAAGCGGCCGACTGCGCAAATTTAGAGCGGCGCAAAGCGGCGTCACGATTGTGTCATAGAACAAGGCTGTGTGTGCGGGGCTCCTCATCTCCAGCGCTAGCGCCACAGGCCGATTCGAATGGACTTCTCCCGTCGCTTCACATTCCTCTTCTCCGCGCCGAATTTCGAGGCCGACGATCTCGAGGGGCTGCGCGTCAATCAGATCATCACGGCGATCGAGAGCATGGGCTTCCAGGTCGTGCGCGCGCGCCGCGTGGAGGACGCCGAGATCGTCGTGCAGACCGACGCCGCCATCGGCTGCCTCGTCGTCGATTGGGGCAAGAAAGGGCTCGAGGGCAAGACCGCCTCGCTCATCGATCTCATGCGCAAGCGCGGGCTCGAAATGCCGATCATGCTGCTCATTCGGCGCAAGCGTTTCGAGGATATTCCAGTCGAGGTGCTGGATTTCATCGACGGCTATGTCTTCCTCGCCGAGGAGACGCCGGAATTCATCGCCAAAAATCTCGTCTCGCGCCTCAAGCAATATGCGGAGACGTTGAAGACGCCCTTCTTCGGCGCGCTGGTCGACTACGCCGAGGAGGGCAATCAGCTCTGGACCTGCCCCGGCCACAATGGCGGCATTTTCTACAGCCGCAGCCCGATCGGCCGCATCTTCATGGAGCATTTGGGCGAGGCCGTGTTTCGCGACGATCTCGATAATTCGGTCGTGGAGCTCGGCGATCTGCTGACGCATGAGGGCCCGGCGCTCGCGGCGCAAAAGGCGGCGGCCGAAATCTTCGGCGCGGAGAAGACCTACTTCGTGCTCAACGGCACCTCGTCCTCCAACAAGGTCGTGCTCACCAATCTCGTCGCCGAGGGCGATCTCGTGCTGTTCGACCGCAACAATCACAAGGCGGCGCATCATGGCGCGCTGCTGCTCGGCGGCGGCGTGCCGGTCTATCTGCCGACGACGCGCAACGCCCATGGCCTCATCGGCCCCATCGATCACGAGGCGTTCGACGAAGAAAAATTGCGCGAGCGCATTCGCGCCAATCCGCTGGTGAAGGACAAGGACGCCTGGCGCAAGCAGCGGCCCTTCCGCGCCGCCGTCATCGAGCAATGCACCTATGACGGCACGATTCACAACGCCGAATGGATAATCGACAAGATCGGGCATCTTTGCGATTACATTCTCTTCGACGAGGCCTGGGCCGGCTTCATGAAGTTTCATCCGCTCTATGAGCGGCGCTTCGCCATGGGGCTCAAAAATCTGACCGAGGATTCGCCTGGAATCGTCGCGACGCAATCGACGCATAAGCAGCTCGCCAGCTTCTCGCAGGCGTCGCAAATCCATGTGCGCGACCGCCACATCAAGGGCCAGCGGCGGCGCGTGGAGCATCGCCGCTTCAACGAAGGCTTCATGCAGCACGCCTCCACCTCGCCCTTCTATCCGCTGTTCGCCTCGCTCGATGTCGGCGCGCAAATGATGAAGGGCCGCTCCGGCGAGCTGTTGTGGGACGACACGATCCGGCTCGGCATAGAGCTGCGCAAGAAGCTGCGCGCGGTGCGGCGCGAGTTCGAGGCCAAGGAGCAGGACCCGGCGCGACGCTGGTTCTTCGATCCTTTCGCGCCCGACTGGGTCTCCATTCCCGACGCCGCGCGCGAGACTGGCGCGCATCGCGTTCCCTGGGAGAGCGTCTCCACCGATCAGCTCGCGCGCAATCCAGAACTCTGGGCGCTCGCGCCGGATGCGCGCTGGCACGGATTTTCTAATATGGCGCCGGGCTTCGCCATCACCGATCCGGCCAAGCTCACCCTGCTGACGCCGGGCTTCGACCGCGAGACCGGCGCCTATGCCGATCACGGAATCCCGGCGCCGATCGTCGCGCAATATTTGCGCGAGAACCGCATCGTGCCGGAGAAGAACGACCTCAACTCTTTGCTGTTTCTGCTGACGCCGGGCGTCGAATCGAGCAAGGCGGGCACGCTCGTCTCGTCGCTCGTCGCCTTCAAGCGCCTGCATGACGACAATGCGCTGCTGCAAGACGTGATCCCGGAATTCGTCGCGCGGCGCTCGACGCGCTACAAGGGCGTGCGGCTGCGCGATCTCTGCGGCGACATGCATCGCTTCTTCAAGGAGGCGGACGCCAGCGCCTTGCAGCGCGCGCAATTCCGGCAGGAGCATCTCCCCGAGATGGCGATGACGCCGCGCGAGGCCTATCTGCGCCTCGTGCGCAATGATGTGGATTTTCTGCCGATCGACGAGATCGACGGCCGCATCGCCACGACGCTGTTCGTCATCTATCCGCCGGGCATCGCGACGATCGTTCCGGGCGAGCGGCTCGACGAGAAAGCGCGGCCCATGCTCGACTATCTGCGCATGTTCGAGCGCAGCGCCAATCTCTTCCCTGGCTTCGACTATGAGATTCAGGGCCTCTACAAGCAGTGGAACGGCGACGCGAAGATGCGGCTCTACACTTATGTGGTGCAGGAATGAGCATGATCGACGCGAGCGCCGAACGCGCGACGATAATCGTCCGCGCCTCGCGCGACGAGGACGTCGACGCCATGCTGGCGATCTATCTGCAGCATGTGCGCAAGGGGCTCGACCCTTCCGAGGCGCCGCTCTACGAGCCGCCGCAGAAGGAGGATTTGAAGCGCCGGCGCAAGAATATGGGCAATCATCGGCTGCCGCATCTCGTCGCCGAGCATGAGCGCGCCGTCCTCGGCTACGCCTATGTCGTGCCCTTTCGCAAGCGGCCGGCCTATCGCTATGTGGTCAAGCATTCGATCTATGTCGATCCGCTGCATCTGCATCGCGGCGTCGGCCGGCTGCTGCTGCAGGCGCTCGTCGATTCCTGCGCGGCGGCGGGGTTTCGGCAGATGATCGGCTATGTCGACGCCTCCAACGAAGCGTCGCTGAAGCTGCATGAGGCGATTGGATTCCGGCAGGCGGGCACACTCTCCGGCGTCGGATATAAATTCGGCCAATGGACCGATTCCGTCATATTGCAGCGCTCGCTCGGGCCCGGCGCCGCGACGCCGCCCGATGCGCGCAGCTGACGCCGGCCGCGAGCGAATCGCCGCGTCATGCTATGATCGCCGCATGATTCCGCTTCGCCGCCTCCTTCGCCTCGCCGTCTTCCTGCTCCTCGCCACGCCCGCGGCCGCGGCGTCGCGCAATCCTTGTCAGGATGTGGAGGAGCAAGGCGCGAGCTACACCATCTGCGTCTTCGACACGCGCAGCGATTCCATCCGCCTTTTCCTCGGCGACGACAAAGGCGAGGTCTATGGCTCCTTCTCGGCGCTCGACGCCGCGCTCGCGCAAAGAAGCGAAAAGCTGCTCTTCGCGATGAACGCCGGAATGTATGACGAGCGCCGCTGGCCTGTCGGGCTCTATGTCGAAGGCGGCCATATGGAGAAGAGCGCCAACACCCATTCGGGCGCCGGCAATTTCCACATGAAGCCCAATGGAATCTTCTGGGTGGAGGGCGCGCGCGCCGGCGTCGTCGAGACGCAACGCTTCCTCGAGAAGCGGCTGCATCCCGCCTATGCGACGCAATCGGGCCCGATGCTCGTCATCGGCGGACGCATCAATCCGCGCATTCACGACACCGGCACATCGCAGAAGATCAGGAATGGCGTCGGCGTGCGCGACGGCCATATCGTCGCTTTCGCCATCTCCAACCAGCCGGTGACCTTCCACGCCTTCGCGAGCCTGTTTCGCGAGCGGCTGAAATGTCCGGACGCGCTTTTCCTCGACGGCTCGATCTCGGCGCTCTATGCGCCGTCGATCTCGCGGCACGATCGTTTCCGCCCCATGGGGCCGATGGTCGGCGTCGTCGAGCGGGCGCGGTGACTTTACGCCGCTTCGTTGACGGTGAAGGCGCCGACGAAATCCGGATCGGCGAGAATCTCGCCCGTCTCCCAGAGCAGATAGTCGCCGGGGCCGGCGATGCGGAAGCGACCGAGGTCCGGCGGCAGGCGCACCTTGCGGCCGGCGTCCTTGCCTTCCAGCTCTATATCGACGCCCGCGCTATCGATGGCGGCGATCGTGCCGAACATCTGGCGCAGCACCTTGCCGTGCGGCGTCACGCGGGTGAGGCCGATGAGCGCGCGCTTGCCGATCATTTGCGCGCGGGCTTGGATCCATTCATTCCTGCCGAGGTCCATTGTTCTCTCCCTTCACAGTTTTTGCGCACGGCGTCTTCCTGGCCGTGATGCCATGATCGAGATCGTCATTGATGTGCGCCCGCGCACGCGCCAGGCGGAAGACGCCTCACGCCCCCATCAGCGCGCCGACATGAGCGGCGACGCAGGCGGCGAGATCGTCCGGCCGATAGCCGCCCTCGAGCATTGAGACGATGCGCCCGCTACAGCGGCGCGCGGCGATCTCTGCGAGGCGCAGCGTGAGCTCGGCGAAGTCCTGACGTTGCAGGCGCAACCCGCCGAGCGGATCGTGCAAATGCCCGTCGAAACCGGCGCAAATGAGGAGGATGTCCGGCGCAAAATCGTCGAGGCGCGGGAGAATCGCCTGCGTCCAAGCCTGCGCGAAATGCTCGCCGCCGGAGCCTTTGGCGAGCGGGACGTTGACGATGTTGTCATGCTCGCCGCGCTCGCTCGCGGCGCCGGTGAAGGGATAATGCGGCGATTGATGCGAGGAGCAATAGAGGACGTTCTTCTGCGACCAGAAGATCTCCTGCAATCCATTGCCGTGATGCACGTCGAAGTCGACGATGGCGACGCGCTCGGCGCCATGCGCGGCGATGGCGTGGCGCGCGGCGATGGCGGCGTTGTTGAAGAAGCAGAAGCCCATGGCGCTCTCGCGCGTCGCATGATGGCCGGGCGGGCGCATGGCGACGAAAGCATTGCGGGCGGCGCCGCGCATCACCGCGTCGACGGCGAAGATCGCGCCGCCGGCGGCGCGCAGCGCGGCCTCGAGCGAGCGGGGACTCATGACGATGTCCGGGCCGAGCGTCGCGAGCCCGCTTTGCGGCGCGGCTTTCTCGAGACGCTCGAGCAGAGAGGGCGCGTGAACGGCGAGGATCGCCTCGCGCGAAGACGGCGGGGCTTCCGCGCGGCGCAGCGCGGCGAAATGATCCGCATCCAAGGCGGCGGCTATGGCGCGCAGCCGCTCGGGCTGGTCGGGCCGCCCCGCGCCCACCTCATGCGCGAACCCGGATGCGTGGGTGACGAGGAGGGTCGTCGGCTCGGCGCCGCCAGCCGCAACGAAATCGGGCGAAAGCGCCAACCCCGCCGTTAACGCAAACGCCTGCCTGCGAGTGAAGGTGGATGACGCCGGCGCTCGTCCGACCATCGGCTACCCGCCCAACTGCCCCCTATGCCGCAGGAAATGATCCGCCAGCACAATGGCCATCATCGCCTCGCCCACCGGCACGGCGCGTATGCCGACGCAAGGGTCGTGGCGGCCCTTGGTGACGATCTCCGTGTCCTGGCCGTTGCGATCGATGGTGCGGCGCGGCGTCAGAATGGATGAGGTCGGCTTGACCGCGAAACGCGCGACGATCGGCTGGCCCGTGGAAATTCCGCCCAGCACGCCCCCGGCCTGATTGGAGAGAAACTCGGGCTTGCCGTCCGGCCCGGCGCGCATCTCATCGGCGTTGGCCTCGCCCGAGAGCTCGGCCGCGGCGAAGCCGGCGCCGATCTCGACGCCCTTGACCGCGTTGATCGACATGAAGGCCGAAGCGAGATCGGAGTCGAGCTTGCCATAGATGGGCGCGCCCCAGCCGGCGGGAACGCCCTCGGCCACCACTTCGATCACCGCGCCGATGGAGGAGCCCGATTTGCGCACGCCGTCGAGATAATCGGCCCAGAGCGTCGCGGTCTCGGCGTCCGGGCAGAACAGCGGGTTGTTCTCCACCTCCGCCCAGTCGAAGCGGGCGCGGTCGATTTTATGCGCGCCGATCTGCACCAGAGCGCCACGGATGGTGACGCCGGCGAGCACCTTGCGCGCCACAGCGCCGGCGGCGACGCGGGCCGCCGTCTCGCGCGCCGAGGAGCGGCCGCCGCCGCGATAGTCGCGAATTCCATATTTCGCGTCATAGACGTAGTCGGCGTGGCCGGGGCGGTATTTCTCGGCGATATCGCCGTAATCCTTGGAGCGCTGGTCGGTGTTCTCGATCAGCAGCGCGATCGGCGTCCCGGTCGTCACCTGCCGGCCGGCGGAATCGGCGAAGACGCCGGAGAGAATCTTCACCGCATCGGCCTCCTGCCGTTGCGTGGTGAAGCGCGACTGGCCGGGCTTGCGCTTGTCCAGAAAGACCTGAATCTCGGCCTCGGTCAGCTCCAGCCCCGGCGGGCAGCCGTCGACGACGACGCCGAGCGCCGGCCCATGGCTCTCGCCGAAAGTGGTGATGCGGAAGAGATGGCCAAAGCTGTTGTGGGACATGGAGGGAGCCGGTCACTTGTGCGTCGAAGCCGGTTGTAGGCGCCGGCCGCCGCCGGGTCAAACGCCAATGGCGGAGCCGTCTCGTCATGCCCTAAGCTGCAGTCGACGTCAGCGACGAAAAGGACCCCGCACATGATCGCCCCCGCCTTCGCGCAGAAAATGGCGCGCTACAACGCCTGGCAGAATGAGAGCCTCTATGCGGCGGCCGATACGCTCTCCGACCAAGCGCGGCGCGCCGATCGCGGAGCCTTCTTCAAATCGATCCACGGCACGCTGAACCATCTGCTCTGGGCCGATACGATGTGGATGAGCCGCATCGCCAGCGGGCCGAATCCGAATATTCCTTTGGCGGATTCGGTGTCTTTCCGCGCCGACTGGACGGCGTTGAAGGAGGAGCGCGCGGCGATGGACGTGCAGCTGATCGCCTGGGCGGACGCGCTCGACGAGGCGGCGCTCGACGGCGATTTCTCCTGGTATTCGGGCGCCAAGCAGACCGACATCGTCAAGCCGCGCAGGCTCGTCGTCGTCCATATCTTCAACCACCAGACCCATCATCGCGGACAGGCTCATGCGTTGCTGACGGCGGCTGGCGCGCGGCCGCAGGACACCGATCTGATCTTCATGTGAGCAAAGACGAATGCGAGCCCGAAGGCTCGCTTCGTCAGCGGCCTCACGCCGCCTTGCTGGCCACGCGCGCCGGAGCCGCGACCGTCGGCGCCGCCGCGGCCGGCTCGGCCGGCGCGCCGATCCATTCGGAATGCGCCGGAATCGTCTCGCCCTTCATCACCACGGTGAGCGGGCCGAGCCGCGCGAACTCGCCGACATGCGTGTCATAGAGCACGGTGGAGCCGGCGCCGACGGTGACGCCGCGGCCGATCTCGACGCGGCCGACCTTCATCACCCGATCCTCATAGAGATGCGTCTGCAGCGCCGCCACCTGATTGAGCGCGGCATAGTCGCCGACGCTCACGCAGTCGAACTCGGTGATGTCGGTCATGTCCATGAACACGCCCTTGCCGAATTTCGAGCCGAACAGGCGCAGCATCCAGGGCAGGAAGGGCGTGCCGCGCAAATGCTCGAGCAATATTTTGCCGGCGAGTCCCCAATAGAGCACGGCGCAAGCCTCCGTGCGCATGGCCCAGAAGGACCACATGGGCTTCACCTGCGGCTCGTAGCGGCCCATGGTCAGCCATTTCACCGCCACGACGACCAGCGTCATGCCGAGCGAGATGAGCGTCGAGGAGAGCACGAATAGCCAGAACACCGACCAATAATCGCCGTCGATGAGCTTCTGGCCGAAGCTTTCCACCGCCCATGTGCCGAAAGTGATGAACAGCATGGTCGGCAGCGAGACGTTGACCGCCTCATAGACGGCGCGCGCGGCTTTCTTCCAGAAGGGCGGCTGATAGGTCCAGGCGGCGCCGCCGCCGTCGAAGGTCTGGCGCACCGGCAGCTTCATCGGCGGCGAGCCGAACCAGGTGTCGCCCTCGGAGAGCTCGCTATTGGCCGGCGGCTTGGATTTGATGCCGATCAGCGCGCCATTAGGGATTTCGGAGCCCGGCGGCACGACGGCGTCATTGCCGACGAAGACGCGCGCACCGGTCTTCACCTTCTTCAGATACATCCAGCCGCGGCGCATATCCTCGTCGCCGAGCACGACCTCGTCGGCGATGAAGCATTTCTCGCCGATCTCGACGAGATCGTAGCGGCCGGAGAGATTGGTCGAAATCTCGGAATCCTTGCCGATCTTCGCGCCCATCAGCCGGTACCAGGTGCGCATGTAGAGCGTGGCGAAGAGCGAGGAGAGCGTCTCCAGCGTCACCTCGGTGGCGAGAGCCACCGCCCATTTGCGCAGATAAAAGCCCGACCACACCGAGTAGGTCCCCTCCGAAACGCGCGGCAGCACGGTCCAGCGGAAGACCACGATGAAGGCCACGGTGACGAGCACCAGCACGAAAGCCGTCGGCCAGGCGAAGACAGGGATGGCGGCGAGGTAGAAGGCGTGGTCGACATCCGTTAGGCCGAGCCAATTGTCGAAACGGTCGAACACCCAGAAGGCCGGGAAGATCGGCAACAGGCCGAGCGGCGGCAGAGCCAGCACGAGGAGCGTGAACAGGAACCCCATCGCGAGGCGTCGCGGCGTCGAGGCCGTCGACTGCGGATCGAGCGCGCGCGCGTCGACGTCGCCCTTATAGCGCGCCGGCGAGCCGTCCCAGATCTCATAGGCGCCGATCTGCGAGCCGGCGGGAACCGAGGTCAGATCCTCGAGCGCCCCGCCCTCGCCGATGACGACATTCTCCTCGATGACGCAGGAGGTCCCGACATAGGCGTCGGCGCCGATGTCGATCGTCCCGATGATCAGCTCGTTTCCGACGACGCGGGCGTTGGCGAGCTTCAGCTTGGAGCCGAGGCTCGCGCCATCGCCGATGCTGACGAGATCGATCGCGCCGACATCCAATTCGCCGATGATGGCGTCCTCGCCGATCTTGGCGCCGAGCGCCGCGAGATAGAGCCGCATCAAGGGCGAGCACTGGAACCATTTGGCGTGGGTGAGGCCCATGAGCCGCTGCGCCAGCCACCAGCGGTAGTAATAGACGCCCCACAGCGGATAGCGCCCCGGCTTGGTGCGGCCGATGACCAGCCATTTGCCGATGATCGACACCGCCACTGTGGCGATGTTGACGCACATATAGACGCCGAGCAGCGCCGCCACTTCCTCGAGGATGCTGGCGTCCGGCGAGGTGAGCAGCTGATAGGACACGAACACGCCGAGCCACTGCGAGGTGACGAAGGCCAGAATGAAGGGCAGCGCCGCGGCCTGGGCGAGGCCGCAGAGGAAGCGCCGCAGCAACGGCGGCGGCGTGAAGGAGAGGTCGCGCTGCGGCGCGGCGGCCGAGGCCTTGCCGTCGAGATGGGCGGCGAGGGCGCGCAGATTGCGCTGGGCGTAGAGGTCCTGCAGCGTGATCGAGGCGAGATGCGCGGTCTCGCGCACCACCGAGACGAAACGCGCGGCGAGCAGCGAATGGCCGCCGAGATCGGTGAAGAAATCGGCGTCGAAGGGGATCGCGCCGGGCGGCAGCACGCGCTTGGCCGCGTCGAGCAGCACCGCCTCGGTCGCGGTGCGCGGGTCCTCCTGCGCCTCCGTGTCGATGAGCGGGGCGGTGAGCGCCACGCGCTTCAGCGCCTTGCGGTCGACCTTGCCGGAGGAGAGGCGCGGCAGGGCGGCGACCACCTCGAAACGCGCCGGAATCATGTAGGAGGGCAGGAACTCACGCAATTTCGCCCGCAATTCGCGCGGGTCCGGCACGACCGCCGTCGCGCCCACGAGAAAGGCGACGAGCTCGTCCAGACCATTCTCGTTGCGCAGAACGACGGCCGACTGGCGGATATGGTCGAGGCGCGAGAGCGCCGATTCGATCTCGCCGAGCTCGACGCGGAAGCCGCGGATCTTCACCTGATCGTCGATGCGGCCACGGAAATGGAGGTCGCCGTTCTCGTCCAGCGCCACGGCGTCGCCGGAGCGATAGAGGATCGGGTCGGAGCCGTCCGAGGGATAGGGGTTGACGATGAATTTCTCGGCCGTCAGCTCGTCGCGGCGCAGATACCCTTTGGCGACGCCCGGCCCGCCGATGAGCAGCTCGCCCTCGACGCCCGGCGGCAGCAGCGCCAGATTTTCATCGACGACATAGCAGCTGTAATTGGGGATCGGCTTGCCGATCGTCACTTTCTCATTCGGCCAGACCTCCGAGACGGTGGCGACGACGGTCGCCTCCGTAGGGCCGTAGCTGTTGAAAATGGTGCGGCCGATGCGGGTCCAGCGCTCCGCCACCGAGGGCGGGCAGGCCTCGCCGCCGAGCACGATGGTCTTCAGCGTCGCGACGTCGCGCGGCATGGCGGAGAGCAGCGTCGGCACCGTGTCGAGCACAGTGACGCCGGCCTCCTCCAGAATATCGGGAAGCGCCTCGGTCTCGCCGATGATCTGCGGCGTGGCGACGAAGAGCGACGCGCCGGCGAGATAGGGAATCCAGATCTCCTCCATGGAGAGGTCGAAGGCGACGGAAGCGCCCTGGAACACCACATCGGAGGCGGAAATCCGATAGATCTCATTGGCCGAGCGCAGATAATGGCAAATATTGCGCGCGGTGACGACGATGCCCTTGGGCGTGCCCGTCGAGCCGGAGGTGTAGATCAGATAGGCCGGATGGTCGCCCGTTGCGCCGAGCGCGCGCGGATCGGGGCAGGAGCCGCCGACGACCGCGATCTCCGCGTCGACCAGCGTCTCGACCGAGACCGAGGAGGCCGCCTTGCCGGCGAAGGCGGCGGAGGCCAGCAGCGCCTTGGCGCCCGCATCGGCGAGGCAGACGGCGATGCGGTCCACCGGCGCGTCGGCGTCGAAAGGCAGCCAGGCGGCGCCGGTCTTGGCGATGGCGATCTGGGCGATCAGCAGCTCCGGCCCACGCGCACCCCACAGGCCGACCACGTCGCCGGGCCCTATGTCCCGCGCCGAAAGGCCGCAGGCGATGGCGGAAGCCTCGGCGTCGACCTCGCGATAGGTGAAGCGCCGCTCCAAGGTCGCCATGGCGAGCGCATGGGGGCTCGCCGCGACGCGCGCCGCGAAAATCTCGCAGAGCAATTCGTCGCGCAGCAGATGGGGCATGGCCGCGCCGCGCAGCACGGAGCGCGGCCCCGCCGCCTCGGCCCGAGCTCCGTCGGCGACAGGCGCGCTCAGGGTCGGCGCGCTCTGCTCGTTCGGCGCGCCCTGCTCGATCGGCGAGCTGTATGCGAAACTGGGGTTCAACTCGTTCATCGCGTGACATATCCGCGGGAAATCCGCGCTCATCTAGCATGAGAGCGAAGGCCGATCCTATCCCGCATTCAGGCTGAACGCGGGATGAACCCCACTATGGGAGGGAATTTGGCGCCGAAAAGACCGGCGCAAATAACGCCTGCCCTTTTTGCGTCATATTCATGACGAACTGGTTACAAACGAAGATCGCCTCCGCGATCCGCCGTTTACGATCGCGGGCCGGAAAAACGGCCCGGCGCCGCTCCGTCGCGGTGCGGCTGCGGGCGCCGCAGGCGAAGCCTCCGATTTTCGTAAATTTCGCACATTTCGTAAATTTCGCATGCAGACGGCTCTCGCAGACGGCTCTCGAACGCCGATGACGGCCTGGTCCCGGGCGAATGCGGCGGCAGGGCCGGAGCGCCCGTCCCGCAATCCTCATTCGAAAGGCGAAATAGGGGCGCCCGGCGATTCGGCCATCCGGGCGCGGCCCAGGACAGGGCCAAAACGGGCCGAGAACGGGCCGAGCCCCGATCAGGGGGCGTGGAGCCGCTCGACATGGAACAGCACCGGCCGCGACCCCGCGCGCTCGAACCGCAGCGTCCCGCGCACGGTCGCGCCCTCGGCGAGCGGCTCCCGCAGATCGACCAGCATGAGGTGATAGCCCTTCTCGCGGAAGTCGACGACCGACTCGGCCGGGAGCGCGACGCCCTCCGCGAGCGGCCGCATCCGTCCGATGCCGTCGGCGACTTTCGTCACATGCATCTCCACGCGCTGGGCCGCATCCGCCTCCACGCCGAGAAGCCGGTCCTCCGTCTTGCCGTCATTGCGCAGCGCGAGATAGCAGGCGCCGGTGGTCACGCCCTTGGGCGGCGTCGCGCACCAGGCGCGCTCCACCTCGATCGCGGCGGGCGCCGCGAGCGTGGCTGTAGCGAAAAGAAGCAATAGGACGCAGAGCGCCCGCCGCATGCAAAAAATCCCGATTCTCGTATGGAATGAAAGGTCGCGCCGCCGCGGCGAGCCTGTGATCATGTCTCGAGCCGATCGTTGAACATGCCCCTCTGCGCCCGGTCCGCAACTTCGGCGCCAGCGTGCAGAGACACATACATAGCGTAAAAACGTCGCGCGCGGCGAATTTCGGAATGAAATCTAGTCAGACGTATCGATATCGCGCGAGACGCGACGATCACGATCGAACGCATGGTCGTTCACTTTCTGCACGCGACGTCCGGTCGCATGCGCATCATGCGCCGTCGCATTGACCTATATGCGCAATTGCTGTCTTCGATAAGACATCCTTCGACAAGACATCGCAGCGCGGCGCGAGCCGCGCGATAGGGAGTTCTGCGTGCCGAAAGCGCCGATGAAGCCGCATCCCTCCGCAGAAGACTCTCACGCCCCGAAGCCCGTCGATGCGCGCGGAGCCCGGCCTTCGCTCGCGTCGCTCGTCATGCGCGCCGCGACGAATGCGGCGAATGGGCTCGCCTCCTTCTGCCGCCGCGTCGCCGGAAACGCGCCGGCGCAGCGCGGCGACATCGTCGAGCGCGTGACGGTCGAGAACGGCGTCGTCTGCGTCGCGCATTACATTCACGGCCGGCTCGTCGACCAGCGGCGCGTCAAAGCCTCGGATCTGGTCATCGAGCGGCGCCTCGATCGCGCGCGCCGATACATGCGCGTCGACCTCACGACCGCCGGGCGCACGCTCGAGATCGCGCGTCACGCGACGCCGGCCGAGAGGGAAAGCGCCGTCGAGCGCCTCGCCGCGGGCCTGCGCGGAATCGAGGTGGAGCCGCGCATTCACACGACTGTCGTCGACGCTTTGCGCCGCGCGCCACGCACCGGCGCGCGGCTCGCGGCGCGCTTTCGCCGCCTTCTTCGCCGACGCGGCCTTCATCGTTCGAGCGGAGCCTCGGTCTCCATCCCGCGCGAGAGCTCCGCTCGCTCGAGCCGCCCGGCGGGCGTTCGCGTCGCGCCGGGCGGCCAATGCCGCCTCGCCGCCGCGCTGCGCTCGCGTCGATGGTGGATCGCCGCCGCCGCCGTGATCGTTCTGTCGAGCGCCGCGTCGCCCCGCCTCGAGCCCCCGCATTCGAGCGAGACGCCGCGCGCCTTTCGCCCCTCCTTCCGCCTCACCGCGACGAATGGCGACATCATCGACGAAAAATCGATGCTCGGCCGGCCCTACGCCCTGTTCTTCGGCTTCACGCACTGTCCGGAAGTCTGCCCGACCACATTGCTCGAGGTGGCGCGCGCCTCCAATGAAGCGGACGCCTCCGGCTCGGCCTTCGACATTCTCTTCGTCACGCTCGATCCGGAACGCGACACGGCCGAGACGCTGGCCGAGTTCGTCTCCTCCTTCGGGCGCCGCATCACCGCCTTGCGCGGCGCGCCGGAGGAGATCGATCGCGCCGCGCAGGCGTTTCGCGTCTATCGACGCAAGGTCCCGCTGGAGGGCGGCGACTATACGATCGATCACACCACGCTCGTCTATCTCGTCGATCGCGAGGGCGTGATGTCCGGCGTCGCCTCCTTCGCCGACCACGGCGCCGAAGCAGCGAAAGCACTGAAGGAT
The DNA here is from genome assembly GCF_036560965.1 of Methylosinus sp. Taxonomy (NCBI): domain Bacteria; kingdom Pseudomonadati; phylum Pseudomonadota; class Alphaproteobacteria; order Hyphomicrobiales; family Methylocystaceae; genus Methylosinus; species Methylosinus sp. The sequence continues at coordinate 100,943 of NZ_DATBQF010000056.1, read as the reverse complement.
TTCATTCACCGCCAGAGCGCGGCGCAGCGCCGCGGCGGCGCGCGGCGCATCACAGCGCGCCGTCGAAGGCGTGAGCGCACGCTCGCGACAACATGCCGCATGTCCATGAGGGAGCGTCGCTTGACGCTTCCAGACGCCGCTCGTACGGTCGATGCCTGAAAGCGTCAGAGCACTCGACCTTGAGAATCCTGGGCCAGACACATTCGAGCGTCGAGCGAGCGGCCCTGAGCATGGTCGCGGCGCTGCTGTTCCTGGTGCAGACCGTCGTCGTCGGCGTCGCCACCGGAGCGACCGCGAATAGCGCGCAATCCTCCGGCGTCGTCTGCGCCACCTTCAAGGCCGCCCCCTCGAGCGGCGACTCCTCTCCGGTCCAGAGCCAGCATATCGGCCCCTGCTGCATTCTCCATTGCAGCTCGGCGATAGACGTCGAGGAAGACCGCGTCCTCGTCGCGATCCTTCCGCTCGAGATGTTCTCCGACACGCCGACGCCGATCTACGTGATCGACGCCGCGATCGCCGCGCCGGAGCTGCGGCCTCTATTTCCACGCGCGCCTCCAGCGCGTCTCGCCTGAACTCCCAGACTCTCATTTTTGAAGATCGACGGTAGCAAATCCGCCGTCGAGGGATTCACGCGACCTGCGCCGATCATCGATCGCGCGCATCACTGGAGGCTATTGTCATGAGCATCACATCCTTTAAGGCCGTGAGCGTCGCCGCTCTCGGCGGTCTCGCCGCATTTCTGGCGCTCGGCCCCGCGGCTCCCTATGGCGCGCAGCTCTTCGCCGCGCTCATCGGCTGGGCGGGCTATCAGCATTTCGGCGGCAAGCTCGACGGGCTGAAGAAGTCGATCGTCCATTATCTGTTCGGCGTCCTTCTCGCCGCACTGGCCCTCGTCGTCTCCACACGCCTTCCCTATGGCGAGACGATCGGCGCCCCCGCATGGACGGCGATCGCCGTGGCGATCACGCTCGGCCTCCTCGTGCTCGCCGCCAAGCTGCCGGCGCTGAGCGAATGGCCGGTCGCCCTCGCCGCCTATGCGACGCTGCTCGCGACGACGCGCGCCGACGACATCGTCGCGCTCGCGCCCACCAATCCCGCGCTGCTGGCGACGCTGTCGCTGATCGTCGGCGCGATATTCGCGCTCGCGGCGGAGCAGCTCGCGGAAGCGCTGCAGAAGCTGCCCCTGCCCGGCCAGAAAGCGCCCTCCGCAGCGCGCAGCTGAGCGCCGCCCGGAACGGACGCCACAAATCGACCGCGTCGCCCGCCGTCCTCGCGACGGCGGGCGACAGCCATCGCATGAGCCGCCCCGCGGAGGGCGCCCGCCATGCGCGACGACCCGCAACATGCGCAACGACACAACACGCCAATTCGGGAGGATCGCTCTTGAGCGATATGGCAATCAGATCCCCTATGCTCGATCGCGCCGCCGCCTCCGTCGCCGCGCTCTGCGGCGCGGAGGAGACGGGCTTCTACGGCGTCGACCGACCGGGCGTCGCCTGGGACTGGATGAAGCAGACAGGCCAAGCGCCCGCCGGCGCCGATTGGGTGCGGCCGCAGGTCGCCGAGGCCTGGGCGCGCTGCGTCGACGACCACGCCCTGCCCCCCGGCGCGGAATTCGCGCCACGCCAGCGCCGCGGCGAGAATGGCGCATTGGAGCTCGACGCCTGGCGCCGCAATTCGCTCGGCGGCGTCGCCGGCCATCTCTCGGCGCTCGTCTATGATCTGCGCGCCCTGCTCGACGAGACCAATGTCGCGCTGCTGCTCGCCGATCCGGCCGGCGCCGTCGTCCAGCTGCTCGACTCCGGCTCGCGCATAACCGCGGGCGGCGCGCAAATGGGCCGCATCGGCGCCGATTGGAGCGAGCCGAGCCTCGGCAACAATGGCGTCGGCACGGCGAGCCTGCTGCGCGAGCCGATCGCCTTCGACGGCAAGGAGCATTTCAACGGCGCGCTGCATCGCTTCGCCACCGCCGGCTGCCCCGTCTCGGCGCCCGACGGCAGCGTCTGCGCGATCCTCGGCATGGTCTCCGATCGCCGCGACGCCGCCAAGCTGGCGCTCGGCTTTCTGAAGATCGCCCGCCGGCTGCTCGAGGCGAGCCTGTTCGACCGCTTGGCCGCGGACGGCTATCTGCTGCGTCTGCGCACGCGCGGGGCCGCCGGCGAGGCGGACGCCCGCTTCGCCGACGAGGGCCGCGTCTTCGTCGCCGCCGATGGAATCATCCGCGGCGTCGACCATGCGGCCGTCGAGGCGCTGGGCTCGACCTATTCCGCGCTCGTCGGCCAGCGCGCGGCGACGGCGCTCGGCGTCGACATGCCCGCGCTGATCTCGGCGCATGAGAGCGCGCGCTTCATCGTGCTCTCCGATCCGCCCGATGCGCGTCCCATCTTCGCCGAAGCGCATCGCTGTCCCAAGCGCGAGAGCCAGCCCTCGCCGACGCGCCGAGCGCCCGGCCTCGCCGACACCGCGCTCTGCGGGCTCGATGTCGATCACGATTGGAGCGACAGCGTGCTGGAGGCGGCGCTGCGCAAGGCCGCCGGTCTGCAGGAGCGCAATATTCCGATCCTCATCACCGGCGAATCCGGCGTCGGCAAGGATTATCTGGTGCGCCGCCTCCACGCCGGCGGCCCGCGCAAGGATCGCCCGCTCGTCGCCATCAATTGCGCCGCCATTCCACGCGAGCTCATCGAGAGCGAGCTGTTCGGCTATGAGGGCGGCAGCTTCACCGGCGCGCGCGCCAAGGGCAAGGCCGGAAAATTCGTCGAGGCCGACAAGGGCATTTTGTTCCTCGACGAGATCGGCGACATGGCCGCCGATCTCCAGGCGACGCTGTTGCGCGTGCTCGATTCGAACGAGGTCGTTCCCATCGGCTCCAGCAAGCCGATCCATGTCGATGTGCGCGTCGTCGCCGCCACCAATCGCAGCCTGCAGGAGATGGTGCAGAAGGGAACCTTCCGTCGCGATCTCTACTATCGCCTCAATGGCGTGCAGCTGTGGCTGCCGCCGCTGCGCGAGCGCCCCGATCGCCTCGGCCTGCTGACGCAGCTGTTCCGTCTCGAGCGTGAAGCGCTGGGATCGACGGAGGATCTGCGCTTTTCCGATGACGTCTGGCGCATTTTCTTCAAGCATCCCTGGCCCGGCAACATACGCGAAGCGCGCAATGTGCTGCGCTCCTGCATCGCCGTCGCCAAAGGACCGGTGATAGAGGTCGACGATCTTCCGATCGACCTCATGCAAGAGCTCGACTTCGACCAGCGCGCGACAGGCCGCGAGGCGCTCGACGTCTCGATCGTCGAAGGAGCGATCGAGAGCGAAACCGGCTTCGATCTCTCCGACTGGGAAGCGCGCGCGGTCCGTCATGCGCTCGCCTCGAGCAAGGGAAATATAGCGAAAGCCGCCCGCAGCCTCGGCATCACCAGAGCGACGCTCTATCACAAGATGGCGCGCTACGGCCTGCGAAGCGACAGACGCATCGTCTCGAAGAGGTGACGCGATGGGACCGGAAGATCGCGCTTTTATCGAAGAAGCCGCGCGCGCGCTCGACGCCTCCCTGCGCGAGCTCGAGGAAGAGGCCGCGCGCCTCGAGGAACTGATCGGCGATGAGCGCGTGCAAGAGCTCGGAGCCTATCTGCGCCGTGAATTCGAGCCTGTCGACATAGAGGAAATACGTCGCACGCTCGATTTCGACGATCGCCGATTGATCACCGTGTGGATTCGCCTGGAGCGCAATCGCGCGCGCCGCGTGGCGGCGGGCCGCAGCGCCATGACGCTCAACGCGGGACGCGACGACATCGACATAACGACGTTCGACAAGCCTAAGAAACAATAGAAAACACCGAGGAAACGCGTAACGGGCCGCCGCGGCTCGTCGCATGAGTGGAGGAACAAAGTCGTGGCCAGAAATATTCGCTTCGGCGACCCCGTTCGCATGAAATTGCTCGACGGACTCAATGTTCTCGCGGACGCCGTCGGCGTGACGCTCGGACCTTGCGGCCGCAATGTCGTCATCGAGCATCGCGCTTCCGGCCTGCCGCCGGTCGCGACGAAGGACGGCGCCACCGTAGCGCAGGCCGTCGAAACCTCCGGACGCACGGAGAGCCTCGGCATAAATCTCGTGCGGCAAATGGCGACGACGGTCGCCAAAGAGGCCGGCGATGGAACGACGACCTCCGTCGTGCTGACGCGCCGCGTCGCCGCCGAGACGCGGAAAGCGCTCGCCGCCGGCATGAATCCGCGCGACATTGCCCTCGGCATGGAGCTCGCCGCACGCGCTGTCGAGGCCGATCTCTTGCGTCGCGCGCGCGCTTGCGACGATCCGCGCTCGCTCGCCCATGTCGCGACGCTCGCGGCCGGCGGCGACGACGGAATCGGCGCCCTCGTCGCGGAGGCGCTGACGATCGCGGGCGAAGGCGGCGTCGTCGATGTCGAGCTCGGCAATGGCGTGACGGACGAGATCGTGTCGGTCGAAGGAATGCGTTGGGAGCAGGGCTATCGCTCGCCGTATTTCATGACCGACAGCGCGCGCAAGGTCGCCGAGCTCGAGAACCCCTACATTCTGATCTATGATCGCGTCATCAATGATTTCGCCGAGCTGGTGCCGGCGTTGGAGCTGGTCCGCCGCCGCAATGGCAGCCTGCTCGTCGTCGCCGAGAACGTAGCGGAGGAAGCGCTTCCCGGCCTGCTGCTCAATCATATTCGCAAGAATCTCTGCTCCATCGCCGTGAAGGGGCCGGGCTATGGCGACAGCCGTTATGAATATCTGCACGATCTCGCCGCGCTCACCGGCGGCCGCGCGATCATGGAGGCCTGCGGCGAAGATATTTCCAATGTCACGATCGAGCATCTCGGCCGCGCGCGACGCGTCGTCGCGCGAGAGGACGACACGCTCGTCATCGGCGGCGAAGGCGACGCGGCCGCGATAGCGGAGCGGCTCGGAGCGGCGAAGCGTCAGGTCAATTGGATCATCGAAGGCGATGCGTCGAAAGGCTCGCCGAGCGGCAAGCGCCACGAGCTCGGAAATCTGCAAACGCGCATAAAAGCCTTGTCCGGCAGAATGGCGACGATCCGCGCCGGCGGATTGTCGGACATTCTCATCAAGGAGCGCATGCAGAGAATCGAGAATGCGCTCAACTCCGCGCGCTCGGCGCGCAGCGACGGCGTCGTCGCCGGCGGCGGCGTCGGCCTCTATCGCGCGCGCGCCGCTCTCGCCCAATTGCACGGCGAAAATTTCGACCAGGATCATGGCGTCGCAATCGTGCGCGCGGCGCTCGACGAGCCGATACGGCGCATCGCCGCCAACGCCGGAATCGACGCCGATGAATTCCTGTTCGAATTGCGTCGATCCAATGATGATTTCTGGGGAATGGACATGCGCAGCGGCGCATGCGGCGATCTCTTCGCCGCCGGCGTCATCGATCCCGTGCGCGTGACGCGGCTCGCATTGCGCAACGCGGTCGCGACGGCGTCCTCGCTGATGACGGTGGAATGCGCGGTGACGAATATTCCGCCGCGCGATCCGACCTTCGGGTTCGATGCGCGTCGCGCAGCGGAGACGCGAGAAGACCCGCGCGCCTGAGCGTGAGATCGATCGCCGCGGCCGTGACCGCGGCGATCGAAGCAAGCGATGAATATCGTGCGTATGCTTATTTGACAGCTGTATCGAGCGCTATCCGTGAATATCGCCGCGCTCACGTCGCAAGACAGTCTCGATCCTTGCGAATCCCTTGCAAACTCTACGTTTCAGCGAAACCACGATCAGTGGCACAGAGCTTGCCATAAGAATAAGTGTCGTCGCTTCCGCAATCGATCAATTGCAGACGACCTCGAAAGTTTAAATTTCGAAAGTTTGGAAAGCGGCGCCAACATTCGGATCATGCGGCCACGAACACGGTCGCGAATCCGAAAAACAAAAAGCCTGTGAGGAGGAACAAGCATGGCGATCAGTCTCGCGACAAAAGCGGCGACCGATGCTCTGAAGGTCAACCGCGCTCCGGTCGGCGTGGAGCCGCAGGAGGTCCACAAGTGGCTGCAAAGCTTCAACTGGGACTTCAACGAAAACCGCACGAAATACGCCACCAAATACCACATGGCGAACCAGACCAAGGAGCAATTCAAGGTCATCGCCAAGGAATACGCCCGCATGGAGGCCGCCAAGGACGAGCGCCAGTTCGGCACTCTGCTCGATGGCCTGACCCGTCTCGGCGCCGGCAACAAGGTCCATCCCCGCTGGGGCGAGACCATGAAGGTGATCTCGAACTTCCTCGAGGTCGGCGAGTATAACGCCATCGCCGCTTCGGCCATGCTGTGGGATAGCGCCACCGCCGCCGAGCAGAAGAACGGCTATCTCGCTCAGGTGCTCGACGAAATTCGTCACACGCATCAGTGCGCCTTCATCAATCATTATTTCTCCAAGCATTATCACGACCCGGCCGGCCACAATGACGCCCGTCGCACCCGCGCGATCGGCCCGCTGTGGAAGGGCATGAAGCGCGTCTTCGCCGATGGCTTCATCTCCGGCGACGCCGTGGAGTGCTCGGTCAATCTGCAGCTGGTGGGCGAAGCCTGCTTCACCAACCCGCTGATCGTCGCCGTCACCGAATGGGCTTCGGCCAATGGCGACGAGATCACGCCGACGGTGTTCCTGTCGGTGGAGACCGACGAGCTGCGCCATATGGCCAACGGCTATCAGACGGTGGTGTCGATCGCCAATGATCCGGCGGCGGCGAAGTTCCTCAACACCGATCTGAACAACGCCTTCTGGACGCAGCAGAAATATTTCACGCCTGCGCTCGGCTATCTGTTCGAGTATGGCTCCAAGTTCAAGGTCGAGCCCTGGGTCAAGACCTGGAACCGTTGGGTCTACGAGGATTGGGGTGGAATCTGGATCGGCCGTCTCGGCAAGTATGGCGTGGAGAGCCCCCGCTCGCTGCGCGACGCCAAGGTCGACGCCTATTGGGCCCATCACGATCTGGCGCTCGCCGCCTATGCGATGTGGCCGCTCGGCTTCGCGCGTCTCGCGCTGCCGGACGAAGAGGATCAGGCCTGGTTCGAGGCGAACTATCCTGGCTGGGCCGACCACTACGGCAAAATCTACAATGAGTGGAAGAAGCTCGGCTACGAGGATCCCAAGAGCGGGTTCATTCCCTACCAATGGCTGCTCGCCAATGGTCACGACGTCTATATCGATCGTGTCTCGCAGGTTCCGTTCATCCCGTCGCTCGCCAAGGGCTCCGGCTCGCTGCGCGTGCACGAGTTCAACGGCAAGAAGCATTCGCTCACGGATGATTGGGGCGAGCGTATGTGGCTGTCGGAGCCGGAGCGCTACGAGTGCCACAATCTCTTCGAGCAGTACGAAGGACGCGAATTGTCCGAGGTGATCGCCGAGGGCCATGGCGTTCGCTCCGACGGCAAGACGCTGATCGCCCAGCCGCATGTGCGTGGCGACAATCTGTGGACGCTCGAGGACATCAAGCGCGCGGGCTGCGTGTTCCCCGATCCGCTCGCGAAATTCAACTGATCTCTCGTCGACGGCGCAAGCTGTCGAAGTGAACGGGTTCCCGGCGCGTCGCAAGCGCGCCGGGTTCTCGACGGGCGAGTTGCGTCCGTCGACAAGCACGAAGCACGAAAAAATCCCTTAGTGGAGGACGTCTGAAATGTCACAGCCTCAGAGCTCTCAGGTTACGAAGCGAGGTCTCACCGATCCGGAACGCGCAGCGATCATCGCCGCCGCGATTCCGGATCACGCGCTCGACACGCAGCGCAAGTATCATTATTTCATCCAGCCCCGCTGGAAGCGCCTGTCGGAATATGAGCAGCTGTCCTGCTATGCGCAGCCCAATCCCGATTGGATCGCCGGCGGCCTCGATTGGGGCGACTGGACGCAGAAGTTCCATGGCGGCCGTCCGTCCTGGGGCAATGAGAGCACGGAGCTGCGCACGACCGACTGGTATCGCCATCGCGATCCGGCCCGTCGCTGGCACGCTCCTTATGTGAAGGACAAGTCGGAAGAGGCGCGCTACACGCAGCGCTTCCTCGCCGCCTATGCGTCCGAAGGCTCGATCCGCACCGTCGATCCCTATTGGCGCGACGAGATCCTCAACAAATACTTCGGCGCCCTGCTCTATAGCGAGTACGGCATGTTCAACGCGCATTCGTCGGTCGGCCGCGACTGCCTGTCGGACACCATCCGTCAGTCGGCGATCTTCGCCAGCCTCGACAAGGTCGACAATGCGCAGATGATCCAGATGGAGCGTCTGTTCATCGCCAAGCTGGTTCCCGGCTTCGACGCCTCGACCGACGTGCCGAAGAAGATCTGGACGACCGATCCGGTCTACGCCGGCGCGCGCGTCGCCATCGAGGAGATCTGGCAGGGCATTCAGGATTGGAACGAGATCCTCTGGGCGGGTCACGCCGTCTATGATGCGACCTTCGGTCAGTTCGCCCGTCGCGAGTTCTTCCAGCGTCTGGCGACCGTCTATGGCGACACGCTGACGCCCTTCTTCACGGCGCAATCGCAGACCTATTTCCAGACCACGCGCGGCGCGATCGAAGATCTCTTCGTCTACTGCCTCGCCAATGATCCGGAATTCGGCGCGCATAATCGCACCTTCCTCAATGCCTGGACCGATCATTATCTCGCCAAATCGGTCACGGCGCTGAAGGACTTCGTCGGCATCTACGCCAAGGTCGAGAAGGTCGCGGGCGCGACCGATCGCGCCGGCGTCTCCGAGGCGCTGCAGCGCGTGTTCGGCGACTGGAAGGACGATTACGCCGATAAGATCGGATACAAGATCGACGTGGACCAGAAGGTCGACGCCGTTCTCGCCGGCTTCAAGAACTAAAGGAAACGCTCAAATGTCCAGCGCGCATAACGCTTACAACGCCGGTATCATGCAGAAGACCGGCAAGGCCTTCGCCGACGAGTTCTTCGCCGAGGAGAATCAGGTCTGCCACGAGTCCAACGCCGTGGTTCTGGTCCTGATGAAGAGCGACGAGATCGACGCCATCGTCGAGGACATGGTGCTCAAGGGCGGCAAGGCGAAGAATCCGTCGATCGTCGTCGAGGACAAGGCGGGCTTCTGGTGGATCAAGGCCGACGGCGCGATCGAGATCGACGCGGCGGAAGCCGGCGAGCTGCTCGGCAAGCCGTTCTCGGTCTACGACCTTCTCATCAATGTGTCGTCGACCGTCGGCCGCGCCTACACGCTCGGCTCGACCTTCACCATCACCTCGGAGCTCATGGGCCTCGATCGCGCCCTGACCGACATTTGATCGGTCGACGACAAGGAATGCCACAATGGCCAAGAGAGAACCGATCCACGACAATTCCACTCGCACCGAGTGGGAAGGAAAGATCGCGAAGCTGAACAGCGTGGAGCAGGCGACGAAGTTCATTCAGGACTTCCGCCTCGCCAATTCCTCGCCGTTCCGCAAGAACTACGATCTCGACGTCGATTATCAATATATCGAACGCAAGATCGAGGAGCGGCTGTCGGTCATCAAGACCGAGAAGCTCCCCGTCGCGGAGCTCATCACCAAGGCGACGACCGGCGAGGACGCCGCCGCCGTCGAGGCAGCCTGGGTCGCCAAGATCAAAGCCGCCAAGACCAAATATGAGGCGGAGCGCATCCACATCGAGTTCCGTCAGCTCTACAAGCCGCCGGTGCTGCCGGTGAACGTGTTCCTGCGCGCCGATGCGGCGCTCGGCACCGTTCTGATGGAGCTGCGCAACACCGATTATTACGCCACGCCTCTCGAGGGATTGCGCAAGGAGCGCGGCGTCAAGGTTCTGCATCTGCAGGCCTGATCGCGCTCGAGCATGAATATCCAGCGTTCGGGCGGCTCGCCGCCCGAACGTCGTCTCTTCAATGGAGGGAAGGCCATGGCGCATTCCGCGGAGCAAGCGGCGGAGGAGCAGCGGATTCTGATCCACACGGATTCTCGCTACGCCGCCTATACGATAGACCTCGATTACATGTGGCGCTGGGAAATTCTGCGTGACGGCGAATTCGTCCAGGAAGGATGCTCGCTGTCGCAGAATTCGGCGCGCGAGGCGGTCGCTCACGTGCTGAACTTCTTCAGGCGTCAGGACGAATCCGCCGGAACGCCGGGCGACAATAGCGAAGAGATCAAGCGGCTCCTGCGCGCGCTCGGCACGCCGGAGCCGATCGCCGACAAGAACGACACGACGAAAAACGAACTGGCGCAGCCAGAGTAGCATAGGGCGGAAGACGTATGTACCAGATCGTCATCGAGACAGAGGACGGCGAAACCTGTTCATTCGAATGCGGGCCGAGCGAGGACGTGATTTCTGCAGGGCTTCGTCAGAGCGTGATTCTTCTCGCCTCCTGCCGAGCCGGCGGTTGCGCAACCTGCAAGGGCGATTGCACGGATGGCGACTACGAGCTCATCGACGTCAAGGTCCAGGCGCTGCCGCCGGACGAGGAGGAGGACGGCAAGGTTCTGCTGTGCCGCACCTTTCCGCGCAGCGATCTGCACATTCTCGTGCCCTACACCTATGATCGCATTTCCTTCGAGGCGATCCAGACCAATTGGCTCGCCGAGATCGTCGAATGCGATCGCGTGTCGTCGAATGTCGTGCGGCTCGTTCTGCAGCCGCTGACCGCCGACGGCGCGGCGCCCATCGCGCTGAACTTCGCCCCCGGTCAATTCGTCGACATCGAGATTCCGGGCACGCATACGCGCCGCTCCTATTCCATGGCCTCGGTCGCGGAGGATGGGCGGCTCGAATTCTTCATTCGCCTGCTTCCGGACGGCGCCTTCTCGAAATTCCTGCAGACGCAGGCGAAGGTCGGCCTGCGCGTCGCGCTGCGCGGACCTGCTGGCTCCTTCATGCTGCACAAGAGCGAGCGGCCGCGCTTCTTCGTCGCCGGCGGCACGGGCCTGTCGCCCGTTCTGTCGATGATCCGGCAATTGAAGAAGGAGAGCGATCCGCAACCGGCGACCTTGTTCTTCGGCGTCACCAATTATGAGGAGCTGTTCTATTTCGAGGAGCTGAAATCGCTGCAGACCGCGATGCCGAGCCTCGATGTGCAAGTCGCCGTCGTCAATGCGACCGAGGCGAATGGCGTCGCCAAGGGAACGGTGATCGATCTCATGCGCGCCGAGCTCGAGAAGCTGCGCGGCAAGCCGGACATCTATCTCTGCGGGCCGCCCGGCATGATCGACGCGGCCTTCGACGCCGCGGCGACGGCGGGGGTTCCCAAAGAGCAGGTCTATCTCGAGAAATTTCTGGCGAGCGGCTGAGCCCGCGCGTCGTCCCCGTCTTCGCTCGGCAGCGCTCGCCGGGCGGGGCTCCCGACTTCCCTGCCCGAGGCGACTCGGGCAGTTTTTTTTTGCGCGTCGCCTGGCGGAAACGCGCGCCGTCAGCCGCGAGCCGCCGCTAAAGTTTGAATCCGCTCGGGCGCGGGAGTAGAACAGCCGCGCCGGCCGATCCGCCGGGAACAGCGGAGCCCCTCTTGTCCCATTCCGTCACCGAGGCCATCGAGGCGATCGGACGCGGCGAGATCATCGTCGTCACCGATGACGACGACCGCGAGAACGAGGGCGACCTCATCATCGCCGCCTCGCTCTGCACGCCCGAAAAAATGGCCTTCATCATCCGCCATTGCTGCGGCATCGTCTGCGCGCCGCTGACGCTCGAGGAGGCGCGGCGCCTGCATCTCGCGCCCATGGTCGCCGCCAATGACGCGCCGCTCGGCACCGCCTTCACCGTCACGGTGGATGCGCGCGAGGGGCTCACCACCGGCATTTCCGCCGAGCAGCGCTGCAATACGGTGCGCGCGCTCGCCAATGGCAACCGCGGCCCGCATGATTTCGTGCGGCCGGGCCATGTCTTCCCGCTCATCGCCAAGGACGGCGGGGTGCTGATGCGCTCCGGCCATACGGAGGCCGCCGTCGATCTCTGCCGCCTCGCCGGCCTGCCGCCGGTCGGCGTCATCTGCGAGCTGGCCAATGACGACGGCACGGTGATGGCCGGCCAGCAGATCGTCGATTTCGCCGCCACGCATGGGCTGAAGCTGGTCTCCACCGCCGATCTCATCGCCTATCGGCAGGCGCGCGAGAAGCTGGTGGAGCGCGTCGCCAGCTTTCCGGTGAAGACCTTCGCCGGCGAGGCGACCTGCTACGCCTATGTCAGCGCCTTCGATCCGGTGCAGCATTTCGCCTTTGTCGTCGGCCAGATCGGCGACGGCAAGGGCGTGCCGGCGCGCCTCCACCGCGCCGATATCATCGCCGATGTGTTCGGCGGCGCGGACGCGATCCGGCGCACGCTGGATCGTTTCGCGGCGGAGGGACGCGGGGTGCTGGTCTATCTGCGCGATGGCGCGGCGGGCGTCCCGGTCAATCCGATCGTCTCGGACAGCCGCAATTCGGAGGAGGCGCGCACGGCGCAATGGCTGGACGTCGGCCTCGGAGCGCAGATTTTGAAAGATCTCGGCGTGAGCTCGATCCGCCTGCGCACCTCCAAGCCCAAGCCGCGCACCTATGTCGGGCTCTCGGGCTTCGGCATCGAGATAATCGCGGTGGAGCCGCTGGATTAGCGAGCCGAACGCCCTCTCCCCGCTCGCGGGGAGAGGGAGAGCGCCCCCTCAGATCACCACGACATTCGCGCCGACCTTGACGCGGGTATAGAGGTCGATCGCGTCTATATCGCGCATGCGGATGCAGCCGGAGGAGACGCTCTGGCCGATCTTCTCCGGCTCATTGGTGCCGTGAATGCGATACAGCGTGTCCTTGCCATTCTCGAAGAGATAGAGAGCGCGGGCGCCGAGCGGATTGTCCGGGCCGCCGGGCAGGCCGCCGGCGTCGGCGGTCGGCTGCAGATGCGGCCAGCGCTCCAGCATATCCTTGGGCGGAATCCAGCGCGGCCATTCCTGCATGCCGCCGATGACGGCGCGCCCGGTCCAGCCATAGGCCTCCTGGCCTGTGGCCACGCCATAGCGGATCGCCTTGCCGCCCGGCTCCACGAAATAGAGGAATTTGTTCTTCGTATCGACGATGACGGTGCCCGGCGGCTCGCTCGTCTTGAAGTCGACGAGATAGCGCTCATAGGCCGCCCCGACATCCGCCGTCGGCACCAGGGCCATGAATTGCGCATCGCGTCCGCTGAGGAGCGGATCGGCCAAGCGGGGGCCGCCGGCGGCGTTGCAGCCGGCGAGTGACACAGCGAGAACGACCGCGACGATACCAAGCCTCGAATCCATGAACGCGCCCTTTCTCGTCGTCCGAAGCAGCTATTTAGGAATTTGCTTACCATAATCTTACTGAACGGAAACATCGCTTCCAGAATAATTCCCGAGCTGTGTCCGCGACGCAACGGCGGCGGAGGACGTAAGGGGCGTTTTGAGAATTTTTCCGGCGCCCTCCCGGCGCCGCGCCGTGCTACAAGGGCCCCAATGTCTTTGTCAGGGCAACGTCTTCAGCAAGGGTTGTGAGCGTCTGGCCATGACGAGGACCCTGTTCATCACCCATGAGAGCGGCCTCGCCCATAATATGGGCGCAGGCCATCCCGAGCAGCCCGATCGGCTGCGCGCGATCGAGCGCGCGCTCGAGGCCGAGCAATTCCAGCATCTCATCCGCCTCGCCGCCCCTTCGGTTTCCCGCGAGGCGCTGCTGCGCGTCCATCCGGAGACTCATTTGCGCGCGATAGAAGCCGTCGCGCCGCGCGAGGGCCTCGTCGCGCTCGACCCCGACACGCTGATGTGCCCCGATTCGCTGGTGGCGGCGCTTCATGCCGCCGGCGGCGCGACCGCGGCGGTGGAAGAGGTGATGACGCGGGCGGCGAGCACGGCCTTCGTCTGCGTGCGCCCGCCCGGCCATCACGCCGGGCCGACGACGCCCATGGGCTTCTGCATCTTCAACAATGTCGCCATCGCCGCGCGCCACGCGATCGCCGTCCACAGCGCCGAGCGGGTCGCCATCGTCGATTTCGACGTGCATCACGGCAATGGGACGCAGGAGGTCTTCTGGGCGGATCGGCGGGTGCTGTTCTGCTCCACCCATCAGGCGCCCTATTATCCGGGCACGGGGGCGAGCGGCGAGAGCGGCGAATTCGACCAGATCGTCAACGCCCCGCTCTTCGCGGGCGCGACGGGCGACGATTTCCTCGAGGCGCTGGCCAGCCGCATCCTGCCGCGGCTAAAGGATTTCGCCCCGGACCTCGTGCTGATCTCGGCCGGCTTCGACGGCCATCGCGACGATCCGCTGGGCGGGCTGCGCTTCACCGAGCACGATTATAGCGAGGCGACGAAGCGCATCATCGACGCCTCGCTGCGCAGCGCCGACGGGCGCGTCGTCTCGCTGCTCGAGGGCGGCTATGATCTCACGGCGCTCGGCCGTTCGGCGGCGGCGCATGTGCTGGCGCTGATGGGCGTCTGACGCTCCCGGCGCTTCCCGGACGCAGAGCCGCCCTCACGAACAAAAACGCGCCGCTGCGAGGCGGCGCGCGATCATGACGAGAGGCGAAGGCTCAGCCCTGGCGGGCTTTGAAGCGCTTCTGCACTTTATTGATGACGTAGACGCGGCCCTTGCGGCGCACGATCTGGTTGTCGCGATGGCGCGAACGCAGCGACTTCAGCGAATTGCGGACTTTCATCGGTCGATCCCCGGTCAAAAGCTCAAACGGCCGGGGTGAACGCCCAGCGCCTCATGGCCGCAGCCTATGCCCGATTTCGCGTCCGCGATCAAGCCCTCCGCCTCTGCTCCTCCCGCGCCGCGCGGCGGCCGCCGCCTCGCGGAAGATTGACAGCGGCCAAGCCTCCGGCGCATACCGGCGTTATGTTATAACATCTGCTCTCGGGGCGAGATCCATGAAAAGCTCTTCTTTCCGCTTGGCGCTTTCGGGCGGAATCCTCTCTGCCGCGCTCGGCCCCGGCCCGGCGCTGGCGCAAGAAACGCTGCCCGACATCGAAATCGCGGCGCCGAGCCCGATCCAGCGGCGCGCGCCGGCGACGGCGCAGACAGCGACGCCCGAGACGCGCGGCGCCCTGCCTATCGTCGCGGATCAATTCGCCACTGTGACGGTCGTCGATTCCGATGAGATTCGCCGTTCCGCCGGCGCGACGCTCGGCGATCTCCTCTTCTCCAAGCCCGGCGTCACCGGCTCGAGCTTCGTTCCCGGCGCCGCCAGCCGGCCGATCGTGCGCGGCCTCGACGCCCATCGCGTGCGCATACAGGAGAATGGCGTCGGCTCCAGCGGCGTCTCCGAGCTCGGCGAGGATCATGGCGTTCCGCTGGACCCTCTCGGCGTCGGCCGCATCGAGGTGGTGCGCGGCCCGGCCACGCTGCGCTGGGGCTCACAGGCGATCGGCGGCGTCGTCAACGCCACCAATAATCGCATTCCCGAGGCGCTGCCCTGCCGCGGCGACGAGCAGCTCCCCGGCCCCTGCACGCGGCTGGAGACGCGCAGCGCCGTCTCCACCGTGAACGCGGGGCTCGAGCAGGCCGCGCTGGTCGACGTCGGCCAGGGCAATTTCGCGCTTCACGCCGATGCGCATGGCCGCCGCACGAGCGATTACGCCATCCCCTCCTACCCCTATCTCGCGCCGACCGATCCGGCGCCGCTGGTCTTCGGACGCCAGCCCAATTCCTATATGCGGTCCGGCGGCTGGTCCGCCGGCGGCTCCTACATCTTCGATCGCGGCTTCTTCGGCGCCTCGGTCACGCAATTCGAGAGCACCTATCGCATCCCCGGCATGGATTCGACGGAGAGCCGCACGCGCATCGATCTGCGCCAGACGAAAGTGACCGCCAAGGGCGAGTATCGGCCGCCCGCCTCCTTCATCGACGCGATTCGCGTCTGGGCCGGCGCGAGCGATTACAAGCACCATGAGGTCGGCTTCGAGGGCGGCTTCGACGGCATACAGCAGACATTCACCAATCAGGAGCAGGAGGGCCGGCTCGAGGTCCAGCTCGCGCCTTTCGATCTGCGCTTCGCCTCGCTGACCACGGCGCTCGGCGTGCAGGGCTCGCATCAGCGCCTCACGGCGCCGGGCGCCGGCGGCAATCTGTTCGATCCCAATGAATCGCGCGCGATCGCCTTCTATCTGTTCAATGAATTCAAGCTCACCGATTCGCTGCGCCTGCAACTCGCCGGCCGCATAGAGAATGTCGAAACCACGGGGCAGACGCCCGATCTCTTCCTCGATCCGACGGTCTCCTTCAAATACGACCGCCATTTCACGCCGAAGAGCATCGCCGTCGGCCTGTTGCAGGACACGCCCTTCGACACGGTCGCGAGCCTGACGGCGCAGCATGTCGAGCGCGCGCCGCGTGGCCCCGAGCTGTTCTCCCATGGCGTCCATGACGCGACCGGCACCTTCGACGTCGGCAATCCGCTGCTCGGCATCGAGGCGGCGAATACGGTCGAGGTCGGTCTGCGTCGCGCCAAAGGGCCGCTGCGCTTCGAGGCGACGTTTTTCTACACGCATTTCGACGGCTTCATCTATCGCCGCCTCTCGGGCGAGACCTGCGACGAAGATTTCGACAGCTGCTCGCCGGCCGGCGCCGGCGGCGCGCTCAATCAGGCGCTCTATTCGCAGCGCGACGCCACCTTCCGCGGCGGCGAGTTCCAGAGCCAATGGGACGTCGCGCCGCTGGCCGGCGGACTCCTCGGCGTCGAGAATCAGGTCGATGTCGTGCGCGCGACTTTCGCGGATGGCACCAATGTGCCGCGCATTCCGCCGGTGCGCGCCGGCGGCGGCCTCGTCTGGCGCGACGCCCATTGGCTGGCGCGCGTCAATCTGCTGCACGCCTTCCCGCAGAACAATATCGCCTCGATCGCCGAAACGCGGACCAAGGGCTATAATCTGCTGAAAGCCGAGATCAGCTACAGAATCACGCTGCCCAAGGGCGAATTCCCGGCGCGCGAGGTGAGCGTCGGGATCGTCGGCGACAATCTGCTCAACGCCGACATCCGCAACAGCGTCTCCTACAAGAAAGACGAGGTTCCGATGCCGGGCGCCAATGTGCGGCTGTTCGCCAATTTCGTGTTTTGAACGGTCTCCCGTCGATCGCCTCGCACGGCCAGCGCCGCCTTTCCTTCTCCCCTCTCGTCGGGGAGAAGGAGAATGCGCCGAAGCGATCGGCCCGAAGACAGTGGCGCCGGAATCGTCAGGCGACGGGGCTCTGACAAGCGCGCGCGCCGAGGCGCCGCGCCAGGCCGCCGATGAGCGCGCGCGCTTCGGCGAGATCGAAGGCCAGAGCGATGGGCGCATAGGCGGCGACTCCGGCGCCGACCAATAGCGCCAGCGCCAGCGCCGGCGGCAATGCCTCGACCATCGCCGACAGAGCATGGACCGCGGCCGCCATCGTCGCCGTCGCCGCGCCGACGAGCGCGAGCCGGCCGACCGGCAGCGGCATGGCGAAAGCGACGCGGCTCAGCGCATAGGCCTGGGCGCAGCCGAAGACCTCCGCCGCCAGACGCCCCCATACCGCGCCGGCGAGGCCGAAGCGGTAGATCAGCAGAGCCGAGACGACGAGATTGAAGACGAGGACCGAGCCCGTGTTCACCAGATAGAAACGATTGCGGTTGGACAGCAGAAAGCTCGTGTGCAGATATTGCTGGGTCAGAATTTGGAACACCACCGCCATCGCCAGAATGGGCATGGCCCAGCGCCCCGTCTCGCGAAACGCCGGGCCGAGCACGAGATCGGCGATCTGCGGCGAGACCAGCGCGAAGCCGACGCAGGCCGGCAGCACGACGGCGAGCAGCAGCTCCATCGATTTCGCGAGATGCCGTCGCGCCTCGTCCTCGCCGCGCTCGGCGAGCAGCCGCACCGCCATCGGCACGAAGGCGGTGGAGACGCTGATCGCCGGAATGATGAGCGCCTGCCGCACGAGATCGAGGCTCGCGCCATAGCGGCCGGCGTCGGCGACGCCCGCGAGCTCGGCGAGCAGAAAGCGATCGGCGACCGTCGCCAGCGCCATCAGCGACATCGAGAAGGTGAAGGGCAGCCCGGCCTTGGCGATGTCGAGGAGGCGCGCGCGGTCGAGCCGCGGCCGCGCCTCGCCCCAGGCGGCGCGCCAGAACAGCGCCGTCGCCGCGACCAGCGCCAGCGACGATGAGACGAGCAGCGCCGCGCCGCTGGCCGAAGCGAGAGCGACGGCGACGCCCAGCGCCGAGACCAGCAGCGCGCGATAGACCGTGCCGCGCAGATAATCGTGAGGTCTCTGCGCCGCGCGCAACGATTCCTGGCTCGTCTCATAGAGGGTGACGGCGAAGGCCAGCAGCACGGCGGCCGCGGAAACCGACGCGGCGAGGCCGGTCAGCCGCGCGACCACGAAGAACAATGGCGCCGCCGGCGCGAGCAGCGCCATTGCGGCGAGGATCGCGCCGCGAATATCGGCGCCGTCGCCCTTCGCCTGCTCGCGCAATATGGCGAGCTTCAACGCGCTGGCGAGGAATGTGGCGAGAAGCGTGGCGAAAGCGAAGCCGAGCAGATAATCGCCATAGGCCGCGACCGCGAAGACGCGCGTGAACACAATGGTGTTGAGGAGACCGAAGAGTGCGGAGAACACATTGGCCGCGAAATAGACGACGGTCTGCCTGGCGAGCATGGGCGCTGCTGTCCTTGTCGAAAGCTGAAGAGCCGCTGTGCCAATAGGGGACGCACGCGCGGCCGGCGCCGAAAAATCTCGAAGAATCGTGCCAGCCGTCCGAGGGCGCGCTCTGGCACGGTTTCTTCTTCGTTTGGACAGAAGGCCGTTTTTTGCTCCGATTTGAACCGAATGGAAAGCCTGAGCCGAGGAATAGATCGCAGCTCCCGGAAGAAAACCTTAAACCGAGCATGGTGTGATTATGCGTGAGCCTGAGCGAGTTGACGAAATGAATTCCACCCCGGTCGCGATCGGCGAGAGCTTCGGCTGGCTGCATCATGCCGACGGCGACCGTGGCGTCGTGATGTGCGCCTCCATCGGCTATGAAGGACTTTGCGCGCATCAGTCCTGGCGCGTGCTGGCCGATCGTCTGGCCGCCGCCGGCCTGCCCACGCTGCGTTTCGACTATCCGGGCGAGGGCGATTCGCTCGGCGACCCCGCCGATCCGGCGCTCGTCGACTCCTGGCGCGAGCAGATTCACATGGCCGTGCGCTGGATGCGCGAGGCGATCGGCGTGCGCGAGGTGACGCTCGTCGGCCTGCGTCTCGGCGCGGCGCTGGCGGCCGAGGTCGGCGGCGTCGAGCGTCTCGTCCAGATCGCGCCCGTGGTGAAGGGCTCGAGCTATTTGCGCGAGCTCAAGATGATGGCGCGCGTGCTGGCGGCCAGCGGAGCGACGCCGGAGGCGAGCATCGCCGCGGCGACCTCCGGCGACGATATTCATCTCGAAGGATTTGCGATCACGCAATCCATGGCCGCGGCGATCAAGCGCATCGATCTGACGCGCCTCGAGGCCGCGCCGGCCGAGCGCGTGCTGCTGCTGCACGATCCCGCCGCGCGGCCCGCGCCGGAATTCCTCCAGCGGCTCGAATCGCTCGGCGCGATCGTCGAGACGCTTGAGCTGCTCGATTATCGCGCGCTGACGCCGGCGCCGGTGCCGCCGCCGCCGCCGCTCGCCGATCTCGACGCAATCGTCGCCTTCGCCAGCGAGGGCGCGGGGCGCGCGCTGACGTCGCGGCCGCCGGAAGGCGCGCTCGCCACCGAGCATTTCATCGAGCGCGCGGCTCTGTTCGGCGAGCGTCGACAGCTCGCCGGCGTGCTGTGCCTGCCGCGCGGCAAGCCGAAGATGACGGTGCTGATGCTCGACACCGGCGCCAATCACCACATCGGCTGCGGCCGCTCCACGGTCTATTTCGCCCGCTCGCTGGCGCGTCACGGCTTCGCCTCGCTGCGCATGGACACGCTCGGCATAGGCGATTCCGCGGCGCTCGCGGAGGGACCGCGCGCAGCGCTCTACCAGATGGAGCGCGCCGCGGATGTCTCGGCGGCGCTCGATTTCCTGGAGATGCGCGGCCTCGAGGAGGTGACGCTGTACGGCGTGTGCAGCGGCGCGGCGCTCGCGCTCTACGCAGCCCTGGCCGACGATCGCGTGAAGGCTCTGGCGCTCGCCAACCTCCAGGTTTTCGGCCGCATCGACGGCGAGGACCGCGACAAGCTGCTGGAAATGGGCTTTGCGGCGACCCACACTTATGTCGCCAAGGCGATGAGCGCCCGCGCCTGGGGGCGCGTGGTCAATGGCGAAGTGTCGCTCGGCAAGCTCGTCGACATCGCTTCGTCGCTCGCCCGCCGCAAGGCCTCGGCTTTCGCCGGCGCTCTCGCGCAGCGTCTCGGCGTCACCCATGGCAAGGCGCGCGAGGCGCGGGCCAATTTCGCCGAGCTGTCGGCGCGCGGCGTCCGCATCCTCATGCTGCACGGCGATCATGACGTCGGCAGAGAGGAAATGGACGTCTGCTTCGGGCCCGACGCGCGATTCCTGAGGACCCTGCCCAATGTCGTGATCGACGTCGTCGACGGCGCCGATCACGCGCTCTCCTCGGCGCTCTCACGCGAGGCGCTGCTGGAGAAGATGAGTTTTTTTCTCCTGGCGGCCGACCGCTCTGCGGACCCCGGCCGCGGCAATCGCAAAACGACGGCGGGCGCTCTGACCCTGGCGACGCTCTACCCCCCCTCACTCTGACGACGAAAATGGAATGACCCAAGCTTCGCGACGTCTCCCCGAACCCGCAGCGGCGCCCATCGCCAGCGCCTCTCGCATCGACGCGTCTCGCGTCGAAGCGGTCGTCTGCATTCCGACCTTCCGTCGTCCCGACATGCTGGCGACGACCTTGGCCTCGCTCGAGGCGCAGGCGACGAAAGTCGCCTTCGCCGTCGTCGTCGTGGACAATGACGCCGCCGCGCCGGTCGGCCTCGAGGTGGCGCAATCCTTCTTCCGCGAGCGCCGTCTTTCCGGCGTGGCGACGGTGGAGACGCGCCAGGGCAATGTCCATGCGATCAACGCGGCCTTTCGGCTGGCGCGAGAGAGCTATCCGTCGGCCGATTATTTCCTGATGATCGACGATGACGAGCGCGCCGAGCCGCAATGGCTCGACGAGATGGTCGCCTGCGCGCGCCAGGGCGCGGATATCGTCGGCGGCCCGGTGACGCCGATCTTCCCGGAGGAGGCGCGCGCCGCCTATCGCGACCATCCGGTGTTCTGGCCCGCCTTCGGCGAGACCGGCCCGGTGCCGATCATCTACGGCACCGGCAATTGCCTGCTGAGGCGCGAGGTGTTCGACGGGCTGGCCGTGCCTTCGCTCGATCCGAGCTTCAATTTTCTCGGCGGCGGCGACACCGAATTCTTCACGCGCTGCCGCCGCGCCGGCTTCACCTTCTACTGGCGCCAGGAAGCGCAGATCTACGAGCAGGTGACGCCGGGCCGGCTGGCGCTCGGCTGGGTGCTGCGCCGCAGCCTCGCCACAGGCGCGATCAATTACAGCATCGATCGCCTGGCCGCGCGCAGCCTGCGCGATCGCCTGCTGCTCTTCGCCAAGAATATCGCTCTGGGGCCGATCTCGCTGCATCGCGCATGGCGCATGCTGCGGGCGTCCAAGCATCCGCTCGCCGCCACGCATCCGATCGGCATAGCCATCGGCCGTCTGCTCGCTTCGGTGGGCGCGATGCCGCAGCCCTATCGCTATTCCTCATGAGCGATGCGAGAATGTCGTCCGCTGGCGGGCTGGACGAGCTCGATGGTCGCGGGCTCGTGTTCTGCGCCATCTTGTTCGTCGGCTGGATCACCTTCTCGCCCTTCGCCGATCTCGCCTCGCCGGAGACGCTGGAGCTCGCGGAGGGCCGTGATTTTCAGGTCTACGCCGCCTTCGGCCTGATGGCTGCGGCGTCCTTCTTCTATGTCTGGCGCACCGACCGGCAGGCGCTCTCCGCGCTCGCGACGCCCACCAATATCGCGCTGGCCGCCTGGATCGGCGTGACGCTGGTCACCTCGCAGGAAATCTCCAACTCGCTGAAGCGCGTGGCGATGCTCGGCTGCGTCGGGACCTGCTGCCTGTCGCTCTTCCTGTTGCCGCGCGGCCGCGACGATCTCGCCAGGCTGTTGAGCATCGTCGCGCTCGTCATCGTCGGCCTCTCCTATTTCGGCCTGATCTTCTTGCCGCATTACACGATCCATCAGGCGACCGACATCGGCGAGCCGCAGCTCGCCGGCGATTGGCGCGGCGTGTTCGGCCATAAGAATGTCGCCAGCGCGGTCTTCTCCATGCTGACCTTCATCGGCATTTTCGTGCTGCGCGCCGGCCGCACGATCGAGGGCTGGACGATCTTCGTCCTCTCTCTGCTCTTCGTGCTCTGCTCGGGCGGCAAGAGCTCGACCGCCATTTGCCTCACGACGATCATCCTCTCCTTTCTCGCCGCGCGCACCCGCAATGTCGCGCTGTGGTCGATCATCGTCTTCTCGCCGCTCGTGCTGCTCAATTTTTTCGGCATAGGCTCGATCCTGTTTCCGCAGCTCGGGGCCATCGCCTCGGCGCTGCCGCTCGACGCCTCCTTCACCGGCCGCACCGATATTTGGACCTTCGCCATTCCCAAGGCCGGCGAGACGCCGATCTTCGGCCATGGCCTCGGCGCATTCTGGAACACGGCGGCGCTACGCTTCGGCGGCGAGGACACGACCATCTGGGCCGGCAACGCCGCCCATGCGCATAACGGCTATCTCGACACTGTGCTGGCCATGGGCCTGCCGGGGCTGGCTGTCACCTTCGCGGCGCTGATCGTGCAGCCGGCGCGCGATGTGCGACGCGTCTGCGCGCGCGGCGACGAGCCGGCGGTGTCGCTGCTTTTCCTACAGATTTGGATGTTCAGCCTCTATCTCAACTCGCTCGAGAGCTTTTTCTTCGATCGCGCCCATCCGGGCTGGATCGGATTGCTCTTCGCCCTCTTCGGCATGCGCTTTCTCGCCGAATTCAAGATTCGCGGCTGACCGGCCTCGGCCTTGCGACAGGAAACGAGAGACCGGGAACCTGTCCTATTCTGGCACGACGGCGGCCAGCTCCAACGTCATCGGGGAACGCCTATGGAACGACCGATCGCGCTCATCACGCCCACACATCGCGCCGACCGCGAGCGCTTCGCTCTGCTCTGCGAGAGCATCGATCGCCGCCTCTCGGGCCATGAGAGGCACTATGTCATCGTCAATGACGACGATATGGAGCTGTTCGCGCAATTCGCCGGCCCGCGCCGCGTGATCCTGCCCTGCTCGCGCTTTCTGCCGCGCTGGCTGCGGCTGGTCCCGCCTTTCCTGCAACGCAATGGACGGCGCGTCTGGTGGTCGTTCCGCTCACGGCCGGTGCATGGCTGGCACATTCAGCAAATGCTGAAGATCGCCGCCGTGCTGCAATTGCCGGAGCAACGCTTCTGCATCGTCGATTCCGACAATGTGATCATCCGTCGCTTCGACATCGGCGCCTATGCCGGCGGCGCGCGCTCGCCGCTCTATGTCGCGCGCGGAGCGATCTCCGCCGATGCGCCGCTGCACGCCAAATGGATCGCCAATGGCGACCGCCTGCTGGGCCTGCCGCCCAGCACTTTCCCGGCCAACGACTACATCGGCAATCTCATCGTCTGGGACAAGGACGCCGTGCGCGCCATGGCCAGGGCGATCGAGGACGCCACCGGAACCGACTGGTTCCTGGCGCTGTGCCGCACGCGCGCCTTCTCGGAATATCTGCTCTACGGCCAATTCGTGCGCCATTCGCCGCGCCATATGGCGGCGCATGAGGTCGTTCCGCAGAGCCTCGCCGTCGCCTATTGGGACGAGGCCCCGCTCGATCGCGCCGGCCTCGCCACTCTGCTCGCCGGCGCCCCGACCGCCAAGATCGCGCTCTGCGTCGAATCCTTCTCACACACGCCCGTGCAAGCGATTCGCGAAGCGGCGGGCCTCGCCGCCCCCGCGGCCTCGTCGCCCTTCGCGCCCCGCCTCGCCGACGGCGCCGCCGCCTGATAGGCGTCCGGCGGGGCGATGCGCGATGCGAGCCTTCAGGCTCGCTCTCCATCCGCGTCTATGCGCGAGGCGGAGCGCGTCTCCGGCATCAGCGCATAAACGATGAGCGAGCAGAAGATCGCCGCGCTGACATAATAATAGAACCAGCTCTCATGCCCCTCGCGCTTGAACCACAGCGCGACATATTCCGCCGTGCCGCCGAACAGCGAGACGGCGACCGCATAAGGCACGGCGACGCCCGTCACCCGCACCGAAGCGGGAAACAGCTCCGCCTTCACCAGCGCATTGATCGACGTATAGGCGCCGACGATGAGCCAGCCCGCCAGCACCAGCGCGAAGGCGGTCCAGGGATCGCGCGCGGTCTGGATCGCCGTCATCAGCGGAACGGTGAACAGAGTTCCGAGCACGCCGAAGGCGATGAGCAGCGGACGCCGGCCGATGCGATCCGACAGCGCGCCATAGACCGGTTGCAACGCCATCGCGAAAGTGAGCGAGCCGGCGCTGATCCATGTCGTCTGCGCGTCGCTGAGCCCGGCGGAGAGCTTCAGGAATTTCTGAATGTAGGTCGTATAGACATAGAAGGCGAGCGTGCCGCCCATGGTCAGACCGACGACCGTCGCCGCCTCGCGCGGATAGGATAGCAGCGCGCGCAAGGAGCTGCGCCGCCGCTTCGAAGCCTCGGCCGCAAAGGCCTGCGTCTCCTCGAGATCGCGCCGCATGATCAGCGCGAACAGCGCCAGCCCGGCGCCGATGGCGAAAGGAATGCGCCAGCCATAGGCGCGCAATTCCTCCGGCGTGAAGACGAGATTTTGCAGCACGAGCAGCACCAGCAGCGCCGTCAGCTGGCCGCCGATGAGCGTGACATATTGAAAGCTGGAATAGAATCCGCGCCGGCGCGAGGCCGCCATCTCGCAGAGATAAGTGGCCGAGGAGCCATATTCGCCGCCGAGGCTGAGGCCCTGCAACAGCCGTGCGAAGAGGAGCAGCGCCGGCGCCGCCTTCCCGATGGTCGCATAGCCGGGCGTGGCGGCGACGATGAGCGAGCCGACGCACATCAGCAGCACGGAGAGCGTCAGCGCGCGCCGGCGCCCGAAACGGTCGCCGATCTCGCCGAACAAAGCGCCGCCGATCGGCCGCATGAAGAAGCCGAGCGCGAACACGCCGGCGCTCGACAGCATTTGCGCGACCGGATCGTCGCCGGGGAAGAAGGAATTGGCGAAATAGAGCGAGAAGGCCGAATAGACGTAGAAATCATACCATTCGACCAGATTGCCGAGCGAGCCGACGACGATCGCCTTCAGCCTGCGCGCGGCCTCGGCGAGGCTCTCGTCCTCGTCGCGGATCGGCCCTTCGCTCGCCTCCGGCAAATCCGCCCTCGCCAAACCCGCCCTCGACTCGTCGCCCGCTTTCTGGACGACTATGGGCCGCCGCCGGCTCCGAGGCAAATCGGCGGGCGCCGCGCAGTCCCGCGTTTCGGCCGCTTTTCCCCATCGTCGCGCAAATTGGCGAAGGGAGGGGCCGCGTCCCAAAAATGGCGGAAAAACGCCTTGCTCGCGCCCGCCCCCGTTTCGACTTGGAAACGATCGGGACATATTCTCGGGATAGGTCTTGCTGGACGCGACGGAACGCCGCCGCGCGAAGCCCCGCGGGTGCGCTCGACGTGACGAAGACAGATGCGATCCTCCTGGTCGAGGACGACGCCGAAATCGGCGAGTTGATCTCTCGCTATCTCCTCACCCATCAGATCGACGTCGCCGTCGTCGCCGACGGCGGCGCGATGGACACGGCGCTGGCGCGGCGCGAGTTCGATCTCGTGATCCTCGATCTCAATCTGCCCGGCGAGAACGGGCTCTCCATCTGCCGCCGGCTGCGCGCCGATCGCAATCTGCCGATCGTCATCGTCACCGCGCAGGGCGAGGACGTCGATCGCATTCTCGGGCTCGAGATGGGCGCCGACGATTATCTGGTGAAGCCCTTCAATCCGCGCGAGCTGCTGGCGCGCATCCGCTCCGTGCTGCGCCGCGCGCGCGCCGCCTTCACCAGCAAGGACGAAGCCAGCTCGCGCTATTATCTCTTCGAAGGGTGGCGCGTCGACATAATGGCGCATCAGGTCACGACGCCCGGCGGCACCAAAGTGGCGCTGACCAGCGCCGAATTCGATCTTCTCTATGCGCTGTGCGAGCGGCCCAATCGCGTGCTGACGCGCGACCAGCTCATCGATCTCACGCATGGACCGACGGCCGGCCCCTTTCAGCGCAGCATAGACGTGCTCATCAGCCGGCTGCGCCAGAAGATGGAGAGCGATCCGAAAAACCCGCGCTACATTCAGACGATCCGCTCGGAGGGCTATTTGTTCACGCCGCAGGTGATGCGCGCGTGAACCGCTTCTGGCGCGGGCTGCGGCCCGATCATCTGGCCGGGCAGATCGCCATTCTGGTGCTCGCCTCCATCGTGCTGTTCCACGCCTGCGTGACGATCGCGATACAGGTCTTCCACCAGGAGCGGGCGTTTCGCGCGGAACGCGCGTTTCGGCAAGAATGGATGGTTCGCAAAGAGCGGATGGCTCGCGAAGAGTGGATGGGTCGGGAGGAACGCGCGCCGCGCGCTCGCGGATCGCTGACCGAGACGGCGGCGGCGCTCGCCTGGGCCTTCGATCTCGCGCCTCCGGGCGAGCGCGAGCAGCTTCTCGCCGCGCTCGGCGATCCGTCGCGCGGAACCCGGCCGGAGCTCGCCGCGACGCGTCCGACCGCCGCGCAGACCGCCCGCGGCGAGCCCGCGCCGGGCGCGTTGCGCGCTTATTTATGGCCGGGCGCCGAGGTCTTCGCGACCAAGCCCGATGGCCATTCCGTCACCGTCGCGCTGCGCAAGGGCGGCTATCTGACGCTCACCTCGCCGCCGCGCGAGGCGCGACACGAGGGTTTTGGCGACGGCGGCCCGCGCGGACCGCCGGGCGGCGATTTCCCCGGCGCGCAGCCTCCGCCGACAAACGCCCTGTCTCCGCTGGACGGCCCGCCGCCCCTCGATCTGCCGTCTGCGACGGGCATATGGCTGTCGTCGGCGCTGTTCTTCCTGATCTGCGCCGCCATACTGACCTTCTGGACGTCCAGCGCCGTCGTCGCGCCGCTGGTCGGGCTCGCGCGCCAGGCCGAGAAATTCCCCAGCGAATCGGGCGAATGCGAGCTGCTGGCCGAGAAAGGGCCGCAGGAGGTCCGCGACCTCACGCGCGCGCTCAACCGCATGCAGGCGCGGATCTATTCGATGATCGCGGCGCGCTCGCGCGTCTTGGCCGCGATCAGCCATGATCTGCGCACCATCATCACGCGCATGCGGCTGCGCGCCGAATTCATCGACGACGAGCCCTTGCGCGCCAAAATGCTGCTCGACGTCGAGCTCATGGATTCGATGCTCTACAAGAATCTTCTCTTCCTGCGCGAGGAGCGCTTCCGGCACACGCAGGAGATCGTCGATCTCGACAGCGTGCTGCAGACAGTGGCCGATCAATTCGCCGATCTCGGCCATGACGTGGCCTATGAGGGCGACGGACGGCGCATGGTGATCGGCTCGCTCACCGATCTGCAGCGCGTCTTCGCCAATCTCGTCGAGAACGCCGTCGCCCATGGGAGCCGCGTCGTCATCACCGTCGCGCGGGCCGCCGACGACGGCGTCCAGATCGATGTCGCCGACGATGGTCCGGGCATACCGGATGCGGAGAAAGCGCAGGTCGTCGAGCCCTTCGTGCGCGGCCGGCCGGGACGCAATCTCAACGAGCATGGCGGCTTCGGCCTCGGCCTCTCGATCGTGCGCGCCCTCGTCGAGGAGGCGGGCGGCGCGCTGCGGCTGCTCGACCGCGAGCCGCACGGACTCGTCGCCCAGGTGACGCTGCGCCCGGCCGAAAAGGCGGCGACGGAGCCCAAGGCGGCCTGAGCGCCGCCCGCGCCTGCGCTGTCTGGTCGCGGTCCCTCGGCGCGACCCCCGATTCTCGGCGGAGCGGATTCATGGTCTCATGTCGTTTCCGCGAGTCGGGGGGCGCGCCGCGCCGCTGCGCTCGCGAGACGCCGACGAGGAGCCCCGCATGAACGATCCGCGCCGCCTCTTTCAGTCGCTGGCCCTTCTCGCCGGCTTTTGCGCGCCGGCCGTCGCCGCCGACGCCGCCCATGGCAAGCGCATCGCCGAGCGCTGGTGCGCGTCCTGCCATGTGATGACGAGCGCCCAGAAGACCGCCAACGCCGACGCGCCCTCCTTCGCCGACGTCGCCCAGCGCCGCGCCGACGCCAAGGCGCTGGCCAATTTCCTGGTCGATCCGCATCCGAAAATGCCGGACATGCATCTGTCGCGGCGCGAGATCGAGGATATTGTCGCCTATATCCGCAGCCTCGACCCGCGCCCGCGGGAGCCCGAGCCGGGCACCGACCGCTACGATCGGCCGAAGAACGGGTGAGCAGCCCCGCTGGACCGCCATCGCGTGAGGCACTAATCAGTCCCGATCGCTCCACGGGACCAGAACCATGGCCTATGCGGTCAAGGAAGCCTTCAAGACGCTGCAAGGGGAGGGTCGCCATTCCGGGCGGGCCGCCGTCTTCTGCCGTTTTGCCGGCTGCAATCTGTGGAGCGGCCGCGAGGCCGACCGCGAGGCGGCGACCTGCCGCTTCTGCGACACGGATTTCATCGGCGTCGATGGCGAGAATGGCGGCAAATTCTCGGGCGCCCAGGCTCTCGCCGCGCATCTGGCCGGGCTCTGGGGTGAAAACCGCGAGCGGCGTTTCGCCGTCTTGACCGGCGGCGAGCCCATGTTGCAAATCGACGCCGCGCTGCTCGACGCGCTCCACGCCGAGGGCTTCGAGATCGCGGTGGAGACCAATGGGACGCTTCCCGTCCCGCCTGCGGTCGACTGGATCTGCGTCAGCCCCAAGGCGGGCGCGCCGCTGGTCCAGACCGCGGGCGACGAGCTCAAGCTCGTCTATCCGCAGAAAGGGGCCGAGCCGGAGCTGTTCGAGGGGCTCGCCTTCGACCATTTCCTGCTGCAGCCCATGGACGGGCCGGACGTATTGCGCAATACGAGGGCGGCGATCGACTATTGCCTGGCGCATCCGCTGTGGCGGTTCTCGCACCAGACGCACAAGGCCATCGGGGTGAAATGACGGTTCTGTTCGAAGTCTATCGGGAGTTCTGCTTCGAGGCGGCGCACGCCCTCTACGATCCAGACCACCCGACCGGCGGGAAATACCGCAATCTGCACGGGCATTCCTTCCGCGTGCGGGTGACGCTGCGCGGCCCGCGTCAGGACGGCGAGGACTGGGTCATGGACCTCGGCAAGCTCGGCGCGCGGCTGCAGGCGCTGCGCGAGCGGCTGGACCATTCCTTCCTCAACGAGCTGGAAGGCCTCGGCAAGCCGACGCTCGAAAATCTCTGCGTCTATATCTGGCGGGATCTCGAGCCGTCGCTGCCGGCGATCCACGAGGTCGGCATTTTCCGCGACACCTGCAATGAAGGCTGCGTGCTGAAGAAGCAGTGACGGCGCGATCCGCAGCGCCCCTCCGCGCGCGTTTGCAAAGTCGCGCGAAAAATTGCAGTTTCGCGCGAGATTCGGACGGCCTGCCCTCCCCGGCCGCTTCGCTGAGCCCAGAACCCCATCCGTTCCATCATCCGACCGACGCTCGCGCGTGAGCGTGCGCTCGTCGGAGCAGCGGCGCGCTTTTCGCTCTGCGAACGTGTGCAATGGACAAGAAGGAGACAATCGCGTGAGCCTCGCTTGCGGGATCGATTTCGGAACCTCCAACTCCTCCGTCGGCTTCATGGCCGGCGGCGAGCCGACGCTCGTCCCGCTCGAGGGCGCGAGCGTCACCATTCCGAGCGCGATCTTCTACCCGGCCTACAACGGCTCGCTGAGCTTCGGCCGCGCCGCCATCGGACTCTATATCGACCGCGAGAACGGTCGGCTGTTCCGCGCGATCAAGAGCATTCTGGGCGGCTCGCTGATCCATGAGACTACCGCCGCCGGCGGCAGGCGCGTCGCCTTCACCGCCATATTGGGACGCTTTCTGCATCATCTGAAGGACAAGACCGAGCTGTGCGCCGGCCGCTCCGTCGAAAGCGCCGTGCTCGGCCGCCCGGTGTTCTTCGTCGACGATAATGAGACGGCCGATCGCGTCGCGCAGGATCAGCTCGCCGCCGCCGCCCATGCGCAGGGCTTCAAAAATGTCCTCTTCCAATATGAGCCGATCGCCGCCGCGCTGGACTATGAGCGGCGCATCGAACGCGAGGAGATCGCGCTGATCGCCGACATCGGCGGCGGCACCTCGGATTTCTCCATTGTGAAGGTCTCGCCGAGGAATCGGCGCAAGATCGAGCGCAAGGACGATATTCTCGCCAATGCCGGCGTCCATGTCGGCGGCACCGATCTCGACTATCGGCTGAGCCTCAAGCAGGTGATGCCCTTGTTCGGCTATCAGACGCGGCAGAGGAAGCGCCCCGAGCTCGATCTGCCCAATGGCTATTTCCACGATCTCGCGCAATGGCATCGCATCGCCTTCCTCTACAACAACAAGACGCTCGAGGAGCTGAAGCAGCTGCGCGCGATCGCCGACGAGCCGGAGAAGGTCGATCGCTTCGTGCGAGCGATCGACGATCGCGCCGGCCATCGCGTGGCGGGCGATGTCGAATCCGCCAAGATCATCCTCTCCGACGCCGCGACCGCGATGATCGACCTCGCCTATATCGACGAGACATTGCGCATAGAGACGTCCCGCCGCCTCTTCGAGGAGACGATCGCCAATGAATGCCGCAAGCTCTCCGATTGCGTCGCCCACTGCCTGAAAACGGCCGGCGTCGCGGCGGGGGACGTCGACACGGTGTTCTTCACCGGCGGCAGCACCTCCATTCCGGCGATCGAGCGCGCCTGCCTCGCCCATACGCCGCGGGCGAAGATCGTGCGCGGCGATAAATTCGCCAGCGTCGGCGTCGGGCTGACGATCGACTCGGGGCTGAAATTCGGGCCCGGCGTCTGAACCGCGGTCAGGCCGTCGTCTGCGGCCCGGTCGCGCCCGAGAGATCGACCTCCACGCGCAGCCCGCCGAGGTCGGAGCGGGAAAAGCGCATGTCCGCTCCATAGGCGTCGAGCACGTCCTGCACGATGGCGAGGCCGAGGCCGGCGCCGCCGGTCTCGTCGAGACGGCCGCCGCGGCGGCGAATGAGCGCCTCGCTGCCTTCGGGCAGGCCGGGCCCGTCATCCTCGACGACGAAGCATCCCGCCACGGCGGAGACGCGAATGCGAGAGCGCGCGTGGCGCGAGGCGTTCTCCATGAGATTGCCGAGAATCTCCATCAGATCGACGCGGTCGACGGCGACGCGGGCGTCGCGCGCGATGCGCATCTCGAAGGTGGCCGTCGTCCCGGCCGAGGCGAGCGTGCGCGCCAGCGCGTCCACCACCTCGGCGACCGGCGTCTGCTCGCCGCCGCGCGCGAGGCCGCGGCTGCGCGCCCGCGCCAGCTCGCGCGCCACATGACGATGCATGGCGTCGCCGATGCGATCGAGCGAGCGCGCGATCTCGGTCTCGCCCTTCTCGCGCAAGAGGCGGGCGTCGGCGGCCAGCGCGGTGAGCGGCGTCTTCAACCCATGGGCGAGATCGGCGGCGCGATTGCGCGCGCGCGCGATCTCCTTGTCGCGCTCGTCGAGCAGGCCGTTGACCTCGTCGATCAGCGGCTGCACCTCCGGCAGCGCCGGCGAGTCGAGCCGGCGGCGGCGGCCCTTGGCGATCTCGCCCACCGCCACGCCGAGGCCGGCCAGCGGCGCGAGGCCGAGCCCGACCTGAATCCAAGTGGCGAAGGTCAGCCCGACCGCGATGAGAAACAGCGCCGCGACCAGCTCCGCGGCAAAGGCGTCGCGCGCGCGGGCGACGCCGGCGAGATCGAGCGCCACCAGCACGCGGACGCGCAGCGGCGCGGCGCCGCCGAGCGCGACGCAGCGCTGCCCGCCGAGCAGCGCATTGTCCCAGGGGCCTCGCAGACGATGATAGAAAATCCGATCGCCGCTCTTGCAGCCGGCGGGGAAATCCAGCGCCTCCTCGCCGAGCGAGGCGGACCGCTCGACGTCGCGGCTGTCGTCGCTCGCCGCCTGCCAATAAAAGCCCGAGCGAAACCGTGCGAAACGCGGGTCCGGCGTCGCGGTGATGATGCGCAGGCGCCCTTCGGCGTCGACGGCGAGATCGGAGACCAGCTGGCGGACATAGGTCTCGATGTCGTCGTCCATCGTGCGTTCGACGTGATGCTCGAACAACAGCACCAGCACGAAGCCCGCCAGCGCGAGCGCCGCGGCGATGGCGGCGACGCCGGCGAGGAACAGCCGCAGGCGCAGCGAGCGCGTCCTCATGCGTCGAGATCGGGGATCAGATAGCCGAAGCCGCGCCGCGTCTCGATCGCCTCGGCGCCGAGCTTTTTGCGCACGCGGCCGATCAGCACCTCGACCGCATTGGAGCTCTGCTGGTCGTGGCCATAGACATGCTCGGCGAGATCGGATTGCGGGACCACCTGCCCGCGCCGATGCAGAAGATAGGCGACCAGCCGATATTCGATCGCGGTGAGCTCGATCGGAACGCCTGCCAGCGTGATCGTCATGCTGCGCTCGTCGAGCGAGAGCGCGCCATTGCGCGTCACCGAGGAGGCGTGGCCGGCCGAGCGGCGAATGATGGAGCGCAGCCGCGCCAAAAGCTCCTCGGGCTGGAACGGCTTGGGCAGATAATCATCGGCGCCGGCGTCTATTCCGGCGACGCGCTCGCTCCAGGAGCCGCGCGCGCTGAGCGCCAGCACGGGCGTGCGGCGGCCCTGCTCGCGCCAGCGCTCCAGCACGGCGAGCCCGTCCAGCCCCGGCAGGCCGAGATCGAGAATGACGGCCGCGAAATTCTCGGTGTCGCCGAGAAACCAGGCGTCCTCGCCATTGGCGACGGTGTCGACGACATAGCCCGCCGCGCGCAGCGCCTTCGCCACGTCGCGGGAAATGCGCTCGTCGTCTTCCACCAGCAAAATTCGCATTGAACGGGGCTGCGGTGCTATGATTCGCTCGGATTTGGTCGCCGCGTCAGCGTCCCGCTCGAGCTCGTCAGCGTTTCGTCAGCTTCGATAAGCGAAATTGCGCCCCGACGCAAAGACCGGTTCCAGGCGGAATGAAAAGAAAACCGTTTCAATATCTTGTCCTCGCCCTCGGGCTCGCCGGCGCGCTTCGCGCCAGCGCGGGCCTCGCCGCCGACGACATCTCCATTCCGCTGCGCGAGCAGGATATTCAAGCGGCGGGAATAGAGACGAAGCCCGTGGAAAAAGGCTCCGGCTCGGACGAGCTCGTCGTTCCGGGAACGGTGACGGTTCCGCCGCAGCAATTGCGCATGGTCGCCGCCCCCGCCGCCGGCCTCGTCGAGACTTTGCTCGTCTCCCCGGACGAGGAGGTGAAGGCGGGCGACCCCATCGCCACGTTGAAATCCTCCGAGCTGATCGAGGCGCAGCGGGCTTTTCTGCAGGCCGCCGCCGACGCCGCTCTGGCCAATGAGAAGCTGCGCCGCGACGAGCAGCTGTACAAAGAGCGGATCATCGCCGAGCGCCGCCTGCTGGTGACGCGCGCCGAGGCCGCCCAGGCGCGCTCGCTGCTCGACGAGCGCGGCCAGCTGCTGGCGCTCGACGGCATGACCGAGCCGGCGATCGAGTCGTTGCGCAAGGAGCGCAAGCTCGCCGCCGCGCTCGTCGTGCGCGCGCCGATGGCAGGCGTCATTCTCGCGCGCCACGCCACGGTCGGCGACCGCGTGATGGCCTCGGCGCCGCTCGTCACCATCGCGCGGCTGAACCCGATCTGGGTCAATCTGCAAATCCCCATCGGCCGCGCCGCCGGGCTCGACCGCGCGGACAAGGTCGTGCTGCCGAGCCTCGGCGTCGAGGGCAGGCTGATCCGCATCGGCCGCACCGCCGATCCGGCGACGCAATCGGTCACCGCGGTCGCGGAATTTGCGCCCGGCAAATCCCCGATTCGACCGGGACAGGCGGTCCAGGCCATTCTGCGCCTCAAAGGCTCGGGGGGCTCGCTCTGGCGCGTGCCGGCCGACGCCGTCGTCCATTTTCGCGAAAAGGACTGGGTGTTTCTGCGTTCCGCCGACGGGTTCCGCGCCATGCCGATCGCCCTCGTCTCGGAGACGCCGCAATATGCGTCGATTCAAGGACCGCTCTCCACCGCCGATCAGGTGGCGACGCGCGGAATGCTGACCTTGCTCGCCGAGCTGGCGGCCAAGGACCCGAGCGCTAAGTGAGCGAAACGCGACATGCTCGATAAACTCATCCAAGCCGCGCTCGGCCAGAGGCTCCTCGTCTTTCTCGCGGCGATCGCTCTCGCCGCATGGGGCGCGCACGCCTATTCCAAGCTGCCGATCGACGCCTTTCCCGATGTCGCGCCGGTCCAGGTTCTGGTCTCCATGCGCGCGCCGGGCCTGACGCCAGAGGAGCTCGAGAACCGCGTCACCGCGCCGATCGAGATCGCCGCGCGCGGCATTCCCAATCTCGTGCGCATGCGCTCGACGACGCGCTATTCGGTGGCGCTGCTCACATTCGAGTTCGCCGAAGGCACGGATATTTTCTGGGCCCGCACGCAGGTGAACGAGCGCCTCGCCTCGGTCGCGGATCAGCTTCCGGCGGGGGCCTCGGGCGGGCTCGCGCCCATCGTCACGCCGCTCGCTGAAATGCTGATGTTCACGCTCGTCGGCGGCGGCCTCACGCCCACCGAGCAGCGCAGCCTCGTCGATTGGACGATTCGCCCCGCCCTGCGCGGCCTGCCCGGCGTCGCCGACCTCAATGTGCTCGGCGGCTTCGTGCGCACTTTCGAGGTCGCGCCCTCGCCGCCGGCCATGGCGGCGCGCGGCATCACGGTGAAAATGCTGAAGGATGCGCTCGAGGAGAACAATCGCAACGACGGCGCCGGCCGCGTGCGCGACGGCGAGGAGGCGCTTCTGGTGCGCGCGGAGGGACGGCTGCGCACGCTCGAGGACATACGCTCCGTCGTCGTCGCCGCGCGGCCGACCGGCGTCGTGCGCATCGCCGATGTGGCCGAGGTGCGCAATGGCGCGCTGGCCCGCAATGGCGTCACCACGCGCAATGGCGAGGACGAGGCCGTCTGGGCCCTGGTGCTCGGCCTGCGCGGCGCCGACGCCAGCACCGTCGTCTCCGGCGTCAAGGCCAAGCTCGAGGAGCTGAAGCCACGCCTGCCGGAGGGCGTCAAAATCGAGATTTTCTACGATCGCAGCGAGCTCATCTCCAAAGCCGTGTGGACGGTGCAGAAAGTCTTGATCGAGGCCATCGTCCTCGTCGTCATTCTGCTGTTCCTCTTCCTCGGCAATCTGCGCGCGGCGCTCGTCGTCTCGCTGATCCTGCCGCTCGCCGCGCTCTCCACCTTCGCCATCATGCGGCTCTACGGACTCTCGGCGAACATCATGTCGCTCGGCGGCCTCGCCATCGCCATCGGCATATTGGTCGATTGCGCCGTCGTCGTCGTCGAGAATGTCGAGCATCGACTCGCCGGCATGGAAAAGGCCGACCTGCAGGACCGCGTTCGCATCACCTATGAGTCGACGCGCGAGGTCGCCGGCCCGCTCGTCTCCGGCGCCGTCATCATCATCACCGTCTTTCTGCCGCTGCTCTCGCTCGAAGGGCTCGAGGGCCGCCTGTTCGCGCCGGTCGCGCTCACCATCGCCTTCGCCATGGGCTCGGCGCTCATTCTCTCGCTCACCGTGGTGCCGGCGCTGGCCGCCACTCTGCTGCGCGCCGGCGGCAGCGACGAGCCCTGGCTGGTGCGTAAAATCTCCGCCTTCTATGATCCGCTGCTCGAGCGCGCATTGCGGCGGCCGATGGTCGTCGGCGCCGCGGTGACGGTCGGCCTCGCTCTGGCGCTGCTCGCCTCCAATCACATCGGCCAGACCTTCATGCCGGTGATGGACGAAGGCACGCCGGTCATCACCGTGCGCAAGCATCCGACGATCAGCGTCGACATGACCGCCGAGACCGACCTGCGCATCGAGCGCGCGCTGATGGCGCGCGTGCCGGAGATCAAGGGCGTGATGGCGCGCGCCGGCGCCGACGAGCTCGGCATCGATCCTGTCGGCCTCAATGAGACCGATATGTTCCTGACGCTCGCGCCGATGGACAAATGGCGCGAGCCGAACATGGCCTGGCTGCTCGGCGAGCTGCGCCAGGTGCTCGACACTTTCCCCGGCATTTCCTACGCCTTCTCGCAGCCGATCGACATGCGCGTGCAGGAGATGATCATCGGCGCGCGCGGCGATGTGGTGGTGAAGGTGTTCGGCGACGATATCGACGAGCTGAACCGCCTCGCCCGCGAGATCGCCGGGACCTTGCGCAAGATCGACGGCTCGCGCGACGTGTTCGCGCTGCAGAATGACGGGATGCGCTATCTGACCGCGCGCATCGACCGGCTCGCCGCCGGGCGCTTCGGCCTCAACGCCAGCGAGATACAGGACGGCTTGCGCATATGGGTGGACGGCACGCAGGTCGGCCTCGTGCTCGAGGGCCCGGTGCGCACGCCGCTGGTCATTCGCGGCGATCCGGTGTCGCGCCGCTCGCCGGTGGATTTCGCGCGCGTGCCGGTGGTCTCCGCCGACGGCAAGGTGGTGGAGCTGTCGCAGCTCGCCGACATACGCACCGAGAACGGCCCGATTCAGGTGATCCGCGAGGAGGCGCGCCGCTACGCCACGGTGCTCTCCAATGTCACCGGCCGCGATCTCGTCGGCTTCGTCGCCGACGCCAAGGCGGCCGTCGCCAAGGAGGTGCATGCGCCGCCGGGCTATGAGCTCGTCTGGGGCGGGCAGTTCGAGAATCAGCAGCGCGCCTCGGCAAGGCTCGCCATCGTCGTGCCGCTGGCGCTGGGGCTCATCTTTTTGCTGCTCTATCTCACCTTCGGCTCGGCGTCGCAGGCCCTGCTCGTCTTCTGCAACGTGCCTTTCGCGGCGATCGGCGGCGTCATCGGCCTGTGGCTCTCCGGCGAGTTCCTCTCGGTGCCGGCCTCGGTCGGCTTCATCGCGCTGATCGGCATCGCCGTGCTCAATGGAGTCGTGCTCATCTCCTACATCAACAAGCTCGTCGCCGACGGCCGCAGCGTGCATGACGCGGTGCGCGAAGGCGCCCGACGCCGCATGCGGCCGGTGCTGCTCACCGCGACCATCGCCGCGCTCGGCCTCGCGCCCTTCCTCTTCGCCAAGGGCCCCGGCGCGGAAATCCAGCGGCCGCTCGCCATTGTCGTCATCGGCGGCCTCGTCACCGCGACGGCGCTCACCCTGCTGCTGTTGCCCATTCTCTACGATCGCTTCGACTTCAAGCGCCTGCTGCGCGTGCGTGCGGCGACGCGAACGCCCACCTCGGCGACGCCGGACTCTCGTTGGCGGATCATGCGCCGATGACACAGCGTCACGGCGGCGCTCGTCCGCTCCTCTCCCTTCTGCTCGTCCTGCTCCACGCCTCGAGCGCGGCCAGCGAGACCAGGCCCAAGCTCTCGATCTCGCCTCTTCCTCCGGAGACGCGAGCGAAGCCGAAAGCGAAGCCGCCGGGAAAACCTTACGGCCTCGTGCTGGCGCGCCATCTCGATCAGGCGATCGGCATCGATGCGCAGAGCGCCTCGCTCGACGCGCAGCGCCGCGCGGTGGCGGCGCGCTATGCGCAAGCCAATTCCTTCACGCCGGGCTCGCCTTTTTTCGGCGGCTCGCGCGAGGAGCGAGTGAAGGGCAATGTGAAGGGCTATCGCGAATCGGAGCTCGAGATCGGCATGCCGATCTGGCTGCCCGGCGAGCGCGACGCCTATGAGAACAATGTCACCGCCGGCGTCGTCGAGCTCGACGAGCGCTTGGCGCTGCGGCGCCTCGACCTCGCCGCGCTGGTCCGCGACGCCTGGTGGACGGCGCAGCGCACGGCCAAGGACGCGGCGGTCGCCCGCGATCGGCTGGCGACGGCGCGCGACATCGGCAACGACATGACGCGGCGCGTCGCGCTCGGCGAGAACGCCGCGCAGGACGAATTGCTCGCCCGCAACGAGACGCTCGCCGCCGAGACCGAGGTGGCGCAGACCGACGCCGCCGCCAAGGCCGCGCGCGCCGCCTATGCGGTGCTGACCGGCGGCGCGACGCCGGACGGAACGCTGGAGGCGCCGCTGCCGGCGCGCCCGCCGGACGATCATCCGGCGCTGCGCACGCCGCTCGCCGCTCTCGCCAAGGCGCAGACGCAGATGCGGCTCATCGAGGCCGGCTTCATCGACAATCCGGAGATCACCGTTTTCGGCCGCAACGAGCAGGGCACCGAGCCCGCCGTCGAGGACCCGATCCGCTCCAACAATAATACGGTGGGCGTGCGCTTCCGCATTCCGCTGCCGACGCCCGGCCGCAATATTCCGCGCGTCGCCGAGGCGCAGGCGGAGGTCGATCGCGCCACGGCCGAATTCGCGCGGGCGCAGCGGCTCGTCGCCGCGGAGATCAACGCCGCCCGCGCCGCCGTCGCCGCGACGCGCCGCGCCGACGGCCTCTCCGCCAAGCGGCTTTCGGTCGCGACCGAGCAGTTCGATCTGGCGCGGCGCTCCTTCCGGCTCGGCGAGATCAACGCCTTCGATCTCTATCGCGTGCGCCAATTGCAGCTCGACGCGCAACGCGCGCGGGCGAGCGCGGCGATCGATCTCGGCGTCGCGCTGTCGCGGCTCAATCAAGCCTTCGGCTACGCGCCGACTCTGTGACGCCTCGCGGCGAGCGTCACGCGAAATGCCGATGAAGCGCGGAGCCTGCTCCCTCTCCCGCAAAGCGGGGGAGGGTCGGAGGGGCGCGAGCGCCTTCCGTTTTCTCGCCGACCGCTATCCTTCGAGCCCCAGCGCCTGACGCACTTTGGCGGAATAGCCATAGAGATCGCCGCGCAATTGCAGCCGTCCATTCTCGTCGACGAAAGCCGTGAAATATTCGATGTGGATCGGCAGCGGCCGCGCGAGATTGATGTAGCGCTCGCTCGCGCCGACGAGCTTGCGCACGCGCTCCTCCGGCCAGCCGCTGCCCGGCCCCAGCACCGCCTCGGCGAGGCGGAAGGGCTGATCGACGCGCACGCAGCCATGGCTCAGCGCGCGATGCGCCGAAGAGAACAGCGCATGATTGGGCGTGTCGTGCAGATAGACCGAGAAATCATTCGGGAACATGAATTTGATGCGCCCGAGCGCATTGGATTCGCCCGGCTTCTGCCGCACGAAGGTCTGTCCCTTGCGGGTGAGCACCTCATAGCCGCTGGCGGCGATCGCGCCGAGATTGCCGCCGTATTTCGGCAGCATCTCCTTCGTCAGGATCGACGGCGGCACATTCCAATAGGGATTGACGATGATGAATTGCATCTTGTCGGAGAACACCGGCGTCGGCGTGCCCTCCTTGCCGACGATGACGCGAGCGCGATGCGTGACGCGGCCCTCGCGCACCACGGCGAGCTCGAAGTCGGGAATGTTCACCTCTATGCGGCTCTCGCCGAGATCGCGCGGCAGCCAGCGCCAGCGCTCCATATTGGCGATGATCTCGGCTTCCACCAGCGCATTGGAGCGGCGCGCCGGCGCGCTCGGCGCCTCCCGGCCCGGCGCCGCGTCATGCGCGACGGAATGCGAGGCCTCGGCGAAGCGCCTGTCGAGCTCCGGCAGGCCGGCGCTGCGCAGCTCCACCAGCTTTGCGCGCAAGGCGCGATAGCCCTCATGCGGCGGATTATAGTCTTGCAGCATATCGCCGGCGCGCGGCCCGGCGGCGGCGATCGCTCCGAGCGCGGCGCCCGGCTCCGGCAGCGCGGGATGCGCGCCGATGAGCCGCGACAGACGCCGCGGATCGAGCCGCCCGCCGGACGCCTGCGTCGCATAGGCGACGACCGCCTCCGACAAAGCCAGCTCATCCGCATCGCCGCCGAGCCTGGTCTCCGAAGGATAGGCGACGCCGCGCAGATCGAGGCCGTCGTCGCGCGCGCGGCTGAGCCGCTCTATCGCGGCGGGCGCCGAGGCGCGCCAAACGCCGCCGTCGCGCCATAGCGGCGCATAGGCGCGCTGCGCGTAAAAGGCGGCGACCGCCTTGCGCCGCGCGCGCTGCTCCACCCCGCGCGCCGCGCCGGTCCATTGGTCGAGCGCCGCGGCGAAAGCGCGCTGCTCCTCGCCGATCAGCGCCTCGGCGATGTCGAAACCGCCGGACGCGGGAGGAACCGCGATCGAAACGGAATTGGCGACGGGAAGCAGAGCCGACACATCCGCCAGCGCGAACAGCTCCGACTGCGGCTCGCCGACATGCAGCCAGGAGACCTCGAGCTGCTGGACCAGCGGCGGCGGCGCGACGGCGAGCGGCGTGCGGATCGGCGCATAGGGCGCCGGCGCCGCGCTGGATGCGGCGACGAAGGACGAACCCAGCCCGACTGCGAGCGCCAAGCCCGACGCACGCGCGAAATGTCCGGACTGACGCGCGAAACTGCCGCGGAATACCATGCTCTCCTGCCTCACGCTACTTCGGCGCCGCCGCACTGGGCGCGCTCGCGTCTCGAAACATGCACGCGCGAAACCCGCCGCCCGACTCGCGCCCTAGGGATATTAACGTAAACGGGTTAATGCTTGGAATAAGCTTCCTTCGCCCGGCCGCCATAAAGATTGCGTTTCCATTAACGGCGCGCGCGCCGCGGAGTCGAGTTGCGGCTATCGCGCGCCCGTCTCGCGATTAGCTGGGCGCGACCTTTTGTAGCGAAGCCGCATCGCCGCGCTTTCCGCCGCAAATTCAACTCGCTCGCGAAATTCCGCGCCATTCTGCCGCAGCGGCGCGCGATTGTCGGCGGCGGCGCGGCGGCGCAGTTTTATCGGCGACGATGCGCTGCGTCGTCATTGCAAAAAAAATTACACGTAAGGGAGAATCGTCATGCACAGCAATGCGGAGCTCGTCAAAGCGGTCGCCGGCATCATCGGCGCGCTCGCCTTCTTCATCATCGTCCTTCACCAGCTCACCCGGCTGATCGGCTGAGAGCCTTCTCCTCGCGCGACTTCCCGGGGCGTCCTCGTGGCGTCTCCGGGATTTTTCTCGAGCGACGACGTATATTTCAGATCACATAGATTCTGTCCGGCAGCTCCTCATGGCCGCCGGGCGGCACATGTTTCGACAAGAGCCGCGCGCATTCGGCGATCGCATCGACGAAACCATCGGCGACGCGCCCCTCCCGCATGCGCGCCAGCAGCAGATCGAGCGCCGCGCGCCAATCCTCCTCCGGAATTTTCCTCGCTATCCCCTCATCCGCGACGATGCGCGCATAGCGCTCGCCCAGCGAGACGAAGATGAGCACGCCGGTGCGCTCTTTCGTCGCCGAGACGCCGCGCGTGAAAAACTGCTCGATCGCGGCGCGATGGGCGCGCTCGCGTTTCACGAAGCGCGGCGTCAACGCCAGCCGCAGCGGCGGCAGCGAGAACAGCAGCGCCGCGCCGATGAAGACGAGAATCTGAATGGCGAGGATGAGCCGGACGCCGAGCTCGGTGAAGAACACCAGCGGCCAGGGCGCGATGAGCGCGACGAGCGCCGCCAGCAGCGGCGGCACATAGGCGTAATCGGAGGAGCGGCGCGCCAGCACGCAGACGATCTCCCCCGCCGTGCGCCGTTCGGCGGCGGCGATCGCCTCCGCTATGCGCGCCTGATCCGCGTCCGAAATGGGCATCACCAATCCCCCGAGGCTCCGCCGCCGCCCGACGAGCCGCCGCCGCCTGAAAATCCGCCGCCGCCATCGCCGCCGAAAGAGCCGCCGCCGCCCCAGGAGGAGCCGCCGGACCAGCTGTCGTTGGACGGCGGAAAATAGATGATCGGCCCGCGGCCGCCGCGATACATGCGCCGCCCGCCGCCGCGAGCGTTGGTCAGCATGGAGAAGAAGACGAACAGAAACAGCGCGAAGACGATGAAGGGCACGATCTGATCGAAGCCCGGCTCCTGATGCTCGGCGCGCACTTTGATGCGCTTTTCCCATTCGGCCGAATCGCCGCTCAGCACTTCGATGATTCCATCGACGCCGCGCTCGACGCCGGCGCCGAAATCGCCGGTCTTGAACTTCGGCGTCACCGCCGTGGCGATGATGATCTTCGAAAGCGCGTCGGTGAGCGTGCCCTCGAGCCCATAGCCGACCTCTATGCGCATCTTGCGCTCATTGGGCGCGATGAGGAACAGAACGCCATTGTTCACCTTCGCCTCGCCGAGCTTCCAGAAGCGGAACAGGCCATTGGCGAAAGTCTCTATGTCGGTTTCCTGCAACGAGGGCACGGTGGCGACGACGAGCTGAATGCCGGATTTCTCCTCCAGCTCCTTGGCTTTCGTCTCGATGTCGAGACGCGCCGCCGGCGGAAGAATATGGGCGTCGTCGACGACGCGGCCGGTGAGCGCCGGAAAATCGAGCGCCGCGAAGGCGAGCGCCGGCAGCAGCACGAAGATCAGCAGAGCGAGGCTTCGTGTCCTTCGTGTCTTCGTGGCCTGTCCACCACGAAGACCCGAAGGCCACGAAGGAAGGAGCTGCATGGGCGTCGGTCTCCGGAGAGGTCAGAATTTGACCGTGGGCGCCTGCTCCGCGCCGGCGCTGGCGGTGAATTCGGCGAGCGGCTTGGTTCCGGCGAAGACGGTCTTGGCCCAGAGCAGCGTCGGGAAGGTGCGCAGCGAGGTGTTGAACTCCCGCGCCGCCTGGATGTAGTCGCGCCGCGCCACAGTGATGCGGTTTTCCGTGCCCTCGAGCTGCGATTGCAAGGCCAGGAAATTGGTGTTGGCTTTCAAATCCGGATAGGCCTCGCTCACGGCGATGAGACGCCCCAGCGCGCCGGAGAGCTGCGCCTGCGCCTCCTGGAACTGCTTCAGCTTCTCTGGATCGGTGAGCTGCGAGACATCGACCTTGGCCTGCGTGGCGTGGGCGCGCGCCTCGGTGACGGCCGTGAGCACGTCCTTCTCATGCTTGGCGTAGCCTTGCACGGTGGCGACGAGATTGGGGATGAGATCGGCGCGGCGCTGATATTGCGCCTCGACCTCCGACCATTTGGCCTTGGCCTCCTCCTCCTGGGTCGGGATGGTGTTGTAGCCACAGCCCGAGAGGGAGAGCGCGAGGAAGAGAGCGGCCAGCAGAGACGGCCGGCGGAGCGAAAAATTCATCCGAAAGTCTCCTCATGACGTCATCCGCCCCACCGAACGGAGCGCGCCCATTACTTAGGCTGCACATGAGGCCTTGGGAAGTGCGGGCGACGCCGGAAAGGGGACGAGTGGTGGGTCGGTTTGGGTTTCTGACCCTTATGGGACCTTCTCTAGCGCTCGAACGGAGCCATGGGAATTCAGGGCCTTCGCTATGAAGCCTTGCATGAAAATTCACATAGTCTATCGTGACCCTCGTCGCTCTGTAGTCCTTTTCGCACGAGCGCATCTGTGTAGATCTTGGGCTGACCGAGACCACCCGGCCCTCAAACCGGGCGCTCGCCGTTGTGCGCTTCCGGAGCATAGTTGAAGCCAATATTGCGGCCGAATAATCCCCTCGGCTGAGGACGGAAGCATGTCATCACCGAACCTCCATTTCCTTGACGCCCGCGGCGCACTTACAAACCTTCGCAGTTGGCTTACGGCTTCTCTAAAAGAGAGCCACGATAGGGCTGCTGCCCTTATGCCGATTGGCCCCATCGATGTTATTGTGCAGACGGGAAAGCAGGTCATTCCCGAGAAAGGAATTCTCGGGTATTCGCCGGGGCCGGGAGTGATCTTCATCACTGTTGATCCTGATAATCCTGCCCTTTCTGCGAACTCAGAAAGATCATTTGAGCGAATGTTCGCCCATGAGCTTCATCATGCGGCTCGCTGGGAGGGACCAGGTTACGGGTCATCATTGGGGGAAGCATTGGTATCAGAGGGTCTGGCGGGCCATTTCGCTCGAGAAGTCTGGTCTGGCGCGCCTGAACCATGGGAACAACTCGATATCCGAGAAATCCGCCGTCATGTTCCCGTTGCGGCGCGAGATTGGGATCGCAAAGATTATAGCCACAGTGGCTGGTTTTTCGGTGTTGGCGAATTGCCTCGGTGGCTTGGATATTCACTGGGCTTTCAACTCGTCTCCCAGTTCATGAGGGAGCGGGCGGACCGCAAAGCTTCAAATTTGGCCAAAGCGGAGGCGCGAGCGTTTTTCGACAGCCTGACGAAAATCTGACAGGAATCGGGAAGCGTCAGAGTCGGGCTCGCATGTCGATCCGACGCAGCGACCGGCTCTTCCCGACGAAAGTCCACACACGGCGCGTCGCGGGAATTTCGATCCGAGCCGTCGCCTTCGAAAGCGATGAATCCAGCCGAACAGCCGCCGCTCTTTTCATGAC
This sequence comes from Methylosinus sp., assembly GCF_036560965.1. NCBI lineage: Bacteria > Pseudomonadati > Pseudomonadota > Alphaproteobacteria > Hyphomicrobiales > Methylocystaceae > Methylosinus > Methylosinus sp. The sequence continues at coordinate 56,638 of NZ_DATBQF010000056.1, read as the reverse complement.
GCTCCATTCGCACTAGCTTCGAGGCCAGCTTGCAGTTTTCATCGCGACTCGCGTTGCGCAGCGCAGCGCGACCCGTAGCGGAGCCTCTTTCATGTCGACGGAAACCGTTCTTCAATCGCTGGACGCCGATCTGCCCGCGGCCACGGATCGCCTCTTCGATTTTCTGCGCATCAAATCGGTCTCCACCGATCCGGCATTCGCCGGCGAATGCCGCCGCGCCGCCGATTGGCTCGCCGGCCAGCTGCGCGAGCTGGGCTTTACGGCGAGCGTGCGCGACACGCCCGGGCATCCGATCGTCGTCGGCCACGCCAAGGCCAAGCGGCCGGATGCGCCGCATGTGCTGTTCTATGGCCATTATGACGTGCAGCCGCCGGACCCGCTCGATCTGTGGGTCAGCGATCCTTTCGATCCGCGGCTCGTGGCGGGGGAAAAGGGCGAGGAGATCGTCGCCCGCGGCGCCTCGGACGACAAGGGCCAGCTGATGACCTTCCTCGAGGCCTGCCGCGCCTTTCAGCGCAATGGCGGCCTGCCCTGCCACATCACCTTCCTCTTCGAGGGCGAGGAGGAGACCGGCTCCCCCTCGCTGCCGGATTTCTTCGCCGACAATCGCGAGGAGCTGTCCGAGCCGGCGCTGGCGCTCGTCTGCGACACCGGCATGTGGAACGCCAAGACGCCGGCCATCACCACCATGCTGCGCGGCCTCGCGCAGGAGGAGGTGATCCTCACCGCCTCCGACCGCGACCTGCATTCGGGCATTTTCGGCGGGCCGGTGGTCAATCCGATCCATGTGCTGGCCAAGATCATCGGCGACCTCCACGACGCCGAAGGCCGCGTGACCTTGCCCGGCTTCTACGACGGCGTCGCCGAGCTGCCCGAGGAGATCGCGGCGCAATGGCGTGGGCTCGAATTCGACGAGACGGCGTTTCTGAAGAGCGTCGGCGTCTTGCGCCCGGCGGGCGAGCGCGGCCGCAGCGTCATCGAGCAAGTGTGGTCGCGCCCGACCTGCGACGTGAACGGCGTCATCGGCGGCTATGTCGGCCCCGGCGCCAAGACGGTGCTGCCGGCCAAGGCCAGCGCTAAAATCTCCTTCCGCCTCGTCGGCGCTCAGGACCCGGAGAAGGTGCTCGACAGCTTCCGCGCTTTCGTGCGCGAGCGCCTGCCGGTCGATGTGCGCGCCGAATTCGCGCCGCATGGCGCCTCCCGCGCGCTGCAATTGCCCTTCGGCTCGGAGGCGCTGACGCGGGCGCGGCGGGCGTTGCAGGAGGAATGGGACAAGGAGGCGGCCCTCGTCGGCTGCGGCGGCTCCATCCCGATCGTCGGAGCCTTCAAGCGCGATCTCGGCATGGACACGCTGATGATCGGCTTCGCGCTCGAGGACGACCGCATTCATTCTCCGAATGAAAAATACGCCTACAGCTCGTTCAAGAAGGGCTCGCGCTCCTGGGTCCGCGTGCTCGCCGCTCTGGCGGCGTGAGCGGCGTCCTCGCCCTGCCCCGGGGACGGGGCGGGGGAAGGGCCGCAAGCCAGAGGAACATCGAATGGGGCTCCGCGCAAAACGACCCGAGCCCCGGCCGGCCGGCGATTTCGCGCCGCTCGGCGAGCGCGAGGCGGCGGCGCGACTCGCCCGTTTCGGCCCCAATGAGCTGGAGCAGCCGCGGCGCCCCTCCTGGCTGCTGATCGCATTCGCGGCGCTGCGCGAGCCGATGTTCGCGCTGCTCATCGTCGCGGCGCTGCTCTATCTGGCGCTCGGCGATCGTCACGAAGGCCTGCTGCTCACCGCCGGCGCCTTTCTCTCCATCGGCCTCGTCGTGGCGCAGGAGACGCGCAACGAGAATGCGCTCGCCGCTCTGCGCAGCCTCGCCGCGCCCAGCGCCCGCGTGCTGCGCGCCGAGGGCGAGCGGCGCATTCCGGCGCGCGAGATCGTCCCCGGCGACATTGTGCTCGTCGGCGAGGGCGAGCGCACGCCGGCCGATGGCGCGCTGCTGCGCGGCGACGTTCTCTCGGTGGACGAATCGGCGCTGACCGGCGAATCGGCGCCGGTCTGGAAAGCCCCGGCGAACATGGTGGACCCGCTGCTCGATCCCGAGCCCGGCGAGGCGGCGCCGTTTCTCTTCGCCGGCACGCTGGTGACGCTCGGCCAGGGCGCGATGCTGGCGACGCGCACCGGACGCGCGACGCGGCTCGGCCGCATCGGCCGCTCGCTCGAGGAGATCGCGCCGGAGGAGACGCCGCTGCAAAAGAGCACGGGCCGCGTCGTCGCGATATTCGGCGCGCTCGGCATCGGCTTCTGCCTTCTCGTGGCGCTCGCCTACGGCCTCGCCTTCGGCGATTGGATCACGGCGGGGCTGACCGGCATCACCCTCGCGATATCGCTGACGCCGGAAGAATTCCCCATGGTGCTGGCGGTGTTTCTGGCGCTCGGCTCCTATCGCCTCGCGCGGCGCAATGTGCTGGCGCGCCGCTCCGCCGTCATCGAGACTTTGGGCGCGACCGACGTGCTCTGCGTCGACAAGACCGGCACGCTGACGCAAAACCGCATGGAGGCGGCGTTTTTCCTGCGCGGCGCCGACATGTGGCGGCCGGGCGAGGGCGCGATGCCGGAGGCGATCGCGCCTTTGCTGGACGCCGCTCTGCGCGCCAGCGCCGCCGATCCCTCCGATCCGATGGATCGCGCGCTGCACCGCCTGACCCGCGACCCGCCCGCGAGCGCGGCGATCATGCGCAGCTTTCCGCTGCGGCCGGAGACGCTCGCCTTCGTGCAGACATGGCGCGCGGCCAATGAGAGCCTCGCTTCCTTCGCCAAAGGCGCGCCGGAGGCGATCGCCGGCCTCTGCCGTCTGGAGGCGGATGCGCTGCGCCTTCTGACCGCCGAGGTCGCGACCATGGCGGCGCATGGGCTGCGCGTGCTCGCCGTCGCCACGCATGAGGGAGCGCTGCCGCGCGAGGACGATCCCGGCTCCGGCGCCTTTACGCTCGAGGGCCTCGTCGGCTTTCTCGATCCTCTGCGCGAGGATGTTCCAGAAGCGGTCGCGCTGGCGGCGCGCGCCGGCATTCATGTGGTCATGATCACCGGCGATTATCCGGCGACGGCGCTCGCGATCGCGCGCCAGGCCGGCATAGAGGCGCGAGACGGCGCGCTGAGCGGCGCCGAGATCGCCGCTCTGAACGAGGCCGCGCTGGACGAAGCCGTCGAGACCAAGCGCGTTTTCGCGCGCATCCGCCCGGAGCAGAAGCTCGCGCTGGTCGAGGCGTTCAAGCGCAACGGTCATATCGTCGCCATGACCGGCGACGGCGTCAACGACGGGCCGGCGCTGCGCGCCGCGCATGTCGGCGTCGCCATGGGCCAGCGCGGAACCGATGTCGCGCGCGAGGCGGCGTCGATCGTGCTGCTCGACGATCGCTTCGCCTCCATCGTGGCGGGCGTGCGCAGCGGACGGCGCATTTTCGCCAATCTGCGCAAGGCGCTGATCTTCGTGACCGCCATCCATGTGCCGATCGCCGGCCTCGCGCTGACGCCCATTCTCTTCCTGCTGCCGCCGGTGTTCTTTCCCGTGCATGTGGTGGCGCTGGAGCTCGTCATCGATCCGATCTGCGCGCTGGTCTTCGAGGGCGAGCCGGCCGAGCGCCACATGATGGAGGAGCCGCCGCGCTCGCCCGCCGAGCCATTGTTCGGCCTGCGCCAGATCGGCGCCGGCTTTTTCGAAGGCGCAGTGCTGCTCGCGGCTCTGCTCGGCGTCTATTTCGTCGCGCTTCACATCGGCATGGGCGAAGGCGAGACGCGGGCGCTGGTCTTCGTCGGCCTCGTCATCGGCGATCTCGCCATGGCCTTCGCCTCCGCCGCAGAGCCGGGAACCGCCTTCTTCGACAAGCGGCGCGTCGCCTTCTGGATCATAGCCGCCGTCACGACGCTGGCGCTCGCGGTCATCGTCTATGTTCCGGCGGCGGCGGAGCTGTTCCGCTTCACGACGCCGAAACCAGAGGCGCTCGCCTATGTCATTGCGACGGCGCTGGTCGCCGGCGGCTGGTCGGGGGTATACAAGGCCGTTCGCAGACGCCGAGGATGACATCACCGGAATCGCAATGCCCTCACCCGACACGCCGCACGCCGCCGATTTCCGTCCCTCGCCCAATCACGGCGAGCGGCTGCGGCCGATCTCCTCGCTGATCCTGCATTACACCGGCATGCCGACGGCGGCGGCCGCGCTGGCGCTGCTGACGAGCGCCGAATCGCAGGTCTCCTCGCATTATTTCGTCGATGAGGACGGGACCATTCTCCAGCTCGTGCCGGAGGCGCGCCGCGCCTGGCACGCCGGCCGCAGCTTCTGGGCCGACGAGGAGGATATGAACTCCGCCTCCATCGGCATTGAGATCGTCCATCCCGGCCATGACGATCCGCGCCCTTTCCCGGATCGGCAGATCGAGGCCGTCGCCGCGCTCGGCCGGGACATTTGCGCCCGCTGCGCCATCGTCCCGCAACGCGTGCTCGCCCATTCCGACATCGCCATCGGCCGCAAGGTCGATCCTGGCGAGTTCTTCCCCTGGAAGACGCTGGCGGAGCTGGGCGTCGGCCATTATGTCGCCCCTGCGCCGATCGCGGGGAGCGCGGCGCTGGAGCCGGGCGCGAGCGGCGAGCCGGTGAGGGAATTGCAGCGAGCGCTGGCCGATTACGGCTATAGGAGCGACGTCTCCGGCGCATATGACGCGGCCTCGGCCGGCGCGGTGGCGGCCTTCCAGCGGCATTTCCGCCCCGGGCTCATCGACGGCCGCGCCGATTCCTCGACCATCGCGACGCTGCGCGCGCTCGCGGCCGGGATAGGCGCATGACCGACAAGCGATCCGTCGTCGTCACCGGCGTCTCCACCGGCATCGGCTACGCCCTCGTCGAGGGGCTGACCGCTCGCGGCTTCCATGTCTTCGGCAGCGTCCGCACGCCGGCCGACAGCGCGCGGCTGCAAGCGCGCTTCGGCGCGGAGAGCTTCACCCCGCTCCTCTTCGACGTGACCGACGCCGCAGCAGTGGCGGAGGCGGCGCGCGAGACCGAGCGGCGGCTCGACGGCGCGACGCTCGCCGGCCTCGTCAACAACGCCGGCGTGGCTTTTCCGGCGCCGCTGCTCTATCAGCCGCTCGAGGAGGTCCGCCTTCAGCTCGAGGTCAATGTGATCGGCCAGATCGCCGTCACCCAGGCTTTCGCTCCCCTGCTCGGCGCGAGCCCGGCAAAGCGCAACGGGCCGCCCGGCCGCATCGTGAATATGAGCTCGGTGGCGGGCAGCCTCGCGTCGCCCTTTCTCGGCGCCTACGCCGCCTCCAAGCATGCGCTCGAGGGCTTGTCCGACGCGCTGCGGCGCGAGCTGATGGTTTTCGGCGTCGATGTGGTCGTCATAGAGCCCGGCGTGATCGCCACGCCCATATGGGACAAGGCCGAGAACGCCGATTTGGGCCGCTATGACTCCACCGTCTACGGCCCCTCCGCCCGCAGGCTGCAGAAATGGGCGGTGGAGAAGGGCCGCCTGGGCCCGCCGCCGGAGCGCGTCTCGGACGCCGTCCTGCGCGCGCTGACCGAGCCGCGGCCCCCGGCGCGCATTCGCGTCGTGCCGAGCTATCTATTGGACTGGCTGCTGCCGCGGCTCTTGCCGACGCGGCTGCTGGACCGCCTCCTCGCCAAGCGGATGGGCCTGCTGCCGCCGGCTTGACGCGGGGCGCGTTCCGGCCCACCAAGAGCGAAAATCCCATCGAGGGGACAAGACCGACGATGACCGACGAAATCGAGACCCGCCTGCCCGACCCGATCATCGCCGCACCCTCGCCGCGCCATAAAACCTGCGTGGTGACGATCGGCCAGGGTCCCCGCGCGGTGACGGTGGGCGGCGGCGGCGCCATCGTCGTGCAGTCCATGACCAACACCGACACCGCCGACATCGAGTCCACGGTCGCGCAGATCGAAGCGCTGGCCCGCGCCGGCTCCGAGCTGGTGCGCATCACCGTCGATCGCGACGAGGCCGCCGCCGCCGTGCCGCATATTCGCGACCGGCTGGCGCAAAAGGGCGTCGAGGTCCCGCTGATCGGCGATTTCCACTACATCGGCCACAAGCTGCTCGCCGATCATCCGGCCTGCGGCGAGGCGCTCGACAAATATCGCATCAATCCCGGCAATGTCGGCTTCAAGGAGAAGAAGGACCGGCAATTCGGCGCGATCGTCGAGCTCGCCATCAAGCATGGCAAGGCCGTGCGCATCGGCGCCAATTGGGGCTCGCTCGACCAGGAGCTGCTGACCCATCTGATGGACATCAACGCCAATTCCCCTGCGCCGCTCGACATGCGCGCGGTGACGCGCGAGGCGCTGGCCCGCTCGGCGCTGATCTCCGCCGAGCGCGCCGAGGAGATCGGCCTGTCGCGCGATAAAATCATCATCTCGGCCAAGGTCTCCGCGGTGCAGGACCTCATCGCCGTCTATCGGATGCTGGCGCTGCGCAGCGATTATGCGCTGCATCTCGGCCTCACCGAGGCCGGCATGGGGTCGAAGGGCGTCGTCGCCTCGGCGGCCGCGCTCGGCGTGCTGCTGCAGGACGGCATCGGCGACACGATCCGCGTCTCGCTGACGCCGGAGCCCGGCGGCGACCGCGCCAATGAGGTGCGCGTCGCTCAGGAAATTCTCCAGACGATGGGATTTCGCACCTTCGTGCCGCTGGTCGCCGCCTGCCCCGGCTGCGGCCGCACCACCTCCACCGTCTTCCAGGAGCTGGCGCGCGACATCCAATCCCACATTCGCGACCGCATGGCCGTCTGGCGGCAGGATTATCCGGGCGTCGAGACGCTGAATGTCGCGGTGATGGGCTGCATCGTCAACGGCCCGGGCGAGTCCAAGCACGCCGACATCGGCATATCGCTGCCCGGCACGGGCGAGGCGCCGACGGCCCCCGTCTTCATCGACGGCAAGAAGGCGATGACCTTGCGCGGCGAGGGCATAGCGGAAGAATTCACCCGCATCGTCGAGGATTATGTCGCCGGCCGTTTCGGCTCTGCGACGGATGGACGCGCGGCGGAGTGAGACTGCGATCAGGCTCGCTTTCCTCCACTCCGAAAAAGCGCTGTTTTCACTCCGGCCCCGCCACTGTGCGCAGATCGCGCCAGGCGCGGCGCTTCAGGGCCGGCGTCCTGAGCAGGCTGGCGAGCGACGGCGCGAGCAGCGCGCGCACGGTCCCGGCGCCGCAATCATAATCGAACCAGGCCCCGCGACACCGCGCGACATCCGGCGCGCCCAAGGCCGCGCGGGCGGCGAAATCGCCGAGGATCAGCAGCGCGCGCGGCGCGGCGAGCGCCACATGGCGGCGCAGAAACGGCAGCAGCGTCGCGACCTCCGTCGCATTGAGCTCGCGCGCGCCGGGCGGGCGCCAGGGCGTCGCATAGGCGAGATAGGCGCTGGAGCGATCGCGTCGAATCGCGCGCAGCATATTGTCGAGCAGGCGCGCCTCCGGCCCGACGAAGGCCGCGCCGCCGCGCTCCTCCTCCTCGCCCGGCGCGAAATCCAGCGCCATCAGAGGCGCGCCGGGCGCGCCGGCCGAAAACAGAAAATGGCCGGCGGTGGCCTTCAGCGCGCAGCCGTCGAAACTCTCGAGCCGCTCCCGCAATTCGTCGATCGTCGTCGCTCCGGCCGCGGCCTCGCGCGCGGCGCGGGCGGCCTCCTCCGGAAACACCGGAGCGCTGCGGAGCGAACGCGCCACGGGCGGAGCCGCGCGCGGGGCTGGCGCGGGCGGGGCTGGCGCGGGCGGCGGCGCTGCGGCGGCGCGGACGGGCGGCGCCGCGCTCTCGGCGAATCGATCATGCGGGGTCTCATCCACGGCCAGATCGACGCCGATCGACAAATACCAGTCGACGAGCGCGGCGAGGCCCGGCTCCGGAGCGAGATCGGCGTCAGTGGACATGGCGGGAAGATTAGAGCAGCCGTCACAAAAGGTGAAGGCTCCGCAGCGCGATGAGGGCACGGCGAGGCGACGGTCCCTCCCCATGAGCGCGACTGCGTAGATTATCGAACTTCGCAGCGCCCTGCTCCGCCAATAAAGTAACCATTCATTAAACAGCGTCGAGGGTGGAAACAGGCGTAATCAAAATCATCTCTTACAACAGAGAGTTACCTATGATCGACCTGATCGAAAACGTCGCTAGAGCGTTGTTCGGGAGATTCGGGTCCGAGCCGGTGCATTGGGACGCGGCGTCGCTCGCCGAGCGCGAGGCCTATCGCCAGGCGGCGGAAGACGTGATGCACGAATTCGCCTCCCTGGCGCCCTTCGAGACCGAGGACCTCGTCGAAAAGATCCGCGAGACGCGGCAAACGCGCCTCGGTTTTCTCTATATGGCCTATTCGCTGAACACATCGGAAGCCGCCGCGCTGCTCGCCTTTCGGGCGCTCGGCCGGGCCGAGTGCTGAGCGGCCGCTCAACAGCAGCGCATCGCGCGCCGTCCGCCCTCGCCGAAGCGGCTCGCCTGACGCTCGAGGAAGAATGCCTCGCGCGTCATCAGCGGCTCGTCGGGATGGTCGGCGCCGCGATGCGCGACATAGGCGTCGTAATCGCCCTGGCCGATCATCAGCCGCGCGCCCGCGCGCAGCTTCGATCCGAGCTTGGCGAGATCAAGCGCGGGCAATCCGCAGATCGTGCAGCTCATCGCTGGTCTCCCTGGTGGTGACGGTGGTCGCGCGGCGCGCCTCGCCGATCGCCTTCAGGCCGAAGACCAGCATCGACAGCACGAGCGCGAGGAAGACGGCGCAGAGCGTCGTGTTCACATAATCGTTGAAGACGATGCGGCTCATCTCGGCGGCGGTCTTGGCCGGTGCGAGCAGCCTGCCCTCCGCCGCGGCGGCGGAATAGCGCGACGCATGGGCGAGGAAGCCGATCTTGGCGTCGGGATGGAAGATTTTCTCGAGGCCCGCGGTCACCGTGCAGATGTAGAGCCATGCCGCCGGCGCCGCGACGACGAAGGCGTAGCGCTCGCGCTTCATGCGGAACAGCACGACGGTGCAGAGGGTGAGCGCTATCGCCGCCAGCATTTGATTGGCGATGCCGAACAGCGGCCAGAGCGTATTGATGCCGCCAAGGGGATCGATGACGCCCTGATACAGAAACCAGCCCCAGCCGGAGACCGCGAGCGCCGTGGCGGCGAGGTTCGGAGCCCAGGCGCGCGTGTGCTTGAAGCGCGGCCAGAAGGTCCCGACGAGATCCTGGATCATGAAGCGCGCGACGCGCGTGCCGGCGTCGACCGTGGTGAGGATGAACAGCGCCTCGAAGAGAATGGCGAAATGATACCAGAAGGCGGTCATCGAGGCCCCGCCGATCGCCCCCGACAGGATTTTCGCCATGCCGACGGCGAGCGTCGGCGCGCCGCCGGACCGCGAGAGCACGGTCTTCTCGCCGACCTCGGCGGCGGCCTGGGTCAACGCCTCCGGCGTGACGGCGAAGCCCCAGGCGGAAATCGTCTGCGCCGCGCTATCGGCGGTCGCGCCGATGACGGCGGGCGCGCTGTTCATCGCGAAATAGACGCCGGGCTCCAGCACGCTGGCGGCGACCAGCGCCATTATGGCGACGAAGGATTCCATCAGCATCGCGCCATAGCCGATGAAGCGGATCTGCGTCTCGTCGCCGATCATCTTCGGCGTGGTGCCGGAGGAGACCAGCGCGTGAAAGCCGGAGATCGCGCCGCAGGCGAGGGTGATGAACAGGAAGGGAAAGACCGAGCCCGCGAAGACCGGGCCGGTTCCGTCGACGAAACGGCTGATCGCCGGCATTTTGAGCTCCGGCATGACGATGAAAATGCCGAGCGCCAGCGAGGCGATGGTGCCGATCTTCAAGAAGGTGGAAAGATAGTCGCGCGGCGCGAGCAGAAACCACACCGGCAGCACGGAGGCGACGAAGCCATAGCCGATGAGCATGAAGGCGAGCGTCTCGCCCTTGAAGGAAAACAGCGCCGCGAGCGCCGGCGTCTCGGCGACAGTGCGGCCGAGCGCTATGGAGCCGATCAGCAGCACGAAGCCGATCGCCGACATTTCGAAGATGCGGCCTGGACGAACATAGCGGCCATAGACGCCCATCAGCACGGCGATGGGCAGTGTGGCGAAGACGGTGAAGAAGCCCCAGGGGCTGTCGGCCAGCGCCTTGACGACGATGAGCGCCAGAACCGCGAGCAAAATAACCATGATGGTCAGAATGCCGACCATCGCCACGAGGCCGGCGGTCTGGCCGAGCTCGGTCTTGATGAGATCCCCGAGCGAGCGCCCGTCGCGCCGAGTCGAGATGAACAGCACGACGAAATCCTGCACCGCGCCGGCGAAGACGACGCCGGTCAGCAGCCAGAGCGTGCCCGGCAGATAGCCCATCTGCGCCGCGAGCACGGGGCCGATCAGCGGCCCGGCCCCGGCGATGGCCGCGAAATGATGGCCGAACAGCACATATTTGTCGGTCGGGACGTAATCGAGCCCGTCATTGCGGCGATGCGCGGGCGTCTTGCGCTCCGGGTCGAGGCCGAGCGCGCGGTCCGCGATGAACAGCGAGTAGAAGCGATAGGCGAGGAAATAGACGCAGAGCGCCGCAGTCACCAGCCACATGGCGTTGACGCTCTCGCCGCGCGCCGTCGCCAGAGTGAACAGCGCGACGACGCCCAGCGCCGTGACCGCGGTCCAGAGGATGATCGAGCCGAGCTTGCGGCCGGGCGAGGCGAGAGTGAGGGACATTGCGCGAGCCTTGGCGTTTCCGGGATGGGGCCAGAGGACGTCATTCGTCTCCCGGCGTTTTCCCCGAGAAATAGGCCGAAGACGCCCGCCGCGTCCAGCCGCGAGGGCGCATGCCCATGGCGCCGACGCTCGGCGGCGCTGGGGCGGCTAGTTTGGAACCTTTTGAAGGGCCGCAGATTGAACAGCTCGGGCGACGAGTTCTGACAGGAGACGCTCATGCACTGCGGAGATTGTCGTTTTTGGCGCCAGCCGGACAACCAATGCCGCCGAAACGCCCCCCTGCCCATGCGCGGCCAGCAAGGAACCATGGATACGGCCTGGCCTCTCGTGGCCTCCGAAGATTGGTGCGGCGAATATCAGCCGGGCTACATCGACAGGACCAGCCTGCCCGTGGAAGCCCAGGCTCGCGCCCGGGCCGGCCACAAGGAACGCGCCCAGCACTGACGGCGAGCTCGGAACAGCGCGACGACGCCGAGCAGCGAGGAGGCTTCGCCATTGCGGCGCAGTCTCCTCGGCGCGATCTCCCTCGGTTCACTTCACGGAGGTCTGCGCAGGCTCTGTGATCTGCGCAGGCTTTGCGGCGCCGGCGTAGGACACGCGCCAGATCGTCCCATTGCCATCCTCGCTCACCAGCAGCGAGCCGTCGCGCGCCACTGCGACATCGACCGGACGCCCCCAGACGCGCGTGTCGTCGATGACGAAGCCGGTCAGAAAATCCTGATACTCCCCGGTCGGGACCCCGTCCTTGAAGGAAAGGCGCACCACCTTGTAGCCGGTGCGCTTGGCGCGGTTCCAGGAGCCGTGCAACGCGACGAAGGCGTCGCCCTGATATTCCGCCGGGAACTGCCCGCCCTCGTAGAAAGCGACGCCGAGCGGCGCGGAATGGGGCTGGAACAGCACATCCGGCGTCGTGACCCTGCTCGCGAGATCGGGCCGCTCGCCGGCGTGGCGCGGGTCCTCATGCGCGCCGATGTAACGCCAGGGCCAGCCGTAGAAGGCGCCCTCCTTCACATGGGTCGCATAATCCGGCGGCAGATCGTCGCCGAGCATGTCGCGCTCATTGACGACGCACCAGAGCTCGTCGGTCTTCGGCCGCAATTGCAGGCTGGAGCAATTGCGCAGCCCATTGGCGACATTGCGCCGGCTCCCGCCCTCGGGATCGATGGCCAGCACGGTCGCGCGCTCGAATTCGACGCCCGCGCCCGCGCCGCTTCCATGCGCCGCCTCGAGCTGCGCGATCTCCTGCGTCGTGGCGCGCGGATGGCCTTCGGCGACATTGGTCTTGGAGCCGACGGAGACATAGAGCGTCTTGCCGTCGCGCGAGAAAACGAGATCGCGCGTCCAATGGCCGCCGTCGGCGCCGGGCAGAGACGCGATCGTCTCGGCGGGGCCGGAGGCTTTCAGATCGCCATTCCTATAAGGAAAACGCAGCACTTTCGTCGGCGTGCCGATATAGACGAAGCGCGGCTCCGGCCCCGGCGGATAGAAAGCTATCCCATAAGGGCGCTCGAGTTCGGCGGCGAAGACATGCGAAGCCGCGGGGATGATCTTCCCCTCCTCGAGGCGGAAAACGCGCACCCGTCCGCCGACGCTCTCACTGACGAAAATATCGCCATTGGGCGCGAGGCGGATGACGCGCGGCCCCTCCAATCCAGAGGCGAAAACCTCGGCCGAAAAACCGTCCGCCGTCTTTAGCGCGGCGCCGTCCGGCCGCGGGACCACCTGCGAACGCGAGGCCGTCGGCTCGCTGGCGAGCGGCGCGGGCAGGTCCGCCGGAGCGATCTTGCGCCAGGTTCCGGGCGCATCCTGGCGCCAATCGCTGAATGCGGCGGAGCCGACGAGACGGCGCGCCGGCTCCGATTGCGCAAAAGCGAGACTTGCAAAAGCGAGACTCGCGCAAGCGAGACTCGCGAAGGAGCCGGCGAGGAGACGTGTCGATGCGGAAGTCTTCATTGGCGGCCTCTTTCGAAACATGGCCGCACTCTAGCTCGGTCAAATCACATTTAGAAGATAGAATTAACGGCGTTGCCGCGCCGGCGATTCCGCCCTCGCGCCGCGCCTCTTCCTGCGGCCTTCGCCCGGTGCTATTCGACCGCCTCCGACGAATGGAAGGAAAAGCGATATGAGCGAGATCTGGCTGGCGACGGGCGAAGCGACGGTTCTGGCGGCGGATGGGCAATATACCGACGCCATGCCGGAAGTGCTGATCGGCAATGTGAAAGGCCCGGTGGGGACGGCTTTCGCCTCGATGACGGGCCAGGTCGCGGGTCATCCGCGCATGTTCGTCATTCGCGATCTCAATCAGCAGGTGCGCCCCGCCACCATGATGACGACCAAGATGACGGTGCGCTCCAACGATTATGTGGAGCTGCTCGGCGGCGTCGTGCAGGCGGCGACGGGCGACGCCATCGTCGATGCGGTTTCGGAAGGAATCATTCCGAAGGATCAGGTGAACGATCTGGTCATGATCATCATGATCTGGCTCGATCCGCGCTGCGCCACCGATCCGAACCTCGACAGGCGCGACCTCTATCGCACCAATTACGAGGCGACGAAGCTGGCGATTTCCCGCGCTTTGAAGGGCGAGCCGACGATCGACGAGCTCATCGCCAACCGCAAGACGGTGACGCATTATGCGCTGGAAGGCGTGTTCGACGAGTGATTTTGCGCAGCCGGCATTGCAAAAATCGAGCGTTGCGCCGATTGCGAATCACTTCTCGAAGCGTTAGCAAACGAATACTCACGTGGCGCGCCCGATGTGACGCGTCTCTTTATCGATTCGAGGGAGATTTGCGATGGCCAAGGCGAAGAGCGACAAGCCTGCGGCGGTGGCCAAGAAGGCCAAGAAGCCCGAAGCCGCTACGGTTCGTCCGGTGAAGGAAAGCTTGACCAAGGCCGCCCTCATCAATCTTCTCGCCGAGCAGAACGAGCTGCCGCGCAAGACCGCAGCGGCGGTCTACGCCACGCTCGAGGAAGTCTTCCTCGGCTCCGTGCATCCGCGCGGCGTCGGCGAGTTCACGCTTCCCGGCCTGCTGAAAGTGTCGCTGCGCAAGGTTCCGGCGCGCAAGGCCGGCACTCTGGTGCGCAATCCCGCCACCGGCGAGATGGTCAAGGCCGCCGCCAAGCCGGCGAGCGTGCGCGTCAAGATCCGCGCGCTCTCCAAGCTGAAGACGGCCGCCACGCCCTGATTTCCGGCAGGTCGAAAGCGAGCCTGAAGGCTGGCGGCTCGAAGGCTCGCGATTATCGGCGGGCCTTGGACCGCGAGCCTTCGGGCTCGAATCGACTCCGGCGATCAGGGGCTCTCGCGAAACGGTCTCCGATCGCCAAACAGTCTCCGATCGTCACGCGGCTTGCGCCTTTCCGGCCCGGCTCTTGGTGAGCCAAGGGCTCCAGGGTTGCGGCGCGATCAATCCCTCCCCGACCCAGACCGGCGATATGCGTCCGCGCGCGACGCGGCCGACGAAGGCCGGCTTGTGCAAATGCTGGGTCTCCGTGTCCAGCCGCAGCGTAAAGCCGCTCGGCGCGCGGATCATATTCAGGCCGAGCGCGCGGCGCACCGCCGCGACATCGACGCTGCCGGCCGCGGCGACGGCCGCGCGCCAGAGCCCGAAGCCGAGATAGGTCGCCTCCATCGCGTCATTGGTCGTCGCTTCCGGCGAATTCTTGTAGCGGCGCCATTGTTCCACGAAGCTCCAATTCTCCGCGCTATCGATCGCATGGAGATAGTTCCAGGCGACATAGAGGCCGTCGATCGCGCAATGCGCGAGCGCCGGCAGCTCGGCCTCGCCGATCGACAGCGACATGATCGGCGCGTCGCAAGCCAGACCCGCCAGCGCGCCGAAGAAGCGCAGATTGGCGTCGCCGCTCACCGTCGAGACGATCGCAGCGCCGGGGCGCGCGGCGAAACGGCGAATATCCCTGGCGATCGCGCTCCAATCCTCGAGGCCGGGCGGCGCGTAGATTTCGACGATATCCTCCCCGCCGACGCCTTTTGCGGCGAGATAGGCCTTCACGATGGCGTTGGTGACGCGCGGATAGACGTCGTCATTGCCGATCAGCAGAAAACGCCGCGCGCCGAGACCGCCGAGAAAATCGACGGCCGGAATCGCCGTCTGGCTCGGCGTGCCGCCGGAATAGACGATATTGGGCGAGCGCTCCTCGCCCTCATATTGGCTCGGATAGAAGAGAAGGCCCTTCGCGCCCTCGACGACCGGAAGCGCGGCCTTGCGCGAGGCGGAGGTCCAGCAGCCGAAGACCGCCGCGACGCCGCGCTCCTCCAGAAGGAGTCGCGCCTGCTCCGCATAGACTTTCGGATCGGAGCGCGGATCCATGATCACCGCCTCGAGCGGGCGGCCGAGCAGGCCGCCTTGGCGATTGCAGCGCTCGACGAGCATCACCAGCAGCTCCTGCAGCGGTCGCTCGCTGCTCGTCATCGTGCCTGAGAGGGAGTGCAATATTCCGATGCGGATCGCGCCATTCTCGAGATCGGCGAAATAGCGGCCGACCGCGCCGACGAGCGCGCGCGAACGGCCGAGCAGCGCATCGGCGGTCGAGAGCGCGGAGCGGCTGGCCGTCTCCACCTGCACGACGACGCCGCCGACATCGGGCAGCGCCTCGCCGACGCCGCGAGCGACGACCGCCGCACGCGCGCCGATACGGTCGAGCTCGGCCGCCTCCCGGCCCAGAGTGTCGGCGAGATCGCGATTGACGCCGGCGACCGCCTCGACGCTCGACGACACTTCGGCGATCGCGCCGACCGTCTCCTCGACCGCGACGTGAATGGCGTCGATCTGCGTCTCGATTTCGGCCGCCGCGCTCGACGTCCGATTGGCGAGCGTCTTCACCTCGCTCGCCACAATGGCGAAGCCGCGCCCGCTCTCGCCGGCGCGCGCGGCCTCGATCGTCGCATTGAGCGCGAGCAGCGAGGTCTGGCCGGCGATCGCCTGAATGAGCTTGCTCACCGCGTCGATGCGCCCCGCCGCGGCGGCGAGGCCCCGCACGATCTCCTCCGCGCGCGCGAGATCGATCACTGTGCGGTCGGCCGCCCCGCGCGCCGCCGCGACCTGAAGCGAGGAGCGCGCGACGAGATCGGCAATGGCGTTGCGCGCCGCCAGAGCGAGGCCGTCGACATCCTGCGCAGCCGTGGCCGCCGCCGATGTCGCCTCGGACACGCGGCGCAGCATGTCGCCATTGCAGGCGGAAAGATCGCCGGCGGCGGTCCGCGCCTGCGCGCTCGCCGTGTCCAGCGCGCCATCCGCCTCGGCGGCGCAATCGCGCAGCCGCTGCGTGAAAAAGGCGCGGCCGGCCTCGCGTATGGTCAGCTCCGCCTCGCGGCTGCGCTCGGCGACAGAGAGCGCGTCGGCGGCGACGAGCGCGCGGCGCATCTCTTCGGCGACGCGCTCGAGCCGCGCCGAAAGCGAGCCGCCCTTGCGCGGAACGCAGGCATAGCGGTCGCCCGCCGCGATCCTCTCCAGCGCCGCGATCTGCGGCGAAAGCCGGCGCTCGACATGGAAGGCCATGGCGATCGCCGTGATCGCCGCGGCTGCGCAGGCGCCGAGCCGATCGCCGCCCGCCCAGCCGACGATGACAGGCGCGAAAGCCGTCGCGACGCTCGCCGCAAGGAGAGAAAAATCGGGAAGTATCACGGCCGAATTGTCCGCCATGGGTCGCACACCCTGCTATCGGTCTGAATTTACCGGAGTAATTTCCCTATATAACGTTACCAACGCCTTTCGGCGCGACGGCTTCCGCGCCTCGATTGTCGGCAATCGGCGCCGAGATTATCGGCGCCGCCGGACGCCGGATGCGGGAAGCGCGTGACTCGCATCCGCCGGCGGTTTATTCGAGGATCGGGAGCTTTGCCGAATGAGCGATGTGTCGAGGCGATTGCGTCTACCTATTCTCGCCCTGTGCCTCGCCCTCGCGGCGAGCGGCTGCGGCGGGCGTCCGCATGGGGTGCTGACCCCGCAGCCGCGGATGGCCGGGACGCCGAGCGTCGAATTGCTCGTCGCCACGACACGCAGCCCCGAGGGCGCGCAGCCGGGCGATCTCTTCACCGGCGAGCGCGGAAAAGGCCTCGCCTTCGCCGATATCGCGATCTCCATTCCGCCGGATGGCGCGCGCCAGATCGGCGAGGTGCAATGGCCGGCCGCCCTGCCCGGCGATCCCGCCCATGAATTCGTCACGCTGCGCGCCGATCCGCTCGATCAGCAGGAGGCGGTGCGCCGCTTCGACGCGCGC
This sequence comes from Methylosinus sp., assembly GCF_036560965.1. Lineage (NCBI taxonomy): Bacteria > Pseudomonadati > Pseudomonadota > Alphaproteobacteria > Hyphomicrobiales > Methylocystaceae > Methylosinus > Methylosinus sp. Next base: position 39,681 of record NZ_DATBQF010000056.1, on the reverse strand, counting down.
ATCGCCAAGACGCCGAAGCGTCAGGCGCTGGTCTTCGTCCATGGCTTCAACACGCTGTTCGCCGAGGCGGTCTTTCGGCTCGCGCAGATCGTCCATGATTCGGGCACGAACGCGCTGCCGGTGCTGTTCACCTGGCCTTCGCGCGGCAAGCTGCTCGACTATGGCTACGACCATGAGAGCGCGAGCTATTCGCGCGACGCGCTGGAGCATTTGCTGCGCACGCTGGCCAAGGACCCTGCGGTCGGCGAGATCTCGATCCTCGCCCATTCCATGGGCAATTGGGTGACGCTGGAAGCGCTGCGCCAGATGGCGATCCGCGACCATGGCCTCGCGCCCAAGATCAAAAATGTGATGCTCGCCGCGCCCGACGTCGATTACGACGTGTTCTCGCGGCAGATCGCCGAGATCGACGAGCATCGCGCCATCTTCACCCTCTTCGTCTCGCGCGAGGACGAGGCGCTGGCCGCCTCCCGCCGCGTGTGGGGCGACAAGGTGCGTCTCGGCGGGATCGATCCGCAACGCGAGCCCTTCAAGGACACTCTGGCGGAACGCCGTTTCAAGGTCATCGATCTGACCGATGTGAAATCATCCGATCCGCTCGGCCATGGCACTTTCGCGCAATCGCCCGAGGTGGTGCGCTCGATCGGCGCGCGGCTCGCCGAAGGCCAGACGCTCGCCGACAATCAGAACGGCGTGGGCGAGCGGCTCGGCCAGGTGGCGACGGGCGCGGCCTCGGCGGTGGGCACGGCGGCGAGCGTCGCCGTCTCGACGCCCTTCGCCGTCGTCGATCCGCGCACGCGCGAAAATCTCGGCGATCAGCTGCAACGCCTCGGCGAGCAGATGGGCGATACGGCGACGGCCGGCGCCGATGTCGTCGCGCGGCCGCTGCGGTGAGGCTCGCCGCGGCGGAGGCTCCGAGGCGGAGATTCACCGCGGCCGAGATTCACCAAGCGACATCACGGCCGCGATAATCGATGAAGCGGCCCGTATCGGCGAGCGTCAGCGCGTCGATCGCCTCTATGAGGCCGTGGGCGCTCTCCTCGATCGAAAGATCGGCGTTCTTGCCGCCCATATCGGTGCGCACCCAGCCGGGATTGAGCGCGACCACGGTGACGCGCTCGCGCTTCAGATCATGGGCGAGACCCTGGGCGATCTTGTTCAGAGCCGCCTTGGCGGCGCGATAGGCGATATTGGTCGAGCCCTCCGTCGCCATGGAGCCGAGCCCGCTCGACATCAGCGCGATGCGCGGATTGTCGGCGCGCAGCATGGCCGGCAGAAAGGCCTGGACGAGGCGCAAAGGCCCCAGCGTGTTGACGTCGAAGAGATCGAGAGCGCCGGGAAAATCCATGTCCAGCGTCGATTGGCTCTGCGGCCCATAGGCGCCGGCGTTGCAGACGAGCACGTCGAGCGGCTCCGCCAGCTCGCGCGCAGCGGCGCGGATTCCCGCCTCGTCCCGCGTGTCGAAAAGCAGGATCGAGAAGCGCGCGCGATGACGCGCGACATCGTCTTGCAGACGCGCGCGCGCCTCCTCGCTGCGCACGGAAGCGGTGACGTCGTCGCCGCGGGCCGCGAGCAGGCTGGCAAGCCCGTGGCCTATGCCCTTATTGGCGCCGGAAATGAACCAGTGCTCCGCCATTGGCCGCTCCCGAATTCGATGGGAGAGAATATAGCGCGTCTTTCCCCGCCGTCAGGCGCGCCCTCGGCGTAAGGGACGCCCAGGCGCCATAAAATTATCTCATTTCCAAAATTAATTATCGTAATATAATAATTTCAATCCAAGGTCTGACAATGGCGAATATTCTATTTTTCGACACTCCGGCGCCTGCTCGGCTCGAATCGCCGCTGCGCCGGAGGCTGCGCCGCAATAGCGAACTCCTCTGCGCGCTGTTTTCGGCTCTCCTGGCGTCGGCGACGCTATTCGCGATCATGCTCGTCGTGATCGCGCTGTTCTATCGGGGCGAGTTCATCACCTTCGCTCCCGGCGGACTCTGGTTCGGGCGCGGGCCCGACGTCGCGGCCGGGCGCGTCGCGCTTTCCTGCTTCAGCACGCCGCAGCGGCTCGCCGGCGCATTCGCGCTGACGCTGCTCGTCGCGCCGGCTGCCTATATCTTCCTGCGTCTGCGCATGCTGTTTCGGCTCTATGCGCGAGGAAGCGTCTTCTCGCCGCGCAATGCGCATTGCCTGAAACATGTCGGGCTCGGCCTTCTTGCCTATGCGCTCGCGCCTTTCTGCGCCAATCGCATCGCCCTCCTCGCCGACGTCGGAAATGATCCGAGCTGGTTTCACCTCTATGAGATTCAGGCCGCGGTTCTCGGTGCGCTCGTCTTCGTCATCGCCGATGTGATGCTATGCGCGCATGAGATCGAGGCCGAGCGGGACGGATTCGTCTGACATGCCCATAATCATGCGTCTCGACGTCATGCTTGCCAAACGCCGCATGCGCTCCAAGGCTCTCGCGCGCGCCATAGGCGTCACTGAGGCCAATCTCTCGCTGCTGAAATCCGGCAAGGTGAATGGCGTGCGCTTTTCGACGCTCGCCGCAATTTGTCGCGCTCTCGACTGCCAGCCCGGCGATCTCATGGAATATGAGCCGGACGACGCAGCAGCCGAAGAGCTGGAGAAAACGGGATGAGCGCCATGTCGGAGAACGCGGGATGGCCGCTCAGCGTCGCGGCCGCGACCCTTCTCGCCTTGTCGCTCACCGCCTGCGCGATGGTGGCGAACGTCGTCGATATGGAGGGACGCATCGCGGCCGATGGCTCCGCCAATGTCCCCATGATCCTCGACGGCGATCAGATACTCTTTGAGCTCGAAGCGCAGAGACCGGACGGGAGCTGGCGGAGCGGCCTCGCTCTGCTCAATATGGGCCAATCGCCGCCAGTCCTGAAACAGAGCCTCTATGACGAACTCGCCATAGGCGTGGGCCGCCCGCTGCGTTTGCGCATCGGCGAGCGGAGCATAGCCATCGCCGCGGGCGTCGTGCGCAGCGAGCCGGACCGGCCGAAAGGCGAAAGGCAATTCGCTTCGTTTTTTCCGTCCCGCCGCGTCGATATGGTCCTGCAATCAGGCGCTCTCGCGCGAGGAGAACTCGTCATCGACTATACGGCGCGTCGGCTCGCCTTCACAGCGCCGGGCGCGGCGCCTCACGAGGGCGTCCCCGTCCCACTCCGCATCGACCGCCATACGGGCCTCGCCCTCGTCGACGCCATGATCGACGGCAAATCCCACGCCTTCGTGATCGACGCCGGCAGCCCCTATAGCTGGATGCGCGGCGCGCTGGCTTCGCAATGGCTGGAACGCCATCCCGATTGGCTGCGCGGCCATGGCGCGTTCGGGCCGGCCAATTACAACATGCTGGACCTGCCGTTCGAAAAGGACGGCGATGTGCTGCGCATTCCGCAGATCGCGCTCGGGCCTCTCGTGATGAAGGACGTCGGCCTAATGGGCTCCGGCCCCTCGCTCGGCCCAGCGGACGGGCTCATCGGCGAAGCCTTCTGGAACGTCTGGCAGGAGCAGGCCGGCGAGAGGGTCGCCGGCTGGCTCGGCAACAATGTGCTGAGACGTTATCGGCTGACGATCGACTACCCCAACGCTATGTCCTATTGGCGAAAGGACGCGGAGCCCGACGTGCGGGAATTCGATCGCGTCGGCGTGACGCTCGTCTATGAGCGCGGCGATTATTTCATTGGCGGAATCGTCGCGAGAGCGAGCGGGGCGAGCGTCGACGGCCTCGAGATCGGTGACCTTCTCATCGCCATCGACGGAGACCCGACGCATGGCGCGCCGCGCGAGCGCGTGCTGACGGCTCTGCGCGGCGCTCCAGGCGAGCGAAAAATCCTGCGCGTGGCGCGCGGATCGGCCGAATTGAACGTCGCCGCGGAGGTCTCCGCCTTCTGAGCGCGATTCGAATTACGATTCGAATCGGCTTGCCGCCGCTGGCGGCGTTACTTACTGTGTGAGCCGGTTACATAACAAAGTCATTGCGAAAGGCGGTTCGCATGAGTGACATTTCCGTCGCGGACGACAGCGTCATCAGGCAGCGTTCTCCTGTTCCCGCATCTGCGCCTGCGCGAGTCGTCTTCACTGACGGCCGCTCGCCTCGCCGCTTTCGCCGCCGCGGACAAGGGCGAGCGCGGGCCGCCGCTGTTCGACGCCGAAAATTGGGCGGCGCTGAAGGCGATCTGCCAGTGACGCCGCTCACCGCGCCTTGCGGCTCACCAGGCGGTGATAGGCGGACTTCGCCACCTCGCGCAGGCGACGCCGCCAGACCTCCTTCGCATGGGCCTCGGCGAATTGCGTGACGCCATCGGCCTTCGCCTGCACCATCAGATCGCAGACGACGAGGCGATCCGGCCAGCAGCGCTCGATCATATAATGGCCGGGGATGGCGCAGGAGTCGGTCAGCCCGATGTCCTCGCGCTCCGACTGCGTCTCGGTGATGGCGTAGACGAGCTGCACGCCGGGCGCCTGCGCGCGCAGGCTCTCGTCATAAGCGATCTTCCAGAAATAGGAGCGGCCGACGCTCTCGATGACGACGCCCATGGCGATCGGCTTGCCCGCCAGCTCGAGGCTGTGAATGCGGATCTTGCCCTCGCGCGCCAGCAGACGCGTCGCGCTGCGCACGAAAGTGGCGAGCGAGGGATGGCCGAGCAGCGCGCCGCGCTCGGCCTTCCAGCCGCTCGCCTCCAGCGCCAAAAAATCCTCGGTGGCGCGGGGAATCTCGGCGGGCGTCGAATAGATGACGCGCCGCAATTCGCCGGCCTCCTCCAGACGACGGCGACGGCGGCGCATCTCGCTCAGCGCCTTGCGCGAGGATGTGCGGGTCCAGACCTCCTCTGGATCGCCGCCCGAGAGCAGCGCCGCGCGCTCATGGCTGTCGAGCACGCGCCAGACGCGCCCCGTGGCCCGCGCGGCGCGGGTGAAGGCGGCGAAGACCGCCCCGCTCATCGGCGTCTTGGGAATGAGCACGGCGCCCGCGCCGGAGCGATCGCCGGCGAACCAGTCGAGCAGCGCGGCGGCCGCCTCCTCCGCGCAATCGCGGTCGAGCAGCGGGGTCGCCAGCGCGGCCTGCTTGTGCAGCCAGCCGCGCGCCGTCGCCGCGCCGAGCGAGAAGCCGGGCGCGACGATCGGAAACAGCGCGATCAGCCGACGCGCGCCCTGCGCGGCGCTGCGCTTCCAGACGACGACGAAGATCGGACGCGATTTAGCGGGGAAATGCCGCGCCGCCGGAAGCGCGAAACCGGGCTCGAGGAAACCATTGGCCTCGACCGCGCGCTGAACGAGATCGGCCCAGTCGCGGACGTGCTCGCTCATCCGCTCGACGCAGAGCGCCTCGGTCTCCAGCCCTCCCTTCGTCATGACGCCTTCGCGGCCTGCCGCGCTCCGTTCGGAGGCTCTCGAAGGGCCCGGAAGGCTTCCCAGAAACGCCGTCCTATTGATCCAAAATGGCGCGGTGGCCATGATTCGCCCCTCGTCGCTTGTCAGTTTCGCGCAGGTCCCACGCCATTGCGAGACGAATCGCGGCGACCTGCGGCGAGCGTTTCAAGAGCGAGGCCAGGGCCGACGCCCTTTCGCGCCGAATGTCGTTGTGGGAAATTTGTCACAGAGTAGATAAATATTTGGGGATCAAGGGGATCGGAAGAGAGCCCGTGCTCGTCCCCGGTTGCGCGCGCGCTTCCTCCCGTGCCAGAGTGACACTGCCGAGGTCCGGCATTTGCCGGATGTGGCGGACCCACTATATGAGTTCACCTGCGGTCGAGTCCCTTTCGGCCCGTCCAGACCAGAGTAGGCGCTTTGACGACTTCGAAGACCCCCCTTCTCGACCGGATCGAAACGCCGCAGGAGCTGCGCAAGCTGCAGCCGAGCCAGCTCCGCCAGCTCGCCGACGAATTGCGCCGCGAGACCATAGACGCCGTCTCCGTCACCGGCGGGCATCTGGGGGCCGGGCTCGGCGTCGTCGAGCTCACTGTCGCCCTGCATTATGTCTTCGATACGCCGAACGACAAAATCGTCTGGGACGTCGGCCATCAGACCTATCCGCACAAGATTCTGACCGGCCGCCGCGACCGCATTCGCACGCTGCGCCAGGGCAAGGGGCTCGCCGGCTTCACCAAGCGCGCCGAGAGCGACTATGACGCCTTCGGCGCCGGCCATTCCTCGACCTCGATCTCGGCCGGCCTCGGCATGGCGGTGGCGCGCGATCTCTCCGGCGGCTCCAATCATGTCGTCGCCGTCATCGGCGACAGCGCCATTTCCGCCGGCATGGCCTATGAGGCGATGAACAACGCCGGCGCGCTCGATTCGCGCCTCATCGTCATCCTCAACGACAATGACATGTCGATCGCGCCGCCGACCGGCGCCATGTCGGCCTATCTCGCCCGGCTCGTCTCCGGCGGCGCCTTCCGCACGCTGCGCGAGACGGCCAAGCAGCTCGCCCGCCATCTGCCGCATTTCCTCTACGACAAAGCCCGCAAGGCGGAGGAGTTCTCCCGCAGCTTCATCACCGGCGGCACTTTGTTCGAGGAGCTCGGCTTTTATTATGTGGGGCCGATCGACGGGCATAATCTCGAGCATCTGCTGCCCGTGCTGACCAATGTGCGCGACAAGGACGACGGCCCGGTGCTGGTCCATGTGGTGACGCAAAAGGGCAAGGGCTACGGCCCGGCCGAGGCCGCCGCGGATCGCTATCACGGCGTCAATCGTTTCGACGTGCTGACCGGCGCGCAGGACAAGCCCAAGGCCAACGCTCCCTCCTACACCAGCGTCTTCGCCAAGAGCCTGGTGGCGGAGGCCGAGCGCGACGACAAGGTCGTCGCCATCACGGCGGCGATGCCGGCCGGCACCGGTCTCGATCTGTTCGAGAAGACCTTCCCGGAGCGCATGTTCGACGTCGCCATCGCCGAGCAGCACGCGGTGACCTTCGCCGCCGGCCTCGCCTGCGAGGGCTACAAGCCCTTTTGCGCGCTCTACTCCACCTTCCTGCAGCGTGGCTATGACCAGCTGGTCCATGATGTCGCGATCCAGCATCTGCCGGTGCGCTTCGCCATCGACCGCGCCGGCCTCGTCGGCGCCGACGGTCCGACGCATGCGGGCGCTTTCGACCTCGCCTATCTCGGCTGTCTGCCCGGCATGGTGATGATGGCGCCGGCGGACGAGGCCGAGCTCGTCCATATGGTCGCGACCTCGGTCGCCTTCGACGAAGGGCCGATCGCCTTCCGCTTTCCGCGTGGCGAGGGCGTCGGCGTCGAGCTGCCGGAGCGCGGCGAGGTTCTGGAGATCGGCCGCGGCCGCATCATTCGCGAAGGCTCGAAAGTGGCGATCCTGTCGCTGGGCACGCGGCTCGCCGATGCGCTCACGGCGGCCAAGGAGCTCACCGGCCGCGGCATTTCGACGACGGTCGCCGACGCCCGCTTCGCCAAGCCGGTCGACCGCGACCTGCTGCTGCGCCTCGCCGCCAATCACGAGGTGCTGATCACGATCGAGGAAGGCTCGATCGGCGGCTTCGGCTCGCAGGCGTTCCAGATTCTGTCGGAGCATGGCGCGCTCGACGGCGCGCGCGGCGCGTTCAAATTCCGCGCGATGGCGCTGCCGGACGTCTATATCGACCATGACAAGCCGGACATCATGCTCGCCCGCGCCGGCCTCGACGCCCGCGCCATCGTGGCCAAGGCTCTGGAGGCGCTCGGCGACGAGCGCGGCGCCGCGCGGGCGATGATCGCCTGACGCGTGCTCTCCTTCTCCCACTTGTGGGAGAAGGCGGCCCTTGCGCAGCAAGAGTCGGATGAGGGTCCTTCAGGACGCTCGAAATCTCGCTGCGAAAAAAGCGACCGATATGATGAGTTGCCCGCCCTTTCTGGACGCGCCCTCATCCGACCCCGCCATCAGCCCGGCGCTTGCGACGGGCGTCCTTTCGGACGCCCTTTGGCGGGGCCACCTTCTCCCGTAAACGGGAGAAGGATTTACCCTGCTTTTCGACTTATTTGTAGACGTTGCCGTCGGGGCCCTTCCAGCCGTCGCCGTCCGCGTAGAAGCGATATTCCTCGTCGAAAGCAACCGTCTCGCCCGGCGCCACGAATTGCTTGCCCTTAGGATCGCTGTTGCGCGGCGCGGTCACATAATGCTTGCTCGACGAGCAGCCATCGGGAGATTTGCCGGCGTCATCCGGCTTGCATTCGAGATTGGCGCCCTCCGGAAAGGCGACCGAGGCGTTGAAGAAGAGCTCGAAGCCCTTCTCGCCGGTCGCGTGCATCTCCAGCCGCTCGGTCATCGTCTGCTTGAAGGAGAGCACTTTGGCGGGCTTGTCGAAGCGCTGCTTCAGGAGATTATCGAAAATCTGGCGCGCATGGGCCTCGGTCGGATCGGGGCAGCCGAACCAGCAGATGGCGGCGGCGCGATCGATGGTCAGTGGCGCGACGGCGAGCGTCAGCGCGAGCAATCTTCTGAGCATGGGGTTCCTCTTTTTTGTCTTGTGTCGGCCGTTTTCGGGGCCGGGCGCCTCGCCGCCCGTCTCGAAGCGGGCTTGGGCCATAAATTAGCCGATCTCCGCGGCGAAATGAACCGAAACGGACGAATGCGGAAACCCTGCGCTAACCATCCGTGCATAGCATCCGGTCATGACGATCAACCATAAGCTCCCGGCAATACTCGCCCTCATGCTCTGCGCTGCGCCGGCGCGGGCCGATTTCTCTTCCTGCCTCTCCGGCCTGCGTCATGCCGCCGCAGGCGCCGGCGTCTCGCAGCGCGTCATCGACAGCGCGACCAATGGGCTCGAGCCCAATGACGCCGTCGGCTTCATGGACAAGCAGCCGGAGTTCAAGACGCCGATCTGGGATTATCTCGCCGGCCTCGTCGACGAGGAGCGCGTCGAGGAGGGCCGCGCCATGATGCGGCAGCACGCATCGGCGCTCCATGCGGCCGAGCAGCGCTTCGGCGTCGATCCGGCCACAGTCGTCGCGGTGTGGGGCGTCGAATCGGATTTCGGCAAGAATTTCGGCAAGCGCAGCGTGGTGCAGTCGCTGGCGACGCTCGCCTGCGAGGCCCCGCGCCGCAATGATTACTTCAAGGGCGAGTTCATCGCCGCGCTGAAGATTTTGCAGAGCGGCGACATAGCGCCCGAGGAGTTCATGGGCTCCTGGGCCGGCGCCTTCGGCCACACGCAATTCATGCCCTCGACCTTTCTGGGCACGGCCGTCGATCTCGATGGCGACGGACGGCGCAATATCGCCAGCTCGGCCGCCGATTCGCTCGGCAGCACGGCGAATTTCCTGCGCAAGGCCGGCTGGCGGCCGGGGCAGCGCTGGGGCTTCGAGGTGAACGCGCCCGCCGGCTACAGCGGCCCCTCCGGGCGGACGAGCCGGCAGCCCATGTCCGCTTGGGCGGCGCGCGGGATCACGCGGCTCGACGGCGGCGGGCTCGGCGATGGGCAGGCGGCGCTGCTGCTGCCGGCTGGGCGCAACGGCCCGGCCTTCCTGGTGACGCGCAACTTCGACGCCATTTATTCCTACAACGCCGCCGAATCCTATGCGCTGGCGATCGCCGTGCTGTCGGACCGGCTGCGCGGGCGCCCCGGCATACAGACGGCCTGGCCGACCGACGATCCCGGCCTCTCCCGCGCCGAACGCCGCGAGATGCAGGCGCTGCTCTCCCGCCACGGCTATGAGGTCGGCGAGCCGGACGGCGTGATCGGAACCAAGACGAAGGAGGCCCTCGCCGATTTCCAGGGTCGCGCCGGGCTGAAGCCCGACGGCAGGGCGGGCAAGAAGACGCTGGAGGCGCTGCGGGCGCGCTGAGGCGTCACGCCTTCGGGTCGAGCGCCGCTATCGCCTTCGCCATTCGCTCGGCCGCCTCGCCGCCCTCGGCCTTCAGACCATCGACGACGCCCGCGCGGTCGGCGGCGTTGCGATTCTGACTGAGCTTGCGCTTGGCCTCGATCCGGGTGATCGACAGCTCGATCCCGACGACCGCTTTCAGCTGCGCATCGATGAAATCGGCCGGCGCATCCGCCAACGCCCAGGGCGCGGGACGCGCCGCCTCGCGACGCGCCGTCAAATCGCGTAGCAGGGCGCGAATCCAATTCGCGTCCTCGATCGCGCGCAGGCGGCCATAGACATGGACAGCCTCGTAATTCCAGGTGGGGACGACCTTTCCGGTCTCGCGCTTCGTCGCGTACCAGGAGGGCGTCACATAATGGTCGAGGCCGGCGAAGATCGCCAGCGCCTCGCTCGTGGAATCGAAATCCCGCCACAGCGGATTGGCGCGCGCGACATGCGCTCTCAGCGCATTGGCCTCGGCGTCGAAAAGAAAGGGAATGTGATCGGCGACGATCGCGCCGTTCACGAGCCGCGTGAGCGCGGCGAGCGGACGCGCCTCGATCAGCGCGGCGATCGTCTCGAAATCCTGCTCGTGGAAACGATCGGGAAGATACATTGTCGCGAGCCTATGCGGCGCGGCGGCGCGAATCAATCCTCGAAGCCGAGCGAGGCGACGGCGAAACGCAGTCTCTCTCGCAGCCAGCGATGCGCCGGATCGGCGTGCTGGCGCGGATGCCAACTCGCCGCGACCGTCAGCTCGGGCGTCGTGACCGGCAGATCGAACAGCCGCAGCTCCATCCCGCGCGCGACGGCGGCTCGCGCCACGAGACGCGGAACGGAGGCGATGAGATCGCTCGACCGCGCCGCCGCGAGAGCCGCGCCCGAGCTCGCGACGATGAGCCTGACGCGCCTCTCCAGTCCGAGCGAGGAAAGCGCGCGGTCGATGGGTCCGCGCGCGAGGCCGCGACGCGAAGCGGAGACATGCTCGGCCGCAGCGTAGCGCGCGGCGTCGATCGGCCCGGCGAAGATCGCCGCCTCGGCGCGCCCCGCGCCGACGAAGCGATCGCGCAGCAATGTCTGCGTCAGCGCCTCCGGGCCGAGAACGCCCGGCGCGCCTATGTCGACGTCGACGCGGCCGTCGCGCAGATCGGCGACGCTCTCCTCGCCCTCCGGCGCCAGCACGATCGAAACGCCTGGCGCCTCCCCGAGACTGCGCGACAAAAGAGGCCCCAGCGCGCTGGCGAGATCGTCGCCGCAGCGAATGACGAAACGGCGCTCGAGACGCAACGGATCGAAAGCCTCCGGCCTCAGCATCGCTTCGGCTTCGGCGATGAGCGAGCCGAGCCTCGGCCGCAACGCGAGGGCGCGAGTCGTGGGCACGAAGTCGCGGCCCGCCCGCACGAACAGCGGATCGTCCAGCGCCTTGCGCAGCCGATCCAATGTGCGGCTCATGGCCGGAACGCTCTTGTTGAGGCGCGCTGCGGCGCCGGTCACGCCGCCTTCGGCGAGCAAGGCCTCGAGGGCGACGAGAAGATTGAGATCCATCGGTTGCATGGATTGCAAAACTAGCAGGCTTTGGATTGCGTGGGACGCAAGAATGACCGAACGACTCCGCAACGCCGACCGGCCCTGCCCCCGCCTATGCTGCCGTCATCGTAATTCCAAACGAGGATCGATCGATGATTACCCTGCATTCGACCACGGTGGCCGCGACGCTCGACCGCTTGTATCGCGAGGCGGAACGTCGCGACGGCGACGTGCTGCCGCTGGTGCGCGCCCAATTCGAGAAAAGCGGAACGCCATACGACGATCGCATCGTCGCCGGCCTGCTCGACGACGCCTATATCGGCGTCGCGCCGGAAGTCGGACGGCTGCTCTATCAGCTCGTGCGACTGCGCCGACCGAAGCTGGTCGTGGAGTTCGGGACATCGTTCGGATTGTCGGCGATCCATATCGCCGCCGCTCTCGCGGACAATGGCCAGGGACGGCTGATCGCCACCGAGCTGAACGCGGAAAAGGCCTCGCGCGCCGTCGAGCATTTGCGCGAAGCGGGTCTCGCCGAATGGGTCGAGCTGCGCCAGGGCGACGCTTTCGCGACATTGGTCGGCGTTGAAGGCATCGACGTCCTGCTGCTCGATGGATGGAAGGCGCTCTATCTGCCCATGCTGCGCGGACTCGAACCGGCGCTTTCGTCCGGAGCGCTCGTCGTCGCCGACGATCTGAACATCATGCCGGAGATGCTCGAGCCCTATGTCGCCTATGTGCGCGACCCCGCCAACGGCTATTCCTCCAGCGAAATTCCGCTCGACGACGGACTGGAGCTGTCGATCCGAGGTTGAGACGCGCCCGTCACAGCGCCTGCTGAAACCGGATCGGCGCGCCTCGCGAGGGCGCCAGCAGCTCGCCCTCCCACATCACCCGGGCGCCGCGAATGATCGTGCCGATGGGCCAGCCCGTCACCTCCACGCCGTCATAGGGCGTCCAGCCGCAGCGCGAGGCGATCCATGAATTGCGGATCGTCTCGCGACGCTTCAGATCGACGACGGTCAGATCGGCGTCATAGCCCACGGCGACGCGGCCTTTGCCGGCGAGGCCGAACAGCCGCGCCGGACCGGCGCTGGTGAGATCGACGAAGCGCTGCAAAGTCAGCCGGCCCGCGCTCACATGGTCCAGCATCAGCGGAACCAGAGTCTGCACGCCGGTCATGCCCGACGGGCTCTCCGGATAGGGCTTGGCCTTTTCCTCGAGCGTGTGCGGCGCATGGTCGGAGCCGAGCACATCGACGATCCCCTGCGCGACGCCCCGCCATATCCCCTCGCGATGACGCGCGTCGCGCACCGGCGGGTTCATCTGCACGAGCGCGCCGAGCCGCAGATAATCCTCCGACGTCAGAGTGAGATGATGCGGCGTCGCCTCGACGCTCGCTATATCCTTGTGATGGGCGAGAAGCTCGATCTCCTCCATCGTCGATATATGCAGCACATGGACCAGCGCGCCCTTCTCACGGGCGATGCGCAGCAGCCGCTCGGTGGAGCGCAGAGCGGTGATCTCGTCGCGCCACACCGGATGCGAGGACGGATCGCCGCGAACGCGCAAGGATTTGCGCTCCTCGAGCCGATATTCGTCCTCGCTATGGAAGGCGGCGCGGCGGCGCGTCTTGGAGAGAATCGCGCCGACGCCGGCGTCGTCGGCGACCAGCAGCGAGCCGGTGGACGAGCCCATGAACACTTTTATGCCCGCCGCGCCGGGCAGGCGCTCGAGCTCGGGTATGTCCTCGGCGTTCTCATGCGTGCCGCCGACCCAGAAGGCGAAATCGCAATGGGCGCGGCCCGAGGCGCGCGCCATTTTGTCGGCGAGCTCGGCGGGGCCGGTGGTCAGCGGCTTGGTGTTGGGCATTTCGAACACCGCCACGACGCCGCCGAGCACGGCGGCGCGGGTCCCGCTCTCCAAATCTTCCTTATGCGTCGGGCCGGGCTCGCGAAAATGCACCTGCGTGTCGATGACGCCCGGCAATATATGAAGGCCAGAGCAATCGATCCGCTCGCCGGCCGCGGCCTGCGAGAGATCGCCGATCTCGGCGATTCTGCCGTCGCGGAGCCCGATGTCGCGCGGAGCGACGCCATCCTGATTGACGAGCGTCCCGCCGGCGAGAATCATGTCATATGTCTTGGGCATGGCTGGCGCCTCGCTTGCAAGTGTCACCGGGACTGTGAAAGTTTCGACGCGAACAGGGCGTCGCCCTCTCGAGACGATCTAGCGCACATTGGAGCGGGCCGGAACCCGCTCGCGCGACGGCGAGAGACGCCTGTCGGTTCGCCGACCTCATTGGAGCACATCGGACAATGACCAGCGCCACACTTCTCTCGGACCGGGGCGTCGTCGAGGTCGCGGGTACCGACGCCGCCAAATTCCTGCACGGCATCCTCACCCAGGATGTGAAGTCGATCGCCGCCGGCGATCTGCGCTTTGCCGCGCTGCTCACGCCGCAAGGCAAGATCAACGTCGATTTCTTCATCTTCGCGAAAGCCGGAGAGGACGGATTGGTCCTGCTGCTGGACTGCGCCTCCGCCATGATCGAGACGCTGCTCGACCGGCTGAAATTCTACAAGCTGCGCGCCGCGGTGACGCTGACCGACCGCAGCGCCGATTATGCGAGCGTCGTCTTCGCGGAGGCGACCGCCAAGCCCGCGCTCGACGCCATCGCTCTGGCCGTAGACCCCCGCGCGGAGAGCCTCGGCTGGCGCGGCCTGGTCACGCGGGAAATCGCCGCGACCCTCGCCACAGCGCCGCGCGCCGCCTATGACGCCAAGCGCATCGCGGCAGCCGCGCCCGAGGGCGGCGTCGATTTCGTCTATGGCGACGCCTTCCCGCATGAGGCCAATATGGACCGTCTCGCCGGGGTCGATTTCAAAAAGGGCTGCTTCCTCGGCCAGGAGGTGGTCTCGCGCATGAAGCATCGCGGCCCGGTGAGGAAGCGCGTCGCCACTTTCCACGCGGAAGGCGCGGCTCCGGCGCCGGGCACGACGATCAGGGCCGGCGAGGTGGAGATCGGCGTCACCGGCTCGGCCGTGGGCGGCGACGGTCTGGCGCTGATTCGTCTCGACAGGCTGGCCGACGCCAAGGCCGGCGGGGCGACCCCGCTCGCCGGCGGCGTGCCGTTGGAATTCACTGTCGTCGAGGGGTGAGCGCTGTCGTCGAGGGGTGAGCGGCGCCCCCTATCGGGAATCGACGATTCCCGATAGGGCGACGGCGGATATCAGGCCGCCTGCCGCTTTTTGAGCGCGACATAGCCGAAGCGCCCGCCGACGCCTGCGACCAGCAGGCCGAAGAAGACGTAAGCGTAGAGCTCGGTATTGTCGATGAGCCCCACGGTGAAATGGTGGCGGCCGACGAGCTCCTTCGCGCCATCGTCGCTCGACAGCCGGGCGTAGAGCGCATATTTGCCGGCCGTCTGAATATTGACGTCGAAATTCACCATGCCGTTGCGAAACTTCTGCAACGGCAAGCGTAAAATCGTGTCGGCCTCCGCCGGCTCGCCGGCGCCCTCGATATCGCGGACGACGCGAATATCCCAGTTCATCTCGCGCAGATCCGCGTCCGGCGCGTCGAGCGCAATGACGGTCGCGCCCGTGTCCGCGAGCACGTCGCAGACCCGATCGATGTTTTTCTTGGGCTGCATGGCGACGAATTTCATCGCCTTGTCAGAGCCGAGCGCGACGGGGCACTCGGGATCATAATAATGCCAGCCGGCCGCCCGCGCGGCCGGGGCGGAAAGAGCAGCGCCGACAAGGGCGAGCGTGGCGACGAGACAAAGGCGAGACGCGACCAATTTCTCCATACTCCCCGAGGCTTCCGATCTACGGCGAAACTGCAATTTTTTATGCGACTTTGCAATTCGAACCATAGAGCCGCCGCGCCTGCTCGGGCGAAGCGGGCGCCGGCCGATTCCCTCCGGACGCGAAACAGGCTAATGTCGCGCCCGTCGCGCCCTTTGCCCTCCCCCGTCGAGCCCGAGTCCCGGCATGTCGCTCCCCAATGAATATTTGATCGACCGTCGCCGCCTTCGCCGCAAGCTCGGCTATTGGCGCATTCTGGCCGTCATCGCGGTCGGTCTCGCCGGCCTGGCCGCATTTGCGCGATTCGGCGAGGGCGGGCCCGGCCCGGCGGCCAAGCTCTCCCCCCATATCGCCCGCCTCTCGATCGGCGGCATCATCACCGGCGACAAGGCCACGCTCGACCTCATCAAATCGATCGGCGAATCACATGCGAGCGCCGTGCTGCTGACGATCGACAGCCCCGGCGGCACCACGACCGGCTCCGAGAAGCTGCATGACGAGCTGCGCCGCCTCGCCGAGAAGAAGCCCATGGTCGCCGTCGTCGGCACGATCGCGGCCTCCGGCGCCTATATCGCCGCCATCGCCTCCGACGAGATTTTCGCTCAGGGCAATTCGCTCGTCGGCTCGATCGGCGTGCTGTTTCAGTTTCCCAATGTCTCCCGGCTTCTCGACACGGTGGGCGTGAAGGTGGAGGAGGTGAAATCCTCCCCGCTGAAGGCCGCGCCCAATGGCCTCGAGCCGACGAGCGACGCCGCGCGCGAGGCGATCGCCGCGCTGGTCGCCGACTCCTACGACTGGTTCAAGAAGCTGGTGAAGGATCGCCGCAAGCTGGACGACGAGGAGCTCGCCAAAGTGGTCGACGGCCGCGTCTTCACCGGACGCCAGGGCGTGCCGCTGAAGCTCGTCGACCAGCTCGGCGGCGAGCGCGAGGCGATCGAATGGCTGGAGACCAATAAGGGCGTCGCCAAAAAGCTGCCGGTGCGCGACTGGAAAGAGAAGAGCACGCTGGAGAAGCTCGGCCTGCTCGATTCGATCGCCTCCATGGCGCGAACGCTGGGTCTTTCGGCGCTCGCCGACGCGTTGGAGCGCGCCGGCGTCGTCGCTCAGCAGGGGCTGCTTGACGGTATGGTCGCGATTTGGCACGCTCCCACGCCCGATTAGGCTCCGATCGATGCGGTCACGTCGGCAGAACTGGAACGTCGCATGATCAAATCCGAACTCATTCAAAGAATAGCCGCCCGCAACGGGCATCTCTATCAGCGCGACGTCGAGACGATCGTCAGCACGATCCTCGACGAGATCACGCTCGCGCTCGCGCGCGGCGACCGGGTCGAGCTGCGCGGCTTCGGCGCCTTCTCCGTGAAGCGTCGAGAGGCGCGCACGGGCCGCAATCCGCGCACCGGCGAGCAAGTGTCGGTCGACGAGAAATCCGTGCCCTTCTTCAAGACGGGCAAGGAAATGCGCGAGCGGCTGAACGACGCCGGCGGCTGACCCGGCGTGAGGCCGCGGACCAGGTGGGGCGGAATTGGGAAGGTGACATGAGATCGGTTCTGCGCATCCTCGTCTTTGTTCCGCTGGGGCTCGCGTTCCTATATTTCGCCGTGGCCAATCGAGGGCCGGTGAAGATTTTTCTCGACCCGTTTCCGGGGGCCGGCGAAAGCGGTCCGTCATTCGAGACGCCGCTCTATCTGGTGGTGCTGGCGGCGATCGCGCTGGGCGTGGTCGCGGGCGGCTTGTCGTCCTGGGTGGCGCATGGCCGCTATCGCCGGGCCGCCAAGGTCGCGCGCGCCGACGCCAAGAAGGCGCGCTCCGAGGCCGACCAGTTGCGCAGCCAGGCGCTGGCGAGCCTTTCGCCGGCTCCGGGATCGTCGAGCCGCTCTTTGCGCAACGACATGGGATGAAACAGGTCCATCGCGCTTGAAAAACCCTTTCGGCGCCGCTAAGAGGAACGCCTCGACGCCGGCCCTCGAGCCTGCGTCCTCGCCGCCAGCTCGGCCGGTGGAGCGTATCGTCGCAATCGGCGGTTTCAGCCGCTGAAAGCGACGCTGCACCGAAAGGCTGGCGCAGGCGAGCGAGGGATTGGTGGGGCGCGAGCCCGAAAGAGCATGCCGCTTTAGCTCAGCTGGTAGAGCACCTCATTCGTAATGAGGGGGTCGGGGGTTCGAATCCCTCAAGCGGCACCACACCTTCTCTTGTCCGGACCGCGGACATAGGTGACAGTCCGTTCCTAAGACATGGGTGACAACCTCGGGCCGAACGGGTTGTCGAGGGGCTGCAAAGTCTTCTGCTCCAGATCGATGAAGCCGAGATCGTAGCTCATGAAGCTGACGAGCCAAATTCCTTCGTCGACCTCCTTGATTCCGAGACGCTGACCGGCGAGCACGGTCGAGATGTTGATGCGCTTTCGATACATGCAGATGCGTCCGCAGGCGGTGACCAGCACGTCGCGGTCGTGGAGCGGATAGACGAGTTCCGGCAATCTCCCGTCATAGGGCTTGGCGGAAGGTCGATAGACATCGGCCGGGCGCTTCATGGCGAGCGCCTCATGTGGTCTTTCCTCGTTGAATTCTTTGATGAACTCGTCGAAGCGGGCTTGCTGTTGCAAGCTATTCGATCCGGGCGGACGGGTCGCCTCCTTCTTCAAGGTGAGGTGCACGCGCTCATGGCGGCCGTTCTGCTGGGGATGGCCGGGCTTGATGCGCTCGATCTCGACGCCGAGCCGCAGCCACCAGACGGAGAGCTTGGAGAGGCCGAAGAGACCATTGGGACTGGCGAAAGGAACGCCATTGTCGGAGCGGATGGCGCCAGGCAAGCCGCGCTCGCGGAACAGCCTGCCGAAGGCGGTGATCGCCGGGTCCTCTCTGGTCGATTCGAGCGCCTCGCAGAGCAGCAGGAAGCGCGAGGCGTGATCGGTGACGGTGAGCGGATAACAGTAGCGTCCGGAGCCGAGCTTGAACTCGCCCTTGAAATCCACGCACCACAGATCATTCGGAGCAAGACCTTGCGAGAGCTGCGTGCCCTGCGCGCGCGGGCGACGGCGTCCGAGCGCCTTGACGAGGCCGTGCCGGCACAAGACCGCATGGATCGTGCTGTTGGCGGGGACGCGGAAATCGCCGTCGAGCTTGCGCAGCAGCAGCTCGCGGATTTTGCGCGCGCCCCAATGGGGCTTTTCGTGCTTGCAGCGCAGGATGAGGCCTTCGATCTGCTCGGGCAGCTGGTTGGCGTAGCGCACCGGCCGCCGCGAGCGGTCGGACAGCGCCTCGAGGCCATGCTCCTTGTAGCGATCGAAGATTTTATATCCCGTTTTGCGCGAGATGCCGAACTCCCGGCACACGTCGCTCATCGCCTCGCCGTCGAGCAGACGCGCGACGAACCGAAGACGCTCTTCCATAACCGAACACTCCTTCCAGGGCATTCGACATCTCCCGCCAGGCTAGCCTGGCGGGAGATGTCACCCATGTGTCCGGAACAAACTGTCACCCATGTCTCAGGTCGCTCACTCTTGTCCGGACCGCGGACATAGGAGACAGGGCCGAGCCACTGCGCAGATCGCGCGTGGGCGATCAGCCGAACAGCAAAATCGCGAATTGCAGAGCCAAATGCTCCGAGCCACGCACGCTCGCTTGGCCGCTCTCATAGATTTCGCCGACCGAAACGCTCCTCTCGACCAATTCACAAAACGCCGCATGAGCGATGGCGATCGTGCAATCGGCCGACAAGCCACTTTTCTCTTTGCGGATCACGCTGTCGACGCCCGACAAATCGATCGTCCAAGCGCCGCCCCGCTCCCCTTCCACGACGATATGACAGACGCCGCGTAGATTGCCGACCTTGGGCCGTCGCTCCGAAATGATGTTCGGCGCCTGCGACCGAAAAAACGCGTCGAGATCCAGCCCCTCCGACCGCGTCGTCGCCGATCGATCGCCATGCGGATTTTTGTAGAACGTCTCGAGCGAGTCGAAGCCCAGACAATCGTTCATGACATTGATGCGGGCCTGCAAGTGCTTGGGAATCGCCTTCGACGGAATAGAACGGCCTTTGCCGACCGAATCGCGACTGATCTCCTTCGAAAAATGGACTTTGAGATCGCCCTCGCCGCGATCATGCTCGGCGGAAAATATCGTCTCCAAAATGCCGTCGTCCCAGGAAACGCCCAAAAACCGGAAAATGGCCGGAATGGTCGTCTGCGGATCGAGCGTCAGATTTTGATAGGAGACCCGCAAGCAGCGGCCTGGATGCCGCGTTTCGAAATCCAATATTTTCGTGTTTTTATCCAACCAGCTTTCGGCCATCGCCGCCGCCAGATTTCTCGGATCGTCGCGCACATAGGGCGCGAGCTCCTCCATGAAGCCGAGCGCGCTGAATTTGAGACATGATTGAACGACATCCATGCAATTGCGGTAGAGGCATAAATATCGGGCGTTCGGGAACACGTCCGACAATATTTTGAGGTAATCCACGTTCAGCGTGGTTTTTTCGCACCATATCCGCTTGTCGCGGCTGGACGCATAGCGCGACATCAAAGTTCCGACGATGTCCCGCACCTCTCGCAAGACGCGAGCGATCCGCTCGCTCTCCGAGACAGACAATCGTTGTCCGATCGAATAATAGATCGCATTATACAAATTCGCGCATGTCGGACCGAGGGACAATTGCGCCGGACACGCAATGTCCGGATGCGTATCGACAATGACGCGAAGCAGCGTCGAGCCGGATCGCTCACAAGACAAAATGAATATCGGCTCGCTTTTGTCATCGTGCAGAGGCATCGTCTCGGTGTCCCAATCAATGGTGCCGATGGTTCCGGCGCAAAATGGATGAGTGGCAGAAGAGCGTGACGGTCGAGCGGGCGTTCGTCGCTACCCGGACCAACGCCTTCGAGCCTGTCTCACCTTTGCGCCGACACGGGAGCGTGGTCCGGCAGCAGCGTCAATTTGCGCACGCTTTCCCCCGCGAGAAACGCCGCTGGAAGACCGGCGACCCAGCTCGCCTCTTGATCGCCGTAATAGGGCGAGCCGACCTGGCCCGATTGGCCGGCCGGCAATTCCAGAATCCCGTCCTTTTCATGATCCGGCGCGACCACCATGCGCGCGCTGGCGCCGGAACGCGACGCGGCGTATCGCACACATTCCACACAGCCCCGCTGCGGCTCGACAGGCATGTTGAAGAATTGCCCGATGACCGGAAGCCCACCGAGCAATGGATGAGCCACTCTGACCTTGCTCAGCTTGCCCCAGGTCAAGCCGTCGATCGACGCTGCTCCCGCCTTTTTGGCGAGACGCTGCGCGCTCGTTTCCAATATTGCGGTGATGAAGGACGGCCAATCCCGATAGGCGCGATCGGGTAGGAGATCGTCGCGATCAGAGTCTATGATGCGCTGCAAGGGCACATCGACGCCGCTCCATCCATAACGAAACGAAGAATCCAATTCCCGGCATCGTGTCATGATCGGCGAGATCACCGCGTCGACCAGCTCCCTGCGAAACTCGACGAGCAGAGGAAGGCCGACGGACTCGCTTTCCGCCTTCCCATCCCAGCCCTCCATGGAACGCCGAATATCCGCCAGGCGAGGATTATCGCCCGATCGCGACGCCAAAACGCGCAGGGCCAGCGCTTGGTAATAGCGGTAGAACTCCGTCACCGTATCGAGCTGCAACGCGAGCATGTCGCTCTCTGCGACGCGCGTTCGCTCGCGCAATAATTCGCTCACTCTCCATGCCCGGTAGCCCCCGTAATAGTCATGTCCGATGTCCGGCGCGAACGCAGCGACGCCCGGCATTCTGTTGTTGGCGTTGACGAGAAAGCCGCTCGGCGGATCGACGATGCTCGGAACCTCCTCCGCGGCAAAAAAACCGCGCCATCCCTTATCGCTTTCGGCCCAACTCTCGCTGTATCGACCATCGAATCCGAAACGCTTCGGCAGCTTGCCCATCATCGTCCAGGCGATGCTTCCAGCGCGATCGGCGAGCAGCACGTTCAGCGGCGGGCCGCCGGCGCGATGAAACAATGACGTCGCCTCGCGCACGTCGCCGACCCGATCAATGTTCATGAGCTCGAAATTCGTCGCGGCAGGATCGAGGATCGTCCAACGGATCGCGACCTCGTCATCGAGAAGCTTCTCGGATGACACCGGGCCCCAGATCGTTTCTCGAATGGCGAGCTCACGCGCCTTGCCGCCGCGAATCTCGATCGTCTCGTTCCGCGTGACAAAGGGCAATGCGCCTTCGGGACCGCGATATTTGTCGGGATCCGCCGTGGGCTCGATGCGAACGAGATCGATGAAATCTCCCGCGACGCTCGTGAACCCCCAAGCCACCGAGCCATTGCTACCCGTCACGACAAGAGGCGCGCCGGGAACCGTGAGGCCGCCGAGACGCACGCCGCCGTAATTCAGCTCCGCCCGATAAAAAATCCCCGGCGCCGATAGGCCGAGATGCATGTCATTGGCCATGATCGCGCGCCCGTCGCCGGTCTTACGTCCGCCCACGACCCAGGCGTTGGAGCCCTGCAGCAATTCCGGCTCGGCGACGAGACCCGAAGTCTTCTTCTTGTCCACGAGCCGAAGCAGCTCCGCGATCTCGTCGAATGGCGCGGGCGCATCCATCGCGCAATGCAACGGACCGCGTGGCGCGAGCCTCTCATTGTAGCAATTGCCGCTCGGGCTGAGAAACGCGAGCACCGTCTCCGGCAATGCGCGTCGCATGACGCTCGCCATTCGCTCCTGCATCGCGCTATCCGACGTCTTCGCCGACAATCCCAGCAAAACGAGAGCGCTGTCTTCCGGACGCCATGGCTCGGGCCGATAGCCGAAATAGATGAACTCGACCGGAAGCATTCGCATCTCGCTCACGGCTTTGTTCACGCCCGCGCTATAGGCGACGAGCACGTCGCGCTGCTCGAGAGACATTGCTTCGACAACCCTGGAAGCCACACGATCGAAACCCGACGTTCGCGCGCGCATATCCATCGTCACGGCCTCTCGGCCGAAGACTTCCGCCAGCCGACCGGACGCCGCTCTACGGCTCAGATCCATCTGAAACAGTCGATCTCGCGCTGTCGCATAGCCCAGCGCTTCATAAGCGTCTCTTCGGTTCTCGGCCCGAATCTTCGGAATATGATGCGCGTCGAATTCGATCTCGACGCTCGCCGAGAGGCCTGGAAGAACACGCGAGCCATCCTCTTCCGGCAAGGACAATCGAACGATCCCGGCGACGATGATTCCTGCCGTCACGCCGAGCGTGACGACGCCGATCGCCGTCCAACGCAGAAATCCAGACTTCGACATAGCGACATTCTCCTCGCCCGACAGATCGCTTCCACACATTTTCGATCCGCTGAATTTGCGGCGATCAGGAAAACAAATTTCGGCGCTCGACTCGACCCAGCCGCGCATGTCGAGCCGCGAGCTGTTCCGAACGGATCGCATCCTGGATCGCTCTGTCTCTGGTCGCGACGATATCGAGCAGCTCGCCGAGAGCGATCTGCGGTCGCTGCAACGCCGTCTGCAGCACAGCGCGGAACAGCTCGGCAAAGCGATCGATCGTCGCCGCAGCGAAGAGGCCCGACCGATATTCGAATACGACGCCCAATCCCTCTCGCCTCTGATAGACGTGAAGAACGAGATCGAGCTCCGCGTGACTGGACTCCAGCGACATCGGCTCGACCTCGAGCTCGCCGATATCGAGCTCCAAAGTCGGAACATTGTGGAACGCCACCTTGGTCTGAAAAATCGGCGGATAGCCGGCGTCGCGATCCGGCCTCAGCGCCTCGACGAGCCTGTCGAAGGGGAAGCTCTGATGATCATAGGCCGAAAGAGCGAGCACACGAACGCGCTCCACCAATTCTTCGAAAGTCGGATCGCCATCGAGCCGCACGCGCAGAGCGACGAGATTCACGAAAAAGCCGATCACCGATTCCAGCTCGATTCGCGGACGATTTGCGACGTCTGTTCCGATCACCAGGTCCGACGCGCCGCTCAAATAGCGGAGCAGCGTCGCGAAAGCCGACAATAGGGTCATGAAAGGCGTGACGGCGCGCGCGCGATCGAAACCATCGAGCGATTGCTGCAGCTCGGCCAGCTCGAGCCCATGCGACGCCGCATCATGACCGACCGCAGCATTCCTCGGTCGATCGGTCGGCAGATCGAGACGCGGAGGCGCGCCACGAAGATGCTCACGCCAATAAGCCAAATGCTCGGCGGCGGCGCTCCCCTGCAGCTGCTCGGCATGCCACGCCGAATAGTCCGCATATTGAATCGCGAGCGGAGGAAGCGCGGCGTCCCGCCCTGCGCGCAGCGCCGAATAGATCGCCGCGAACTCGCGTAGAAACACCGTGAACGACCAACCGTCGAATATGATGTGATGAAAGCAAAGCAGCACGGCGGCGGCAGGCCCCTCCACGCCGACGACGCTCGATCGATAGAGCGCGCAACGCACGAGTGGGCCGCGCTCGAGATCGAAAGGCGCGCCGGCTAATTCGCTCATAACGTGACCGGTCTCGCCCTTCGTGTCGATGGCGGCCTCGACGACTTGCCGATGAATGCGCAGAGTGAGATCGGCGAGAATTTTCTGCCTCGCGCCGCCATTCTCCGTCACGAAAACCGTCCGCAACGATTCGTGACGCTGCACGACGACATTCAACGCAGCCTCCAATAGATCGCCGTCCAACGCGCCCGCGACGCGAACCGCCACCGTAAAATGATAGGCCGAGCTGGACGGATCGCGCTGCTGCATGAACCATAGCCGCTGCTGCGCATTGGAGAGCGGCGTCGGCGCGGATCGCGACGCGCGGATGATCGGCGTCGACACACGCGTCGACGCGCGACCGCGCGCCGCGTCGACGCGCGCCGCCAAATCCGCGAGATCGGGCGATTCGAGCAACGCGCGCAACGGCAATTCGATCGCGAAAATCGAGCGGATGCGCGACACGATACGCGCCGCGAGCAGAGAATGCCCGCCGAGCTCGAAAAAATTGTCATTGACCCCGACATGCGGCGCATCCAGCAGCTCCGTCCAGATCTGCGCGATCGTCTCCTCTATGAAATTTCTCGGCGCTATGTGTCGCGAGAGCACATCGGCCGCCGGCGCCGGCAACGCCTTACGATCGATCTTGCCATTCGGCGACAAAGGAAGCGCGTCCAGGCGAACAAAAGCTTCCGGAATCATATAAGCGGGAAGCGTCGCGCGAATATGCAGACGCAATTCATCCGATGAGAATTTGTCAGCGGCGCACTCGACATAGGCAATCAGCCTATGGACGCCTTTCGCCATCTCGCGAATGACGACGCACGACGCCCTGACGGCCGGATGGCTCGCCAATCGCGCCTCCACCTCGCCCGGCTCGACGCGATTGCCTCTGATTTTCACCTGGTGATCGATGCGTCCGAGAAATTCGATGACGCCGTCCGGACGACGACGACCGAGATCACCCGTGTGATAGAGCCGCCCGCCGATCTCGCTGAAAGGATCGGGTAGAAAGCACGCCGCGGTCAGATCCGGACGATGCAAATAGCCGCGCCCCACCTGAAGTCCAGCCACGCATATTTCGCCGGCGGCGCCGACCGGCGCGAGCTCGAGCCATCGATCGACGAGATAGAGCCGCGTATTGTCCACAGCGCGGCCGATCGGAACGCTCAGATCGTTTCCTTCTGGCGGAACGTCGATCGGATAATAGGACACATCGTCCGAACATTCCGCCGGACCATAGGCATTGAGTAGGCGCACATGCGGAAAGCGCTCCATGAAGAGCCGGCAGAGCTCTGGACCGAAGGCCTCGCCGCAGGGCAGCAGCCATCGTAGATGGCGAAGGCTCGGCCGATCGTCGGTCACATCTAGCAGCGCGCGGATCATCGACGGCACGGTTTCGAAAATCGTGACGCGCTTTGCGTCCAATCCGTCCAGAAGGCGTTCCGGATCACGCGAAATGTCGTCGGGAAAAATCTCCACCCGCGCACCGATCGTCAACGCAGTGAGAAATTGCCACACCGATATGTCGAAGCATTGCGACGCAGTCTGCGCGACGACATCGTCGCGCGTGAGATCGAGCGCTGGCGCTTTGGTGATGAGATTGTTGAACATTCCGCGATGCTCGACCATCGCGCCCTTCGGCTTTCCCGTGGAGCCGGATGTGTAGATGACGAAGGCCAGACCGCCATCGCAATGGCGGCGACGGGGGTTGCTCATTCGACTTTCCGCCGCTTCGAGCGCCGCGAGATCGAGCACGCGTGGCGCAGCGACGAAAGGCCCGACGACGAGTCGGCCCGCACGCCCGAGATAGTTTGCTCCGACGCCGAGCAGCGGCGCCGCGCTTTCGGCTAGCACCTGTGCGACGCGTGCATCCGGATGCGCTGGATCGAGCGGCAAATAGGCGCCGCCAGACTTGAAGATCGCAACAATGGCGACGAGAAAATCGATCCCGCGATCGTCCAGCACTCCGACGACGACATCCGGGCCGACGCCGCGATCGATCAAAGCGTGCGCGAGTCGATTGGCGCGCCCATTCAATTCCGCGAACCGAATCGACGCTGTGCCACAAGAGGCCGCCACACGATCGCCATTGGCGGCGGCCCTCGCCTCGAAGCGCGCGACGAAATCGAGCGGCTCGCCATAGTCGCGCTCCGTCTCATTCCACGCGAAAGTGAGCATCTCGCGCTCCGCCGGCTCCAGAAGATCGAGATCACAGAGCCGTCGATCGCATTTGACGATCAATTGCTCGAGCGCGCGCCGGAACGCTTGCGCCAATCGGCGCGCTGCATCGTCGTCGACGCGCTCGCGATCATAGGTGACGCGCAGACAGAGCCTCTCGCCGGGCACAGCGACGAAAGTGAGCGGATAATTGGTGTGCACGCGCAATTGCAGAAGATCGATATCGAGCACATCCTTCTCGCCGCGCACGGAAGGGTCGAGCGGCGCATTCTCGAAGGTCAGCAAATGCTGAAAGAGGAGACCGCTCGATCGGGAGATCGCGCTCCATTGCTGAATTTTCGTCTGCGAGACGAATTCATATTGGCGAATGTCGAGATTGTCCGACAATATCTCGCGTAGCCAATCGACGACGCGCGCCAGAGGATCGATCCGCACGCGCAGAGGCAGGCTGTTGATGAAAAGTCCGAGCGTCGACTCCGCGCCTTCGAGATCGGTCGGACGACCGGAAACCGTGACGCCGAAAACGACATCGTCCACGCCCGCGGCCCGACCGAGCGTAAGAGCGAGCGCCCCCTGGACAAAAGTGTTCATGGTGAGCCGATTGCGCAGGGCGAGCGCTTTCGCTAGATCATAGATGTCGTCGGGAAGATCGACGATCACATCCTCGACCAGCGTGGCCGCATCAGCCTGTGGCCGCCGCCCGCCGACGAGCGGCGTCGGCTCGACAAAGCCGTCCAGATAGCCGCGCCAGAATTTCTCCGCCGCATCCAGGCTCTTCGCCTCGATCCATTCGATATAGCGCCTGAATTGCGGTGGCCTCGGCGGCTCGATCCGCTCGCCTCTCGAGGCTGCGGCATAGTGCCGGCGAACGTCGAGGATCAGCGGCGACGTGCACCAATCGTCAAGGATGATGTGATGAAAGCTCCGCACACAAATATGTCGCGCCGCGGCGAGACGATAAACGCGAATGCGCATCAGCGGCGCGGCCGATAGATCGAAGCCGCGCGCGCGCTCTGCGGCGAGATCGCGATCGATCTCCTCGATCTGCTTTTCCTCCGATAAAGCGCTCAGATCATTCGTCTCGAAGGGCAATATCGCCGAATGATGCACGATCTGGCACGGACGTCCTTCCCCCGACCAGTCGAAAGAGCTGCGCAATATATCGTGTCGCGTCACCACGCTGCGCCATGCGTCGGCAAAGGCGTCGACATCGAGCCTGCCTTTGATCTCATAGCGATCCTGCATCAGATACAGGCCCGTTCCACTCTGCGAGATCGCATGGAACAGCAGTCCTTCCTGCATCGGAGTGAGTGGATAGACGTCGACGACATCGTCATGGAGACGTGTCACGCGCTCGACGTCGCACGGGTCCAGCGCGAAGGGCGCCGCTTGCCGATCTCCCGTCGCAGCTATCTCTAGCTCCGTCGTCGGCCGAAGACGCATCGCCAGCGACACGGCAGTCGGATGCTGGAAGATGTCGCGCGGCGCGACTCGATAGCCTTTCGACCGAAATCCACTCGCCGCCTGAATAGCGCGAATTGAGTCTCCGCCAAGATCGAAGAAATCATCTTCCGCGCCGACGCGCGCGAGCCCCAGCGTTTCGGCGAAGACGACGCAGACCAGCGTCTCCGCCTCCCCCACGGGCGCGACGAAGCGATCGTCGATAAGCGCGTCGAGATCCGGCGTGGGCAGCGATCTGCGATCGATCTTTCCATTCTCGAGCCGCGGCAAGCGACCCACAGGAACGATGAATTGCGGCGTCAGATAGTCGGGCGCCGCGCGGCGAACCGCATCCTTCACCTCTCTCGAATCAATATCGCCGACCCCCACGACATAGGCGATGAGCCGCATGTCACCTGCCGCGTCGGCTCTGGCGACGACCGCCGCTTCCCGAACGTCCGGCAGATGCGACAGCGCCTCTTCGACTTCCGAGATCTCGACGCGATGACCCCGTATCTTCACCTGGTCGTCGTCACGCCCCAGAAATTCCAGCACCCCATCGCCGCGATATCGCGCGCGATCGCCGCTTCGATACAGCCGCTCGCCAGCAGCGCCGAACGGATCGGGCACGAACTTTTCCGCTGTGAGATCGGGTCGATTGAAATAGCCACGGACAACGCCCGCGCCGCCGACATAGAGCTCGCCCGCCACTGCGAGCGGCGTCAGCCCGCCTCTATCGTCGACGATGACGACCCTTGTCCCT
This sequence comes from Methylosinus sp., assembly GCF_036560965.1. Lineage (NCBI taxonomy): Bacteria > Pseudomonadati > Pseudomonadota > Alphaproteobacteria > Hyphomicrobiales > Methylocystaceae > Methylosinus > Methylosinus sp. The sequence goes on along the minus strand of NZ_DATBQF010000056.1, from coordinate 11,690 downwards.
GCAACCGCGCGTCCGATGCCGACACTCGTCGATCGCGCGTCGGCGGCCCGGATTTCGCCGGCGGCGCACCACACCGAACATTCCGTTGGACCATATTCATTGTAGAGCGCCGCCTGCGGGACGATCACAAGGTGACGCTCGACGACATCGCGCCGGCAGGCTTCGCCCGCCACTATGCAACACTGTAGCGTCGCGCCCCGTCCATCCGCCATGACGCCCAGCAGCTCCCGATAGAGCGACGGAAGACAGAGCAGATGCGAAATTTTCCTGCCGTCGATGAGCTCCACGAGCGCATAAGGATCGCGACGCCTCGACTCCGACACGAGATGAAGCCGTCCGCCACGGGCGAGCGTCCAGAACAGGCCTGCGAACGAGCTGTCGAAGGAAAGCGACGACAGAAGCAGAAAGTCCGTCGGCGGCGCAAGGTAGAATTGACAGCGCGCGAGCAGCGAGGCCGCCGCATTTCGATGGGTCGCCATCACGCCCTTGGCGTGCCCGGTGGAGCCGGAGGTATAGACGATATAGGCGAGTTGATCGGGATGTATGGCGACATCGACGGGGTCGGCGACGATATCTGCGAGCGCATCGCGCTCGATAAGGACGATCGGAACCGCGCCGGCCGGAGACTCGCGGCCTCGTGTCGAAATCAAAGCTCGTGCTTTCGAGTCGCGGAGCATGTAGGCGAGCCGCTCGTCCGGATAGGCCGGATCGAGCGGAACGAAAGCGCCGCCCGCCTTCAGAACGCCGACGACGGCCGCCACATAGTCGGGTCCAGGATCGAGCAGCACGCCGACAGGCGCATCCGGCCCAACGCCATGCCGCAGCAGCAGTCTCGCGATTTGATTGGAGCGCCGATCCAATTCGCGATAAGTAAGTGTAGCGTCATCGGCGACGACCGCGAGATCATCTGGTCGCGCGCTTCTACCGATGATGTTGTGGAGAAGCGCAGCGCCGCTCCATTGCAGATGGTCACCCGTCGACGCCGCCATGATCGCTCGCCTCTCCGAGTCGGCGAGCATGCTCACATCCCCGACAGATGCATTCGGCGATCCGAGAAAGGCGTCGACGAGCCTCGCGAAACGCTCCGCCATAGAGGTGATCGCAAATCGAGAAAACGCCTGCTTGCGATATTGGAAGGACAGAACGAGCTGCTCGTCATGCTCCGCCGCCATCACCTTCAAATCGAACATTTCCACGCGGTCGGTCAATGCGACAGGCTCCGCGGATGTGCCGAGCAGATCGATCGTGCCCGTCTCCTCGCCGAGCGCGAGAATGGGCGCCGCGCTATGCGTTGCGCCTTGCGCCTGCTGCAGGACGAACCATGTCTGAAAGATTGGCCATTGGTCCTCCATGCGCGCCGGCTTGATGCGCTCGACGATGAGCTGAAACGGGAGCCGCTGATGAACGATCGCGCCTTTCACGCGATCATTCACACGCCGCAGCAGCTCGACGAAGCGCTCGCCCGGATCGACCTTCGACCGAAGGGCGACCGCATTGACGCAATTGCCGATGATCGCCGCCGACGATCGTTCGAGACGTCCGCTCGTCGCGCCGCCGACGATGATGTCCCTCTGACCGCCGAGCCGCTGCAGCAGAACGAAATAGATGGTCAGCAATACGGAATAGAGGCTGACGCCATTGCGCTTTGCGAGCGCCTTCAAATCACCGGTCACATGGCGATCGAGCAGGAGAGGAGCGGAACCGCCTCGATAGTCCCGTTCGCCGTCCCGACGGCCATCGCGAGGGAGCGCGAGAATTGGGAGAGGACCAGCGAGCTGCTCGCGCCAATAGGCCCAATCGTCCTCCGCCGCCGCGGATACGAAATAGTCCGCTTCACGGACGACGAGCGAGTCGTAGCTGGCGCCGGATCGCTCGGCAGCGTCGGCGGAATCGGTCTGCGTCCGATAGTGCCGGTCGAGATCGTCCAGCAGCAGCACCAACGACCATTGATCGAGCGCGATATGATGCGCGACGAACAATAGCGCGCATCGCTCATTCGCCAGCCGATAGAGCATGACGCGCAGCGGCGCCTCGCTCTCTATGTCGAATGGCCGATGCGCCTCGGCGGACATTTCCGCGCGCAGCTCCGCCTCGCTCCAATGCGAGGCGATCTGAATTCGCATAATGTCGGGAGCGCGGTCCAGCACGATCGGCTCCGCCGCTCCATCGTCGACACGCGTCCGATAGATCGTCCTGAGCTGCGTGTGTCGCTCCACCAACCGCTCGATTGCAGCGCATAAGCGCGCTGCGTCGATCGGCGTCTCGAACCGCATCGCGAGATGAAGATTGTATACTTGGCTCGCGCCATCGAGCCGATGTATCGTCCACATCGCCCTCTGGCTGAAGGACAGCCTAGACGAATCCCGTTCGCGCTTCATGCTATCGCGACGCTCGCCGGCCTCTCCCTCGGAGATTCTCAACAGCGTATCTGCAGCGCCGGCCGCGGTCACGTCCGAGAGCAGAAGCTCGATCGGCGTATCGATGTCGAGCGCGGCGTCGATACGGTGCTTGAGCTCCACAATGCGCATGGAGCTCAGCCCCGTCTGAGCGAGCGAGGTCGCATCCGAAAGCTCGCTCGCTGGAATGGCGAGCAGCTCCGCGACGCTCGCGAGCAGAAAGCTGCGGATCATCTCGGCGCGCTGTCGCGCACCGATGAAGCTCATCGCACGCCACAAAAATGCTTGCGATTTCGATCCGGCGTCGCGATCGCCCGGCGCCGCGTCCAGCGTCGCCGGGCGGTCCCATCGCGCAACGATCGCCAATTCCTCGTTCAAAAATCGACGACGACAATCGGCCCGACGCAGCTTGCCGCTCGATGTCTTTGGAACCGAGCCGGGACGAACAAGCGCGACATGCGCCGGCTCGATCCCTACGTCTTCCGCGACAGCGCGACGAATGCGGCTCAGAACGTGGCCATAGGCGGTGTCATCCGCTCCCGCGACCGCGCGATCCGGCTCGGCGACGACGACGAGATGCTCATCATCGTCCTCGGTGACGGCAAAGGCGGCGGAACAACCGGGACGGACGCCCGCCACGCTCTGCTCGATCGCGGATTCGACATCGTGAGCATGAAAGTTCCGTCCCGCGACAATGATCAGGTCCTTCAACCGACCCGCGACGAATAGATCGCCTTTGTCGAAGAATCCGAGATCGCCGGTCCGCAGATAATTGCGATCGTCCTCGCCGAGGATTCGCGCTTCGAACACGCGCGCCGTATCCTCGGGCTTGCCACGATAGCCGCGCGCGACGCCGGGGCCCGCGACCCAGATTTCACCAACGACGCCGGGCTCGCTCCGCGTTCGGCGATCCGGATCGACGATCGCCACATCATAGCCCGGCCACACCTGTCCGCAGCCGACGAAAGACTGCGTCTTCCCGCCCGTCGCGCGCAGCGCGCGGCCATTTTCCAGGGCGGCTCTGTCGAGCTCGATCACAGGCGGCGAATGTCCCTGCGCCGGCGCCGTCACGACGAGCGTGGCTTCCGCCAGCCCATAGCATGGCGTGAACGCCTCCCGCCGAAATCCGCAATCGGCAAAAGCGTGCGCGAAGCGCTCCAACGTATTTGAACGCACCGGCTCGGCGCCGCTGAATGCGATGCGCCACGCGCCGAGATCGAGATCGCGCTTGTCCTCTTCTGTGATCTTGCGCACGCAGAGATCATAGGCGAAGTTCGGACCACCACTCGTCCGCGCTGCATAGTTCGATATCGCCTTCAGCCAACGCAGCGGCTTGGCGAGAAAAGCCATAGGCGACATCAGATAGGCGGTGGAGCCGACATAGAGCGGTTGCAGCACATTCCCGATCAGCCCCATGTCGTGATAGAGCGGGAGCCAGCCGACGAGATCCGAAGCGGCGTCATGTCCGAAGCTCGCCTCGATCAGCGCCTGATTGCTCAACAGATTGGCGTGGGTGATCATCACGCCGCGCGGCTCGGCGGTCGAGCCGGACGTGTATTGGAGAAAGGCGACGTCCTGCGCGGCCGGCGAGAAGGACCGCCAGTCGAGCGCTCCGCCGCATTCAATGTCGTCGGTGGCGATCCAGCGGGCCGAGGCGCCGGGAAATCCTTTTTCGTCACTCGCCGCGAAGCGTAAGCGCATTTCCTCCGTCGTCAGCATCACCGACGGTTGGGAGTCGCGATAGATCGCGCTGAGCCTCTCGAAATGGCGTCCCGACGGAGGATAAGCGGGAACCGCGACGACGCCGGCATATAGGCAGCCCATGAAGGCTTCGATATAGGCGAGGCCCGGCGGATAGAGCAGCAGAGCGCGCTCGCCTCTCGCGCCTTCTGCGATGAGCCGAGCGGCGATCGCGCGCGCGCGGCGATCGAGATCCTCGAAGCTATAGCGTGCGCCTTCGCGCTCGCCGTCATCCAAAAAGACATAGGCGGTCTTCGTCGGCTGCGCCTCTGCGCGAGAGCGCAGGAGATCCACGAGATTGTCGACATGCGCGCCGGGACGCGCGCCTCTTATTTCCGTCGAATGCAAGGTCATGCCGCCAACCTCGATGCTCGCCGCCGCGTCCGAGCTCGTTAGAAATCAGGAAATGTAGCTGAGATATGATTTGTAGTATGGCAGGATATGGCGCGCCGGGACGCCGCCCCAGAGTCCTAGCGCGATGAGAAGATTGTAGTAGACATTCTCGAGCGGCATGCCTTCGAGCAAGGCGAGCGCTCCGCTCGCGACGCTGCGACGCGTATGCCAATCGACATTGAAGGACAGCGACCGATCGAGGCTTCGCACTTGATGCAGCGTTCCCGGCGGCAAATAAAGAAGATCCATCGGGCCGACGACAACTTCGCCGCGCCGCGCTTCATTGAACAGCGGAAAGCGGTCGATGTCCGGCTTTTCCGCATCGACACGGCACCAGCGCCAGTCACGCGGATAGCATTTTGCGCGCTCCTCCTGCGGAAGCAAGATGAAGCGCTTGCGACCACAGACCTGGAAGAAGAGGTTGTGAGTGAGAAGACAATCGAAATGCAGCGGCGTGACGCTTCCCGTCGGGCCGAGGAACATTTGAGCGAATGTCGTCCAATCGGCGCCATACCATTTCGGAAAAAACTGCTTCGGGAATGGAGCCAGATCGACGGCGGCGTCGCAAATCACGCTGGTCAGCGGAATATCGTGGAGATAGGCCGGCGCAGCAGCCGCGACGCCGGCGTCGAGCGCGCGGTCATATTCGTCGAGCGCGTCGATATACGAGTCCAAGCGAGATTTCGTCACGCATATGCCCGACGCATTCCATGCCTTCAAGGTGATGAAGCGGCTCCCTGCTCTTTCGCGTAAGCTCGAGAGCGTCCAATCCGATAGCGCATCGCAATGCTTCAGCGCCCCGCGCAAGACGACGGGCTGTCGCATCGCCACATAGTCGCGCATGAATTCATTTGGCGAAAGTTGATCGCGCTCGTCGACGCGATAGCTGTCCGACCTAGTCACGTCTCGCTTCTCCGCCATTAGACGTCTGACGTCGCCAGCGACGCAAAGGTTTCTGCGCGCGGCGGCGTCAAACACCGTCTATGAGATCGGCTCGCTCGGGATGAGCCGCGGAAGACGCGGCGACGGAGCCACGTTGTCCGCCGATCAGACCTTGGGGGCCGCCTCACCGTCCATCTGCTTGCGAAGGCTGAGGGGCCGCATGTCGGTCCAGACCTCTTTGATATAAGCGAGGCAATCGGCTTTGAGACCGGTTTTGCCGACTGTGCGCCAGCCGTTCGGAACTTGCTTGTATTCGGGCCAGATCGAATACTGCTCCTCGTGGTTCACCACCACATTGTAGATCAAGCTCTCGTCTTCTTCCCATGCCATGATCGATACCTCCTCGTTATATTCGACGCATCCTTCTCGACCCGCGCATTCGAAGCGATGCGTGATGCGGAACGGGTCAGGCGCTCGCCGCGCCTCTGGCGGCGGCTCTCACCGCGTCGCGAAAGCGATCGACGATTGCTTCGACGTCGCTTAGTGCGAGAATAAGCGGCGGCAGCATTCGCACCACCGCGCTGTTTCTTCCACCAAGCTCGACGAGCAAGCCACGACGCAAGCATTCATGCTGAATTGCGCGGGACAATTTCCCGGATGAGGATGGACGAGCAGCGATCGCGCCGTCGCGACTTTCCTCGACGACCTCGACGCCGATCATCAAGCCGCGCCCGCGCACATCGGCGATACAGGATTCTTCCCTGGCGATCGCTTCGAGCTCCGCGCGCAGCACGCCCCCCATCTCCGCCGCATTGACGTCGAGGCCTTGCTCGCGCACGTAGCGTATCGTCGCCGCGCCCGCGACAAAGGCGAGTTGATTGCCACGAAACGTTCCTGCATGGGCGCCGGGCCGCCAGAGATCGAGATCGCGTCGATAGAGAACCACCGAGAGCGGCAGACCACCGCCGATGGCCTTCGACAAGACGAGAACGTCCGGCGTTACGCCCGCATGTTGAAACGCATAGAGGCGACCTGTTCGCCCGAGTCCGGTCTGAACCTCGTCGATGATCAGGGGAATTCCGTAGCGCTCGGTCAAGCAGCGAATGTCGCGTAGCCAGGCGTCGGGAACGCAATTGACGCCGCCCTCGCCCTGGATCACTTCCAAGAGCATTCCTGCCGGAAGAAGAACGCCGCTATTGGGATCATCGAGAATCGTTTCGATATAGCGCAGACCGATATCTGCGCCGGCTTGACCGCCAATGCCGAACGGGCAGCGATAATCCGACGGAAAGGGGAGAAACTGCACTTCCGCCGACAGACCGCCAATCGCCGCCTTTGGAACGCTTTCTCCGCTCACGCTCATCGTGCCGAGCGTCATGCCGTGATAGGCGCCGTGAAAAGCGAGCAACCCACGGCGGCCGGTCGCGGTCTTCACGAGCTTCAGAGCCGCCTCGATGGCGTCCGCGCCCGATGGCCCGCAAAACTGAATTTTGAATTGCTTTTCGAAAGGCGGTGGCAAGCTCTCATAGAGCTCGCGGATGAAACGATCTTTGAGTGGAGTCGGCAAATCGAGCGTCTGAAAAGGCACTTCTTCGCTCAATGCATTCTGAATCGCCTCGACGACGACAGGATGATTGTGGCCGAGCGCGAGAGCGCCGGCTCCTGCCAGACAATCGATATATTCTCGTCCCTCGACGTCCCACACGCGAATTCCACGGCCGGATTTCAAGGCCAGGGGAAGACGACGCGGATAGGTTCGCGCATTCGATTCGATCGCCTCTTGTCGGTCGAGATATTCATTGCCGAAGATAGGATAGGACGGTCGCCAACGAACTTCGGACGACGCGGCCGCTGCGCTATCCGCCTCGGCGGAAAATTGCTCTACCGCCGGCAAAGCATCTTCTACCGGCGCGCCAGCCATGACTGCGCCTTGTGTGACATTCTTGTCGGAATGCAAGGAGTGCGACGCCATGACCTTGAGTCCATATTTCGTTTCGAACAATTCGATAGGCTGACCGATCAGCGCCCCATGCCGAGGCGAAGCCCATTATCGATTGGGTCGACCGCGATTCGCCTTCGATCTGTCTCGAGGAGTAGACGCATGAGGACAGCGAAACGCGCCTAAAAAACTCGAGTCGCGCTCGATTAGTCTTCGAGAGACGATCATGCGTTCTCTCGCCATTCGATCGCCCAGTCATGCGGCCGAAAGGCCTTGCCCATCGCCACGAGCACACGTCGCAGCCCGGAAAAAGGCGTCCTCGCATGCACTGCGAGGATATTGTCCAGAACGAGCACGTCGTTCGCGCGCCAGGTGAACATGCGCATCGCCCCACGATAGACGCCGCGAAGATGCTCCAACGACTCCGGTTCGATCGGCGCCCCGTCGCCATAGTAGGTCTGAGTGGGAAGATCTTGTTCTGCGAACTCCGCCTGCAGCGATTTTCTCACGACAGGCGGGAGAGTCGTGACATGAAAAAAGGTCGCGTGATTGAACCAGATTTCGTCGCCTGTCCGAGGATGGCGAATCATCGCGGGTCCCGCCTGGCGAGTGCGCAATCGGCCTTCAGACACCCATTCGGCTTCGACGCCGATGCTGGCGCAATAGCGTTCGACATCTGTTGGATCATTGGTCTGAAAAACGGTTTGCCACGGCAGACCAAATCCTGCTCCATAGTTGCGGACATAGAGGACGCCTCGTCGCAAGAACTCGGACTTCACCGCTGGGTCGATGGCGCTGGTGATCCATCGATTGTCGCCGATCGGCGTTTCGCCTCCTTGGAGCGGCGGCGTCTGGCAAAAGAAAACGAGATAATTCGGACACATTGGCGAATAGGCATGCTCATTGTGAGGAAATATACTCTGGTCCGCCGGATAATCTGTCGCCGTATAGACGTTGTGGCCGATCTCCGTTCGCGGCGAGGCGCGAAAGCGATATTCGAGCGCCGCTCCGCATGTATTCTCGACGCATTTTTCGAAATCCTGCACATCGGTCAAGGAAAAGCCTCGCAACAAAACGGCGCCGTGGCGTGTCGCCAGTTCCATGAGCTCCTCAGTCCGTCCGGCAGTCCAATCGGCAAGCCGAAGTCCCGGCGCCTCGGCCTCGATGACACACAGGGATTCCCCGAACTCCGGCCAGATTTCGCGTCTCGACAAGTCTTCGGCGCGAAGGGGGACAGGCTTCCTGCGTATTGTGGCGATCCACGGCGGGGCGATTCGTCCAGGCTTCATCGACAGCCTCCTTCCACAGCGCCATTCGGTTCGTTCGGACTCTCCGTCAGCGGGTAAGACGTTCGAGCCGGGTCGAAAACGCCATGAAAAATGTCGACCCGACATCCGTGCATGAAACGCTCCGCGCTGCTGGCTCGCCAGGAAAACGGCTCCGATCATTCGATCGGCGAACGAAAATCGCTGTTCGAGATCCATTTTTTGGCGCGCGTCTCTACCCTCGCACGTCTTAGCGATATGGGATGCGACGTTTGGCGCGTTGGTGGATCGGTCGCCGACGCGTTCTTCGGGTCGCGCATCTCGATCGGACGAAATTTGAAGGAAAGATCAGCGCGCCGTCCTTCTCGGACAAAGACTGGTCGATACGACGCTCGTCATCGAGAGACATGCCATGCACGATAAAATTTTGATCATGGGCTTGCCGGGAGCCGGAAAAACCACCTTGACCAGAATGCTCGCGCCGCTTCTGAAGGCGGTGGTCTTCAATGCCGACGACGTTCGCGCGAATATTTCGAAAGATTTGGGGTTTTCCGTCGCGGATCGGATCGAGCACGCGCGCCGCATGGGTTGGCTATGCGATCGTGTCGTCGATGCGGGCGGCGTGGCGATCGCCGATTTCGTCTGCCCTACGCCTCAGACTCGTTCGGCGTTCGGAGCGGATTTCGTCATATGGGTGGATCGCATTCGAGAAGGGCGCTTCGCTGACACGAATCGCCTTTTCGTTCCGCCGGACAGCTATGATCTCCGTGTCGATCCGGAAGGCGATTCGCGCTTCTGGGCCGAGCGCATTCTGTCGATGCTACGTTCGACGCACGAGCCGTCGACGCCGATGCATTCTGATGATCGAGCACGAGCGCTCCCCTCGCAGGGCGGACGCGACGAGATCGATCGCACCACATAGAAGATGTTGCGCGGCGACGATCGGGGCCCCGCACGGCGCTGATGTGCTGGAAGGCTTCCAAACATCTTCTCTGCAAGCCTTCCAATGAATCTCCTTCGAGATTGACCAGCGCCGACGCTTTTCAATGCTTCGTCTTCGAGAAGGGGCAAGGACGACAAAAAACAGCCGTCTGATCGATCGTGCCCCAGAGCGTGGTGTAACTGGATCGAGGCGGACACTGGGATTTCCGGCTTTGGCCGGCAGGATCAGGCGGTCACAGCGGACAGCCTGACGATGGGATCATCGCTCAAAGACGCGATGGTTTCCAGCGTCATGTAGCGACCGCGCTGCACGGCCCATTCATCGTTCGTCTCGAGCAGGATCGCGCCGACGAGACGGGTGATGGCGTCCTCGTTGGGAAAGATGCCGACGACCTCTGTGCGGCGTTTGATCTCGCCATTCACCCGCTCGAGACCATTGGTCGAATAGATCTTCTGCCAATGGTCCTTGGGAAAGGTCATGTAGGCGAGCACGTCCTGTTCCGCCTCGCCCATGAGAACGGCGAGCTTTGGCAAGGTGGGGCGGAGCTGATCGGCGACCTTGCGCCACTGCATTTTGGCGGCGTCGGCGTCGTCCTGCGCGAAAGCCGTGGCGATGAAGGCGGAAACGACCCGGCGGCCGCTCTTGCCGGCATGGGCGAGCGCGTTGCGCATGAAGTGCACCCGGCAACGCTGCCAGCCGGCGTGCATCACCTTGGCGACAGCGGCTTTTATGCCCTCGTGGGCGTCGGAGACGACGAGCTTGACGCCGCGCAGGCCGCGCCGCCGGAGCTTGCGCAGAAAATCGGTCCAGAAGGTTTCGGCTTCCGAAGGGCCGATGTCCATGCCGAGCACCTCGCGCCGCCCGTCATTGTTGACGCCGATAGCGACGATGACGGCCACCGAGACGATGCGGCCGTTCTGGCGGACTTTGACGTAAGTCGCGTCGATCCAGACATAGGGCCAATCGCCTTCGATCGGGCGATCGAGAAAGGCTTTGACCTTTTCGTCGATCTCCTCGCAGAGCCGGCTGACCTGGCTCTTGGAGACGCCGGAGCCGCCCATGGCTTTCACCAGATCGTCGACGGAGCGGGTCGAGACGCCCTGGACATAGGCCTCCTGGATCACCGCGGTCAGCGCCCTCTCGGCCACGCGCCGCGGCTCGAGGAAGCAGGGAAAATAGGTTCCCTTGCGGAGCTTGGGGATGCGCAGCTCCACCGTTCCGGCGCGGGTCTCCCAGTCGCGATCGCGATAGCCGTTGCGCTGGGCCAGCCGATCGGACGAGCGCTCGCCGCGCGCGGCGCCGGTCTTCGCGCCGACCTCCAGCTCCATCAGCCGCTCGGCGGCGAAGCCGATCATCTCGCGAAGGAAATCGGCGTCGGGGGACTTTTCCAGAAGCGCCCGCAGGTGTTATTCGGCGTGCAAGTTTGACCCCCATACGAGGGGAATCGGCGTTGAAAATTGACCCCCTCTGGTGAAGTCCGGACAGTCTGCCCGTTTTGGTTGAAACGGCGGGCGGTGGGGGATGTTGATTGTGGAGACGATCGGACGAATCCGTCGCGAGCATTTCGTCAAGGGCAAGACGATCAAGGAGATCGCTCGCGATCTGGGCATTTCACGGAACACGGTCCGCAAGGCGCTGCGGTCGGAGGCGACGTCCTTCGCTTACGAGCGCGACAATCAGCCGTTTCCAAAGCTCGGGCCTTGGTCGGACAAGCTCGATGAGGTTCTCGCGGAAAACGAGAAGAAGGCGCCGCGCGAGCGGCTGACCCTGATCCGTATTTTCGAAGATCTGAGCGGTCTCGGCTATGCGGGCGGCTATGACGCCGTGCGTCGCTGCGCGCGCAAATGGCGCAGCGAGCAAGGCGCGCTGACAGCCGCCGCCTATGTGCCGCTGAGCTTCGAGCCGGGCGAAGCCTACCAGTTCGACTGGAGCCACGAGATCGTTGTGCTCGACGGCGTGACGACGACCGTGAAGGTGGCGCACATGCGTCTGTGCCACAGCCGCATGCCTTTCGTTCGCGCCTATCCGCGTGAGACGCAGGAGATGGTTTTCGACGCGCATGATCGCGCCTTTACCTTCTTCAGGGGCGCCTGCACGCGCGGCATCTACGACAATATGAAGACGGCGGTGGA